>NZ_JBFTMT010000001.1:0-300115 GCF_056397105.1 Microbacterium sp. 05N427
ACCGACACCGCCCGCACCCTCACCGGCCGGGCGACCGCGTGGGAACGAGTCCTCACCCACCCGATCACCGGGGCGATCCTCGCCGTCGACCACTACCGGCCCAACACCGACCTACGCCGCCTCCTACACGCCCGCGACTCCCGCTGCCGATTCCCGACCTGCGGACTCCCACCCCGCACCCAAGACCTCGACCACACCATCGACGCCGCCCACGGCGGGCCCACCGAAGAAGGCAACCTCGGCGGACTCTGCCGACGCCACCACGTCCTCAAACACCAAACCACCTGGACAGTGAAACAACACGGCGCAGGGATCCTGGAATGGACCAGCCCCACCGGGGTGGCCTACATCGACCGGCCACCCGCACCCGTCACATTCACCATCGACGACCCGGATCCACCCCCGGAACCGGACCCCGAACCCTCCGGATTCTGACCAGTGCGGGCCACCCGGCCCCTCGCCCATGAGCGCGGTCGGAGCACCTGAGAGCGCAGCCAGAGCACCAGAGCGCGGCCAGAGCACCAGAGCGCGGTCGGAGCACCTGAGAGCGCGGCCAGAGCGCCAGGGCGAAGTCAGAGCACCAGAGCGCGGCCAGAGCACCAGGGCGCGGCCAGAGCGCCAGAGCCTCCAGAGCGAAGCCAGAGCAGCCGGAGCGAAGCCAGAGCCTCCAGAGCGAAGTCAGAGCCTCCAGAGCGAAGTCAGAGCCTCCAGAGCGAAGCCAGAGCAGCGGAGCGCGGTCAGAGCGTCCGAAGCGAGGCCGCGGCAGCGTCCAGCGCACCCTCGGCGATCGCGAAGTAGGCCCATTTGCCGCGCTGCTCGCGCGTGACGAGCCCGGCCTCGGCGAGCAGCTTCATATGATGCGAGACCGTGCCCTGAGAGAGCCCGACCGGTTCGGTGAGATCGCAGATGCACGCCTCGCCACCCTCGCCGGCACCGATGAGCGAGAGCAGCTTGACGCGCGTCGGATCCCCCAGCGCCTTGAACACGCGCGCGATCCGCTCGGCCTCCTCGACCCCGACCCGGGGCTCGCGCCCGGTGGCGCAGCAGGCGTCACCGTCGGCGCAGGCGTCGCCGGCGACGATGGTCACGGGGAGCGTCATGCGCCCATCCTTCCACGTATTGACATTCATCGATAGATGATGGACCGTAGTCGCATTGATGTTCTTCAATCTGATGCTGTTCCCGATCCGAGGAGTGCAGATGTCCGACCTGCCTGTCGTCGTCGTGGGTGCAGGCCCCCAGGGCCTCGCCGCCGCCGCTCATCTCGTCGAGCGCGGGCAGGACGTGGTCGTCCTGGAACGCGGCGACAGCGCGGCCTCGGCTGTCTCGGAATGGGGACACGTACGACTGTTCTCAGGATGGCCGGAACTCATCGACGCCGCAGCGCAACGGCTCCTCGACGGCACCGGCTGGGACACCCCGAGTGAGGGGTACCCGACCGGCCGGGAATGGATCGACCTCTACCTCGATCCTCTCGCCAGGGCCCTGGGCGACCGCGTCCGCACCAGCACCGCGGTGACCGGCATCGCCAGAGCTGAGCGCGATCGGGTCGTCGACTCGGGTCGCCGCGAGGTCGCGTTCACTGTGCACACCGTCAGCGCGGACGGACGGGAGGGGCGCATCGACGCAAAGGCCGTCCTCGACGCGTCCGGCACCTGGTCGGCACCGGGTCCGGCCGGCGCCGACGGCCTTCCGGCGCTCGGTGAACGCACGGCCGGCGATCGGATCTCGTACCGGATCCCCGACGACGTATCGGCTCTCGCGAGGAAGCACGTGCTCGTCGTGGGCGCCGGCAACTCCGCCGCACACGCCGTGCTCCGCCTCACCGAGCTGGCGCGCACGGAGCCGGGGACCAGGGTCAGCTGGGTGCTCCGGCGCGGCGGAACGGGATCCGTGTTCGGCGGCGGCGACGGCGACGCCCTGCCCCAGCGCGCCGCGCTCGGCGTCCGCGCGCGGCGGGCCATGGAGAAGGGTCTCGTCGAGGTGGTCACCGGGTTCCGCGTGGCAGAGTTCCGCCCTGGTGCGGACGGCGTCACGGTCGTGGCCGGCGACGGGCGCGAGATCCCGGGCGTCGCCCACGTCTTCGCGCTCACCGGCTTCCGCCCCGACACGTCCTTCCTGACCGAGCTGCGGATCGACCTCGACCCCGCATTGGAGGCGGTGGCCGGAATCGCCGCCGAGATCGATCCGAACATCCACTCGTGCGGATCCGTCGGCGCAACCGGCGCGCGCGAGCTCGCGCAGCCGGAATCCGGGTTCTTCATCGTCGGGGCGAAAAGCTATGGCCGCGCACCGACCTTCCTCGCCCTCACCGGCTACGAGCAGGTCCGCAGCGTGGTCGCGCACCTCGCCGGCGACCTGGAGGCCGCGGCCCGCAACGAGCTCGCTCTCCCGGCCACCGGGGTGTGCGGAGGATCCGGCGACTTCGACACGACCGGCGGAAGCTGCTGCGCCGCCCCCGTCCTTCAGATCGGCGCCCGCCCGGTCGCCGTAGGCTGAACCTGGAAACGAGGAGACGCATGACCGCCGAAGCCACCCCCGCCGTGCTGTTCGTCTGCGTGCACAACGCGGGCCGCTCCCAGATGGCCGCGGGCTTCCTGCGCGAGATCGCGGGCGACCGCATCGAGGTTCGCTCCGCCGGATCCCTGCCCGCCGAGCAGATCAACCCCGTCGCCGTCGCCGCGATGGCCGAGCTCGGCATCGACATCGCCGCGGAGCAGCCCAAGGTCCTCACCACGGAGGCGGTGCAGGACTCCGATGTCGTCATCACGATGGGCTGCGGCGACGCGTGCCCGTTCTTCCCCGGCAAGCGCTACGAGGACTGGACGCTCGACGACCCGGCGGACCAGGGCATCGAGGCCGTGCGGCCGATCCGCGACGAGATCCGCCGACGGATCCAGCAGCTCGTGGGCGAGCTCCTACCCGCCTGAGGCGGGGCGCCGACCGGGCGGTGCGCGACTCAGTCGACCCGGTGCACCCGATAGCGGACTTCGGATCCGTCCCGGCGGCAGACCGCGACGAAGAGCCTGCGCTGCAGGTCCGCGAACTCGGGAGCAGCCGCTTCGACCTCGAAGGTCGTCCGGAAGTAGTACTCGCCCGGATCCACCGGCTCACCACGACCCAGCCGGGCAAGGACGTCGGCCGACCCGCTGCGCACCCCGCGCGTGCGGATGAGCAGAGGCCCCGCGGCCGCGACGGCGGAGTACTCGGCGTCGATACCGATCGTGCCATCGGACGCGATCAGCTGCCGGTCGAATCCACCGGGGAGGATCTCGGCGTCGAGGGATCCCGTGATCCGCCCGCCGAGGATCGGCACCACGCGCCGGTGTCCGGCCGACGTGACGCCGTGATCTCGCGGAGGACCGACCTGCACCGTGACATCGAACGCCGGCTCGAACCGGGGATCCGGGAGCTCTGCGAAGAAGTCGCTCACCGCACACCCCCTCGCAGCGCGGCGGCGAGCTTTTCGAGGGCCGGGACCGCAGCGGTGACGGCCGCGCGATCGCCCGGATCCAGACTCGCCAGCGCATCCCGCAGGAGTTCACCCGCGGTCTGGTCGAAACGCCCGAAAAGGTCGAGCGCGCGCGCCGACAGGGAGACGACGACCCGGCGGCCGTCGCCCTCGGCGCTGCGCCGCTCGATGAGGCCGTCGGCTTCCATCGCGCCGAGCAGGTTGCTGACCGTGGAGCGGTTGAGGTGCAGCGCCTCCGCGAGCTCGGCCGGCCCTCGCTCCGCACCGCCGGAGGACGGCAGCAGCGCGCGCACGATCTCGATCTGCGCGTCGGGGATGTCGGGCAGCTCTCCGCGCTCGCGCGCCGCGGCGAGCAGGGTGCGCCGCAACGGCGAGATGACCGCGGCGAGGCGGCTCTCGGGGTCGCCGGTGGTCATGTCGGCGGACCCCGAACGGCCGCTCACGCCGGATCCCCGACGCTGAGCGAAGCGCGCTCGTTGAGGATCGACGGGGCGAACCCCGCGGCGCGCTTGTAGGCGTTCGCGATCTCCTCGCGCTCGTTCCGCGGGATCACGTCATCGATGTGCGCGAAACCCTGCGGGGCGCGCTCGGCTGCGAGCAGCATGACCCGTTCCGGACCGGTCGCACGGGTGCCGGCCAGCAGCGCGGTCATCGCGGGGCGGCGTGCCTCCTCGTAGCCGGCGAGCGCCGCGTCGATCGCCGCGCCCTCCGCCGAGTCGCCCGCCGCGCTCTCCGCCGAGCCGCCCGCGCCGCCGGCGGCGCGGTCCGCCGCATCGGCCGCACGCACCGCGGTGCCGAGGTGGAACGCGAGGGTGCGCGCGTCGAGGATCGCCTGGGATCCGCCGTTCGAACCGTTGGGATACATCGCGTGCGCGGCGTCGCCGACGAGCGTGGTGCGCCCGAAGGTCCACTGCGGCAGCGCATCGCGGTCGACCATCGGATACTCCAGGATCTCTTCCGCGTTCGCGATGATCGCCGGCACGTCCAGGCCGTCGAACGTCCAGTCCGCGAAGAGCTCGGCGATCGGCCCCGGATCCACGGCGCGATTCCAGTCCGCACGGTCTTTGAGGCTCTCGAAGGGGCCGGTGCCGCGCTGCTCGGCGATGAAGTTCAGCCGCTGGCGCCCGTTCTGCGGAGCACCCAGCGGGTACGCGACGAACTTCTGCTCGCCGTCGCCCGCCATGATCATCGTGCGGCCGTCGACGAGCACCGGCGCGTCGGCGACCCCGCGCCACAGCGTGAGCCCGCTCCACGGCGGAGCACCCTCGGCCGGATAACGCAGTGCGCGCAGCGCGGAGTGGATCCCGTCCGCCCCGATCACCACGTCGTAGGTCGCCGTGATCTCGCCGTCCGCGGTCGCGAATCGGGCCGTCTCGGATCCGTCGTCCTCGCCCTGCACGTCCACGAGGCGATGGCCGAGTCGGATCACGTCACCGAGGCGCTCCACGACCGCGTCACGCAGGGAGAGCTGCAGTCGCCCGCGGTGCACGGAGAGCTGCGGCCAGCGGTAACCGGCGGCGAGTCCGCGCGGCTCGCTCCAGATGTGCTGGCCGAAACGGTTCATGTAGACGAGCGTCTCGGGGGCGACGCCGAGCGCCTCGACGCGGTCGCGCAGGCCGAGCTCTGTGAGCTCGCGGATCGCATGCGGGAGCAGGTTGAGCCCGACCCCCAGACCGCGGATCCGGTCCGTCCGCTCATGCACCGTGATGTCGCGGAAGCCGGCGGCCTCCAGACTGAGCGCGGTGGCGAGCCCGCCGATCCCCGCGCCGATGATTCCGATCCGCATCGATCTGCTCCTGTTCCCGGCACCCTCGCCGTCGAAGCCTAGTTTTGTCACAAAACTATCTCCGCCGCAAGCCCCGGGCCCAGGTCGCAGTTCCGGCGCAAGCCCGCCGTTTGGGTCGCAGTTCCGGCGCTTTCCGCGGCGTCTGAGCAGCAGATACTGCGACCCAGGCCACAGCAGACCACCGCAAGCCACAGCAAGCCACAGCAGGGCACAGGCGGGCCCGGCCGGCGAAGCCGGCGTCAGCGGGCGGCGGCGCGCTCGGCGGACTCCAGGACGAGGTCGACCCCGAGGAAGAACAGATCGCGGTCGCGCAGCGAGGCGAGCGCGACCGTGTGCGCCGCGATCCGGGGATGGCTGCGCGGATCCGCGAGCGGTGGCTCGTCGAACCACGGGCCGTCGAGGTCGTCGTCGCCGCGGTCGGCCCTGGCCCTCGCGATGCCCGCCGCGGTCGACAGCACGTGCGACGCGAGCAGCGCATAGTGGCGCACGACGTCGGCCTCACTGAGACCTGCCGTGGTGAACGCCTCGAGCATGAGCTCGATCGCGCTGAGCTCGCCGGGGCCGTGGGTGGTGAGCGTCGTCGCCTCCGCGCCGACCGCAGGATACGTCGAGTACAGATCCAGCGTGGCCCCGGCCAGCGCCCGCAGGCGCCCCTGCCAGTCCTCGACGGGCAGGTCGACCGTCACGACCGCGCGCTGCGTGATGTCGTCCAGCAGCGCCCGCATGAGGTCGTCCTTGCTGCGGAAGTGCCGGTAGATCGCGGTCGGATCCGCGCCCAGCCGCGTGCCGAGCTCGCGCACCGAGATCGACGCCGCCCCCGACGCCGCCAGCTCCAGCCCCGCGGACACGATCACGCCCGCATCCAGACGCGGACGCATCGGCACTGCATCGTCGATGTCCCCGCCGCGACGGGCATTCTTCGGTGGCATATCCCCTCCTGCCTCTATCGTGCCACGCCTGCAACGCGCTGTCATCGCTTTAGTCAACAGTGTTGACATCACCCTTGACTCTCGTTAGCTTTATCGCATCCCACGGCCATTCGGCCCTGCTTCAACGACGAAAGGCGGATGATGACGACGCGCGTCTTCCACGGCGGATCGGTGTTCACCGGATCCGGATCCCCCCTGCTCGGCCAGGCCGTCATCGTGCGCGACGAGCGCATCGACCGGATCGTGCCCGAGTCCGAGCTGGCCGCGTTCGTCGGCACGGAGCCCGCCGATTCCCTCGAGCTCATCGACCTGCGCGGGGCTCTGCTGAGCCCCGGCTTCCAGGACGCGCACATCCACGCGGTCGGCGGCGGGGTCGAACTGCTGCAGTGCGACCTCAGCGGCACCGAGAGCGCCGAGGAGGCGGTGGCCGCCGTCCGCGCCTACGCCGAGGCGAACCCCGACGAGGAGTGGATCCTCGGCGGCGGCTGGTCGATGGACTGCTTCCCCGGCGGCAACCCGACCCGCGACCTGCTCGACGCCGCAGCCCCCGGCCGACCCGTGCTGCTTGCCAGCCGCGACCACCACAGCCTGTGGGCGTCGACCGCGGCCATCGAGCTCGCCGACATCACCGCCGCGACCCCGGAGCCCGCCGACGGCGTGATCATCCGCGAGGCCGACGGCTCCCCGGCCGGCACCTTCCACGAGGGCGCCGGAGACCTGTTCGGCGACGTACGCCCGGTGACCGGCGAGGACCTGCGGTACCGCGGCCTGCTGCGCGCCCAGGAGGAGCTCATCGCTCTCGGCATCACCGGCTGGCAGGATGCCATGGTCGGCGGCGGCGCCGCGGGCATCGCGGATCCGCTCCCCGCCTACGAGCGCGCGATCGCCGAAGGCACGCTGACCGTGCACGTCACCGGCGCCCAGTGGTGGGCGCGCGAGGGCGGCATCGAGCAGGTCGCACACATGGTCGCAGAGCGGCGGCGGATCTCCGAGCTCGGAGCGCCAGAGCGCCTCGAGATCGGCACCACCAAGATCATGGTCGACGGCGTCGCCGAGAACCACACCGCCGCCATGCTCACCCCGTACCGCGATGCGCACGGGCACGACACGCACAACCACGGGCTGAGCTTCATCGAACCGGCACGCCTCCGCGCGTACGTGACGGCGCTCGACGCGGCGGGCCAGCAGGTGCACATGCACGCGCTCGGGGACCGCGCGGTGCGCGAGGCCCTGGATGCGCTGCAGGACGCCAGGGACGCGAACGGCGCCACCGACGGCCGCCACCACCTCGCACACCTGCAGGTCGTGGCCGAGGAGGACGTGCCCCGGTTCGCGGAACTCGACGCGGTCGCGAACATCCAGGCGCTGTGGGCCACGCACGAGGACCAGATGGACACACTCACGCTGCCCTTCCTGCAGGACGGCCAGGAGGCGCGGCACTACCCGTTCGGCGACTTCGTGCGCGCGGGGGTGAAGCTCGCCGCCGGCAGCGACTGGCCGGTCTCCAGTGCGGCCCCGATCGACGCCGTGCATGTCGCCGTGAACCGGGCGTTCCCGGGCTCCGAGCGTCCGCCGCTCGCAGGGGAGGCGCAGAGGATCGACCTCGCCACCGCACTGGCCGCCTACACATCCGGCACCGCGTACGTCAACCACCGCGACCACGACACGGGCAGCATCCGTCCCGGCTACCGCGCCGACCTCGTCGTGCTGGATCCGTCGCCGTTCGACGTGCCGGCCGAGGAGATCTTCCGCAGCCGAGTCGTGCAGACCTGGATCGACGGGCGCCGGGTGTACGCCGCCGAGAGCGCCCTCGCCACCGCCGCGGGGTCCGCCGCCCCCGAGAACACCACCCGCACCGAGCTCGAAGGAGAGCCGTCATGACCCGAACCCGCCTTCCCCGCGTCGTCCCCCGGCGCCGTTCCGCCGGCGCCCGGCGCACTTCCGCCGTCGCGCTGGGGGCTGCGGTCCTGGTCGCCGTGACCTCCCTGACCGCCTGCTCCGGCGGCGCGAGCGGCGCCTCCAGCGGATCCGCCGGGTCGGACTGGAAGCTCACCACGAAGACGGCCGCCGCCACCGGTGACATCGACGCCTACTCGTTCGCGCTGTACGCGGAGCCCGCCACGCTCGACTACGCCTACGCGTTCGACTACCCCGACAACCAGGTGCTCGCCAACGTGTGCGAGTCGCTGCTGCGCCTGAACCCGGACTACACGCTGAGCCCGGGACTCGCGAAGAGCTTCTCCAACCCCGACCCGCTCACCTGGGTCTACGAGATCCGCGACGGCGTGACCTTCCACGACGGCACGCCGCTGACCGCCGCCGACGCCGTCGCCTCGATGCAGCGGATCATGGATCCGCAGGTCGGATCCAGCTGGTTCTCCGTGTACCAGAACGTCGACTCGATCACGCAGACCGGGCCGATGGAGGTCACGGTCAAGACCAAGATCCCCGACTCGCAGTTCAACCAGGGCATGGGCGGATCCGCCGGCGTCATCGAGTCGGCTGCGACCCTTGCGGCGAAGGGCAAGGACTACGGCAACTCGACCGGCCTCGTGAACTGCACGGGTCCGTTCTCCCTGAAGCAGTGGAAGTCGGGCGAGTCCCTCACGCTGGAGCGCTATGACGGCTACTGGGACAAGGACCTGCGTGCGAAGTCGGCGAAGGTGACGTTCTCGATCATCCCCGACGCCACCGCGCGCGTGAACGCGATGAAGTCGGGGAGCGTGGACGGATCCTGGATGATCCCGCTCGAGTCCGCCGCGCAGCTGCAGGCCTCGGGCAAGGGCGACGTGCTGTACGCCCCCTCCACCGCCACGAGCGACCTCGTCATCAGCAACATGAAGGGCGTGCTCGGCGACAAGCGCGTGCGCCAGGCGCTCATGATGGCACTCGATCGGCCTGGCATCCTCAAGGGGGCGTCGCAGAACATCGGCGAGACCACGGACGTGCTGACCACGAAGCTGGTCTGGGGATCCGCGTCCGATGCCGCGAAGAAGGCCGCTTTCGAGGACGTCACCCATTACAAGAAGGACGTCGCCGCGGCGAAGAAGCTCGTCGAGGAGGCCGGCGCGACCGGCAAGGAACTCGTCTACGTGACGTCGCCCATCGGCAACGACTTCTCCGTCGTCTCGCAGGCGACCATGGCGGCCGCACAGTCGATCGGCCTGAAGCTGACCATCAAGACGGTGAGCCCCGCGCAGTACACCGCACTGTTCAGCGACCCGAGCGCGCGCGAGGGCGTCGACCTGTTCTACACGGTCTGGTACCTGTCCAGCCCCGACGCCCTCGAGATGTACGGGGTGCTGCGCACCGGGGACTTCAGCAATTACGGAGGCTGGAGCGATCCGGCCTTCGACGAGGTCGTCAACAAGGCCGTCGGCACAATGGATCCCGCCGCGCGCAGCGAGCTGACCGCGAAGGCGCAGCAGATCGCGAACGAGGAACTGCCCTGGCTGCCGATCGCCTCCGGTCCGCTGCCGCTGTTCCTCGGCAAGCGCATCACCGGCCTCGACCCGTCGATGGCGTTCCTCTACTACCCGTGGGCGGCCCAGATCGGCAAGCGCTGACCCGCCTCCTCCATCCGATGAGCCGCCTCCGGGAACGACGCACGTTCTGCGCCGCTTCCGGAGACGGCCGAGACCACAGGTGACGCCATGAGCACTCTCCGCCGCGTCGCGGGGAAGCTGGGCGGGCTGCTGCTCACCCTCTTCCTCGCTTCGCTCCTCGTCTTCTTCTCCCGGTTCCTCGTCCCCGGCGACCCGATCCGTTTCCTGCTGCGCGGCCGCAAGCCCTCACCGGAGGCGATCGCCGACGTCACCGCGCAGTACGGCCTGGATCTGCCCCCGTGGGAGCAGTATCTGCGCTGGATCGGCGGGGTGCTGCACGGCGACTTCGGCCGCTCGCTGCAGTTCCGCCAGGACGTCACCCAGGTGCTCGGCGACCGGCTGCCGGTCACGCTCACCCTCGTCGTCATGGCCGGGGCGATCATCGCGGTCGTCGGCGTGATCGGCGGCGCACTCGCGGCGCTGAACAAGGGGCGCCCGGCCGACCGCGGGATCCTGATCACGCTCACTGTGCTCGGCGCGATCCCCTCGTTCGTCGGATCCATCGTGCTCATCGCGATCTTCTCGGTGCAGCTGGGCTGGTTCCCCTCCTTCGGATCGGGATCCGGGTTCTGGGACATGGCCTATCACCTGGTGTTGCCGTCGATCGCCCTGGCGATCGTGTTCATCGTGCTGGTCGGCAAGGTCACCCGCTCGGCGATGGTCGAGCAGCTGAACCGCGACCACGTCGAGGTCGCCACCTCGCGCGGCATCCCCCGCGTCGCCGTGATCCGCCGGCACGTGCTGCGCAATGCGCTCGGCCCGATCCTCACCGTGTCCGGGGTGCTCGTGGCCGGACTCATCGTGGCGAGCTCGATCGTCGAGCAGGCCTTCGGTCTCGCCGGGATCGGCTCCCTCCTGGTCGGCTCCGTCGACCGCCTCGACTTCCCCGTCGTGCAGGCGATCGTCCTGCTCGTCGTCACCGCCTTCGTCGTCGTGAACGCGATCATCGACGTCCTCGAACCCTGGATCGACCCGCGATCCGCCGCAGGAGCTGGTGCCAGATGACCTCCTCAGCCCCCACCCTGGCCGTACGCGTGCTGCGCATGCCGAAGAAGATGCGCGGTCGCGGCATCGTGATCACGAGCCTCGTCGTCCTCGCCGTCGTCGTGCTCGCCGCGATCCTCGCCCCCTGGGTCGCGCCCTTCGATCCGGACGCGGTCGACTTCACCGCGTTCTATGCCCCGCCGTCCGCCGCGCATTGGCTCGGCACCGACTCGCTGGGCCGTGACCTGCTCAGCCGCATCATCTGGGGCGGCCGTACGGCCCTGCTCGGTCCGCTGCTCGTCGTGGTGTTCTCCACGATCCTCGGCATCCTGCTGGGCCTGCTCGCGGGCTGGCGCGGCGGCTGGATCGACGCGGTGCTCGGCCGCATCTTCGACGTGCTGTTCGCCTTCCCCTCGCTGCTGATCGCGATGATGGCGGTCGCGCTGTTCGGCAAGGGGCTGGTCGCGCCGGTGATCGCGATGAGCATCTCGTACGCGCCGTTCGTGGCGCGCCTGACGCGGTCGCTCGTGGCGGCCGAACGCACGCGCCCGTATGTCGCGGCCTACCGCGTGCAGGGATTCGGCGGGTCGTGGATCGCGGTGCGCCGGGTGCTGCCGAACATCGCGCCGATCGTGGGCGCGCAGTCGACCCTGAACTTCGGCTACGTGCTCGCCGAGCTCGCAGGGCTCTCCTTCCTCGGCCTCGGCGTGCAGGCGCCGACGGCCGACTGGGGCGCGATGATCAACGAAGCCCAGGCCGGCATCGCCGCGGGCCAGTTCCTTCCGGCGATCGCGCCCGCCGTCGTGGTGGTGCTCGTGGTCGTCGCCGTCAACATCGTCGGCGAGGATCTCTCCGACCGCATCGGAGGGGAGATCCCCGCATGACCGGCTCCACGCTTCTCGGCTCGTCCGCACCGTCGTCCGCGACCGCGCTTCTCGACATCCGTGACCTGACGCTCGACCTCCCGGATGGCCGCCGCCTGCTGCACGGGATCTCGCTCTCCGTCGCCCCCGGCGAGACCGTGGGACTCGTCGGCGAGTCCGGATCCGGCAAGTCCCTCACCGCCCGCACCGTGCTCGGCCTCACCCCCGACCGTGCCGTGATCGGCGGGTCCGTCTGGATCGGCGGCGCGGGCTCGGCCGACGGCCGGTCGCCGCTGTCCCCCGGATCGCTCCGCGCGATCCGCCGGTCCGACGCGGCGATGGTGTTCCAGGATCCGCGCGCCGGCATCAACCCGATGCGCACGATCGGCGATCATCTCACCGAGGCGCTGCGGCTGAACGACGGCTGGTCGCGGTCGAAGGCCAGGGCCAGGGCGGCCGACCTGCTCGCCGATGTGCGGCTGCCGTACCCCGCCGAGCATCTCGACCAGCACCCGCACGAGCTGAGCGGCGGTATGCTCCAGCGCGTCATGATCGCGGGCGCACTGACGACCTCGCCCCGCCTGCTCGTCTGCGACGAGCCCACCACGGCCCTCGACGTGACCACGCAGGCCGAGATCGTGCAGGTGCTGCGCGAGCTGTGCGCGGAACGCGGCATGGGCATGCTGTTCATCACGCACGACCTCAACCTCGCCGGATCCCTGTGCGACCGGCTGGTCGTGATGAAGGACGGTGCCGTCGTCGAGGAGGGTCCTGCGCTCGACGTGCTGCGCGCCCCCGAGGCGGAGTACACGCGGCGGCTGGTCGCGGCCACACCGCGGCTGACCGGCGACGACGGAGCAGTGGCGTCCGATGCGCCCTCGGCGGCGATGGTCGAGGTGGTCGGCGTCTCGAAGACGTACCGCGTGCGCGGCCGGGGCGAGGTGCACGCGGTCGCCGACGCGGACCTGCAGATCCCGGTGGGCGGAGCCCTCGCCGTCGTGGGCGAATCCGGATCCGGGAAGTCCACGCTCGCCCGCATGATCGTGGGCCTGGAGCAGACCGACACCGGCACGATCTCCATCGCCGGACGCGGGATCACCGGGCACGCGATCGGGCGGGACGAGCGTCTCGCCCGCGCCAAGAGCGTGCAGATGGTCTTCCAGGATCCGTACCTGTCACTGGATCCACGGATCCCGGCCGGCCAGGCCGTCGGCGACGTGCTGCGGCTGCACGCGGGTCTCGACAAGGCCGCCGCCGCCGAGCGGGCCCTCGAACTGCTGACGGCCGTCGGGCTCGGCGAGGAGCACGCGGTCGCCCGGCCCAAGACGCTCTCCGGCGGACAGCGGCAGCGCGTGGCGATCGCCCGCGCCCTCGCGATCGAGCCCGACCTGCTGGTGATGGACGAGGCCACGAGCGCCCTGGATGTCTCGGTGCAGGCGCAGGTGCTGGACCTGGTCGCCGAGATCCGCCGCCAACAGGGCCTGACGCTGCTGTTCATCAGCCATGATCTGGCCGTGGTGCGCAGGGTCTGCGAACAGACCCTGGTGATGCGCCGCGGCGAGATCGTGGAACGCGGCACGACAGCCGAGATCCTCACGAATCCGCAGCACGAATACACCCGCCTGCTGCTGGACTCGGTCCCCGTCCCTGCCTGACCGGTCCCGGGTCCGGGCTGCCCCGGTCCCGGGCCGCGGTCCGTCCGTGTCCTGGTCCCGGGCCGCGGTCCGTCCGTGTCCCACTTTCGGCCCCACCATGTCCCGATTTCGGCCCTCCGGAAGCACATTCCGGGACCAGAAGTGGGACATGGCCCTCTCCACGAAGGAACTCCCATGGAACTGCACCACCTCACCGCCACCGAAGCCGCCGCGCGTTTCCGCCGTCGCGAGCTGTCCCCCGTCGAACTGCTCGACGCGGTCGTCGCGCGCACGGTGGCCACGGAACCCGTGATCAACGCCGTCACGGAGCAATGGCTCGATGAGGCGCGCGCCGCGGCCGCGGCCTCCGAGGAGCGCTTCGCCCGCGGCGAGACCACGGGCTCGCTCGAGGGCATCCCGCTGATGCTCAAGGAGGAGCAGCCGATCGCCGGCCGCACCGCGGAGGAGGGCAGTCTGCTCGAACGCGGGCACGTCGCAGACGAGACGCACCCGATCGTGGAGCGGATCCAGGCCGCCGGCGCGGTGGTGCACGGCCGCACGACGACGCCGGAGTACTGCTGCGCCCCGGTCACCCACACGGCGCTGTGGGGCGTGACGCGCAACCCGTGGAACACGGCGTTCACGCCGGGCGGATCGTCGGGCGGATCCGGCGCCGTCCTCGCGGCCGGATCCACGATCCTCGCGACCGGATCCGACATCGGCGGATCGATCCGGATCCCTTCGTCGTTCTGCGGCGTGGTCGGGTTCAAGCCGCCGTTCGCCCGCGTTCCGGGCATGGCGCCCTTCAACTCCGACACGTACTGCGCCGACGGGCCGATGGGCCGCAGCGTCGCCGATGTCGCCCTGCTGCAGAACGTGATCTCGGGCCCGTGGGCGGGCGACGCGGCATCGCTGCGCGAGGCCGTCACGGTGTCGGGCGCCGTGGAGTCCCTCGCGGGGATGCGGATCGCCGTCTGCATGGACCTCGGCGGCTACGCCGTCGATCCGGCGATCGAGGAGAACACCCTGACCGTGGTCGCGGCGCTCCGCGCGGCGGGCGCGACCGTCGAGCCGGTCGATCTGCCGTGGGGCCCCGGGCGGGTGCTGGAGACCGCCTGGCCGCACTTCGGCGCGGTGATGGGACCGTTCATCGAGAGCATCGCGGACGGGGATCCCGAGCGCACCGCGTTGCTCATGCCGTACACCCGTGCGTTCGCGGAGTCGGCGGCGAACGGCGGGGACTTCGTCACGGGGCTCGAGGCCGAATCCGCGTTCTACCGGCCGTTCGGCGAGCTCATGGAGCGCTTCGACGCGCTCCTCTGCCCCACGATCGCCACCACGGGCCTCGACGCCGAAGAGCCGTGCACCGACAGCGCCGCGGTGTTCGCGCAGCTCATGACGCTGCCGTTCAACGTGATCGGCCGGGTTCCCGTGCTCGCCGTGCCGTCCGGCATCGCTCCGAACGGCGTGCCCACGGGCGTGCAGATCGTGGGGCGCACCTTCGACGACGCCACGGTGTTCCGCGTGGGCGCCGCGCTCGAGCAGGAGCTCGGCCTGTGGACGGATCCGGCGTGGTGGCCGGCGCTCTGAATCTTGTTCAATGAGAAAGAGCGCCTGGTGCGCCGGCGGCTCGGCGAAGCTGGCGCGGTCGAAGGAGACTCATGACCGCCACCATCCGCACCCGCGTCGCCATCGTCGGCGCGGGGCCCGCAGGACTGCTGCTCTCGCACCTGCTCGCTGAGGCGGGCATCGAATCCGTCGTGATCGACCAGCGCTCCCGCGCCGAGATCGAGCGCACCATCCGCGCCGGGATCCTGGAGCAGGGCACCGTCGACCTGCTGACGACGACCGGCGCCTCCACGCGCGTGCTCACCGACGGGCATCGGCACGACGGCATCGAGCTGCGCTTCGACGGAGAGGGCCACCGGTTCGACTTCCCCGCCCTCTGCGGGCGCAGCGTGTGGCTGTACCCGCAGCACGAGGTCCTGAAGGATCTCATCGCGGCGCGCCTCGCGGCCGGCCAGGACATCCGGTTCGGCATGACCGCGACCGACGTCCAAGATCCCGATTCCGACCGCCCGCGGGTGATCGCCGCAGACGCCGACGGGACCGCCCTGGAGATCGAGGCCGACCTCGTGGTCGGGGCTGACGGCTCGCGCGGCGTCGTGCGGCGGACCGTCACCGGCGGATCCGGCACCAGCTACTTCCGGGAGTACCCGTTCGCCTGGTTCGGCATCCTCGCCGAGGCGCCGCCGAGCAACGACGTGCTCATCTACAGCAGTTCGGACGACGGTTTCGCCCTGATCAGCCAGCGCAGCGAGACCGTGCAGCGGATGTACTTCCAGTGCGATCCGTCGACGGACGCGGCGGGCTTCAGCGACGACCGGATCTGGGACGAGCTTCAGAAGCGCGTGCCCGGCACGACCCTGAAGCAGGGGCCGATCATCCAGCGCGACGTGCTGAAGTTCCGTAGCTTCGTGTCGCACGAGCTGCGCCGCGGGCGCACGGTGCTCGTCGGCGATGCCGCGCACACGGTGCCACCGACCGGCGCGAAGGGCATGAACCTCGCGGTCGCCGACGTGGTGCTGCTGAACCGGGCGATCAGGGCGCTGCTGCAGGGCGGCGACGAGCGTCCGCTGGACGCCTACCCCGAGGCCGCGTCGCGGCGCATCTGGAAGGCGCAGCACTTCTCCTGGTGGATGACGAGCCTGCTGCACAGCACCCCGGAGGCCTCCGGCTTCGACCGTCGCCGGCAGCGCGGCGAGCTGCGGATGGTCACCGAGTCGGAGGCCGGCCGCCGCTATCTCGCCGAGGCGTACACCGGCTGGCCGTTCGAGACGGCGCTGTGAACGACCGGTCGCGGCGCGAGCCGTCCGACCTCGGACAGGGCGGAGCCGGACTGCCTAGGCTGAGAGCATGACGCGGATCTGGGTGGTGCGGCACGGGCAGAGCATGCTGAACGAGGCTGAGCGCATGCAGGGCTGGTCCGATGCGCCGCTCACCGCGCTCGGCCGCGAGCAGGCGACGGCACGCGGGCTCGACTTCGCCGCCGCCGGAGTAACGTTCGACGCCGCCTTCTCGGGCGACGGGATCCGGCACCGCGAGACCGCGAGCCGGCTGCTCGACGCGGCAGGATCCGGGCTGCAGGCCCAGCAGGACCCGCGCTGGCGCGAGCTCTGCTTCGGGCGGCTCGAGGCCGTGCGCGCCCGCAAGTTCTTCCGGCTCATGCAGGCGCATGCGGCGGCCGACAATCCGTTCATCGCGACGCTGGACGCGCTCGCCGAGAAGGATCCGCTCGCCGAGGCCCCCGCGGACGTCGCCCGACGCGCGACCGCGGCGCTGCACGACGTCGCCGGCGCCGGATCCGAGGTGCTCGTGGTGACCAGCGGCATCACGATCCTGACTCTGCTGCACGGCCTCGGCGCCGACCTCGAGCACCTCGCCACCGGCCCCGAGAACCTGTCGGTCTCCACGGTGCTGCGCATCGAAGACGGCTGGCTGATCGACCGTGTCGCGGATCCGGATCCGGTCGCGGTCTGAGGAATCCGCCCCCGAACACCCGACCTGCCCCGAACACCACGGATCCCGCCCACGAGGGACGGGATCCGGGCGCGCCCCCAGCGCGGCTCAGTCGGTGTAGGAGTCCGCGACGTCGAGCGCCTCGTCGAGCACCGCGAGACCGCGGACCAGCTCGTCTTCGGTGATCACGAGCGGCGGCGCCACGTGCATGCGGTTGAAGTGGGTGAACGGCCAGACGCCGCCCTTCTTCGCCGCCGCGGCGAACGCGCCCATCGGCGCCGCGTCGGCCCCTGCCGCGTTGAACGGCACGAGCGGCTCGCGGGTCTCCTTCGAGCGCACAAGCTCCACGGCCCAGAACAGGCCCTGCCCGCGCACCTCGCCGATGCTCGGGTGCTTCTCGGCCCACGCCTGCAGCGTCGGCTCGACGATCCGGGATCCGAGGTCGCGCACGCGCTCCAGGATCCCGTCGCGGCGGAACACCTCGAAGGTCGCGACACCGGCCGCGCAGGCCAGCGGGTGGCCCGAATAGGTGAGCCCGCCGGCGAAGGAGACGTTGTCGAACGCTGCGGCGATCCGGTCTGAGATCACGACGCCGCCGAGCGGCACGTAGCCCGAGTTCACGCCCTTCGCGAAGGTGATGAGATCGGGCTTGGCGTCGAACGCGTCGATGCCGAACCACTCGCCGAGGCGCCCGAAGCCGACCATCACCTCGTCGGCGATGTACACGATGCCGTAGCGGTCGCACAGGTCCCGCACGCCCTGCAGATAGCCCGGCGGCGGCACCAGCACGCCGTTCGTGCCGACCACCGTCTCGATGATGATCGCGGCGATCGTGTTCGGCCCCTCAAGCTGGATCGTCTGCTCGAGGTGCTCGAGCGCGCGCTGCGATTCTTCCGCCAGCGTCGACGAGTGGAACGCGGTGCGGTATAGGTAGGGGCCGAAGAACCGCACCGTGCCGTTGTCGACCGAGTCGTTCGCCCATCGCCGCGGGTCGCCGGTCAGCGAGATCGCGGTGGACGTGGAGCCGTGATAGCTGCGATACATCGACAGCACCTTGCGGCGCCCTGTCGCCGTGCGCGCCATGCGCACCGCGTACTCGTTCGCGTCGGCGCCGCCGTTGGTGAAGAACACCTTCTCCATGCCTTCGGGGGCGACTTCGGCGATGAGCCGGGCCAGCTCACCGCGCACGTCGTTCGCGATCGACGGCTGGATCGTGGCGAGACGACCCGCCTGCTGCTGGATCGCGGCGACCAGATCGGGCTGCTGGTGGCCCAGGTTGAGGTTCACCAGCTGGCTCGAGAAATCGAGATAGGCGTTGCCCTGGTAGTCCCAGAACGTGGATCCTTCGCCCGCAGCCACCGGCACAGGGTCGATGAGCGCCTGCGCGCTCCAGGAGTGGAACACGTGGGCGCGGTCGTCGGCGCGCACCTGCGCCTCGGCGTCGGCGGCCGGCAGCGGGTGCACGGCGCCGTGCCGGTCGGTGTAGTGAGCGGTGTCGGTGAGGGTGCTCATGGTCTCGGATCCTTTCCGCGTCAGTGGTTGCTCGGGAAGCCGAGGTCGACCTGCGCCGGTGTGTTGTCGGGCCAGCGCGTGGTGACGACCTTGGAGCGCGTGTAGAAGTGGATCGACTCGGGGCCGTAGATGTGCGAGTCGCCGAACAGCGACGCCTTCCAGCCGCCGAACGAGAACGCCCCCACCGGGACCGGGATCGGCACGTTGACGCCGACCATGCCGACCTCGATGTCGAACTCGAACTGGCGTGCGGTGCCGCCGTCGCGCGTGAAGACGGCGACGCCGTTGCCGAACTGGTGGGCGTTGACGAGCTCGACCGCCTCCGCGTAGCTGTCCACGCGCACGACGCCGAGCACCGGACCGAAGATCTCGTCCTCGTAGAGCTTCATGCCCGGCTTCACGCCGTCGATGAGGCTGATCCCGGTGAAGAAGCCGTTCTCGTCGAGGCGCTCGCCGGCGGCGATGCGCTTCGTCCCGTCGATGAGCACCGTGGCGCCCTCGCCCGCGGCGCCCGTGACATACGACTCGACGCGATCGCGGTGCTCGCGGGTGATCAGCGGCCCCATCTCGCTCGCGGCGTCGGTTCCGTCGCCGATGCGCAGGTTCTGCACCTTCTCGGTGATCGACGCGATCAGTGGATCCGCGACCTCGCCCACGGCGACCAGCACCGAGACGGCCATGCAGCGCTCGCCGGCCGACCCGTAAGCGGCGGAGACGGCGGCGGCCGCAGCACCGTCGATGTCGGCGTCGGGCATGACGACCATGTGGTTCTTCGCGCCGCCGAGCGCCTGCACGCGCTTGCCGTTCGCCGAGGCGCGCTCATAGATCGACTTCGCGATCGGGGTGGATCCGACGAAGCTGACCGCCTTGACGTCCGGCGAGTCGAGCAGGGTGTCGACCGCGACCTTGTCGCCGTTGACGACGTTGAGCACGCCGTCGGGGAGTCCGGCCTCCTGGAACGCCTTCGCGAGCCAGATCGCCGCGGACGGGTCCTTCTCACTCGGCTTCAGCACGACCGTGTTTCCGCAGGCGATCGCCGAGGCGACCATCCACAGCGGCACCATGACGGGGAAGTTGAAGGGAGTGATGCAGGCGACGACGCCGACCGGCTGCTTGACCGAGTGCACGTCGACGCCGCGGGACACCTGCTCGGCGCGCTCGCCCTTGAGCAGGTGCACGAGACCGGCGGCGAACTCCACGTTCTCGATGCCGCGGGAGACCTCGCCCGCGGCGTCCGAGAGCACCTTGCCGTGCTCGCTCGTGACGATCGCAGCGAGCTCGGGCGTCCGCTCGGCGAGGATCTGGCGCAACCGGAAGAACACGTCGGCGCGCTTGATCAGGCTCGTCGCGCGCCAGGCCGGCAGTGCGGCCTTGGCGGCTGCGATGGCCTGCTCGACCTCGGCGGCGCTTGCGAAGGCGACACTGCGGTGCGCCTCGCCGGTCGCGGGGTTGTACACCGGGCCGGTGCGCTCGGTCGCGCCGGTGTCGGCGCCGTCGATGAAGTGGCGGATCACAGTCACGTGATGCTCCTCGGGTCGGGGATCGATGAGTCGAGACGCGGATCCGGACACTCTGATCGGACGCGTCCGCGGGCTTGTCCTCCCATGCTGGCAAAGGAGAGGATGGATCCGTGCCCTCAGATCGTCTGGACTTCCCCTCCCCTCGGACAGATCGTCCGACCCGGTCCCTGAGCGAGCGAAGCGAGACCCCCCGGTCCCTGAGCGAGCGGAGCGAGACGAAGGGCGACCCCGCCCTCCCCAACGAGCAAAGCGACTCACACCGGTCCCTGAGCGAGCGGAGCGAGACGAAGGGCGACCCCGGCCTCCCCACCGTCGCCGACGCCCTCGAAGTCGCCTCGCTGCAGGCAGGGATCCCGGAGGTGCTGGCCGGATCCGTCGACGTGCCGGTGCGCTGGGTGCACGTGTCCGACAGCGAACGGGTGGCCGCCCTGCTCGACGGCGGGGAGCTGTTGCTCACGACGGGCGCCGGCTGGCCCGGATCCGCCGACGCCCTCACCCGACTCGTCGACGAGCTGGCCGATGCGGGTCTCGCCGGTATCGTGCTGGAGCTCGGCACGCGGTTCGCCGTGGTCCCGCCGCCTCTCGTCGCGGCCTGCCGTGCGCGGGACCTCGCTCTCGTGACCCTCGACCGCGAGGTGAAGTTCGTCGCGGTCACCGAGCAGGTGCACCGCCGCATCATCGCCGGCCAGGTCGAGGCACTCCAGGAGCGGCAGCGACTGCACGAGCTGTTCACCGGACTGAGCCTGCGGGGCGCGCCGGTCGAGGTGGTCGTGCGGGAGACCGCGCGGGCGTTGCGGGCGCCGGTCGTGCTGGAGGATCTCGCGCACGAGGTCGTGGTCGCCGACCCGTTCGACCTCGCCGAAGCAGAGGTGCTGGCCGGCTGGGCTGGGCGGTCTCGCCGCCTGCCGCCGGAGTGGACGCGCGTGCCGGTCGCCGCCCGGGGCACGCGATGGGGCGAGCTCGTCGCGCTGCCAGGACCGCCGCATCCTGCGGGGCCGGCGACGGTGCTCGAGCAGGCCGCCACGGCGCTCGCTCTGTCGCGTCTTGCGGACGGCGAGGGGGCCTGGGCACGACTGCGAGCCGAGGGGCTGATCGCCGCGCTGCTCGGCGAGCGGTACGTGACGGTCGCCGATGTCGAGGCGCGCCTGGAGTCGTCGGGGTTCCCCGTGCGCGGGCGGTCCCTGTTCGTCGCCGTGTCGATGACGGGGGCGTCGCCGCGTTCAGGGCGCGACGAGTGGACCGACGCGAAGGGGACGGCCGACGCCCGCACCCTCACGGCCGACGTCGGATCCGAGCGCATCCTGCTCGTGTCGCTGCCCTCCGGGACGCGGCTGCCGGATCCGCTCGTCGCAGTGCTGGATTCGGGCGCCGTCAGCGATCCCGCCGCGACGACGGCAGAGCTGCTCGCCGCGATCCCGGTCGTGCGGCGCCTCGCCGGACAGGCCGGACCAGGGGAGCTGCTGCGCGTCGCCGACCGGCCGCTCGCGCGCCTCGCCGCCGAACTCAGCGGCGATCACCGGCTCCAGGAGCACAGCGCGCGGCTGCTCGCGCCGCTCATCCGCCACGACGACGCCACGGACGGCGACCTGCTCCGTGTGCTGCGCGCCGTGGTCGCACACCCGGGCAACCGCACCGCGGCGGCGAGCGCATCACACCTCTCCCGCTCTGTGTTCTACCAGCGTCTCGCCCTGATCGCGGATCTGCTGGGCGCCGATCTCGACGACGGCGAGACCCTGTCGGCACTGCATCTGGCACTGCTCGCCCACGGGCGGTGACGGGCGTCGTCACCGCCCACGGATCGACTCACTCCGCCGCGCGCACCCCGCCCATCACGCGCTCCCGCATCTCAGGCGACGGTTCGCCGATCGCGATGATGTTCTCCTCGGTGTCGCTGAACCACGCGCCGCGCTCGTCTCCGAGGTCCGCGATCCCGTCGACGGTCTTGAGCCCTGGGAAGTCGTACTCGTGGAACTCCACCCCGCGCGAGCGCAGCGCCGCCACATCGCGTTCGAGGTCGTCGGTCACGAGGTTGAGGGCGGTGTTCTTCGCCGTGCCCGCGAAGGCCGTGCGGTACACCAGCACGACGGCACCGCCGACGTCATAGAAGAGGTTCTCCGATGCGGCGTCCGTGTAGATCGGATCGCGATCGAGGACGTCGTGCCACCAGCGCTTGGCGCGATCGAGGTCCGTCGCCGGAAGGACGGCCGTCGCCATGAGTTTCTCGAACATGATGAGCCCCAGCCCAGGGGGTTGTCATCCCCGCGTCGGCCCAGCACAACGCCGCGCCACCTGGCGTGCGGATGAGGTCCCCGCGCTGAGTCTATTCCCGCGTGCGCCCTCCGAGAAGGCCTCCCGGAGGACTCCCTCCCGGGGGACTCAGGCGATGTACACCTTGCGCAGGGTCTCGGTGACCGTCCAGGTGGTCCGCATGCCGTCGGCGAGGCGCACGACGGATCCGGGGCCGACCTCGAGATCAGGCAGCGCCGCGTCCTCGAACACGACCCTCGCCCGCCCCGACAGCACGATGAAGAGCTCGTCGACCTCGGTGTCGGTCGCGGTGCCCGGCGTCATCTCCCAGATGCCGATCTCACGATCGCCGGTGTCGTCGAGCACGGCGATGGCCGTGGTCGGAGCGCCGGACACGACCTCGTCCGCGGGCAGCGGCTCGTGAGCGAGGACGAGGCCGGTCATGGCGGTGCCGGCGACGGGCAGCGCGGTCACGAGTCGAACCCCATGCCGACGGCGTCGAGCGTCTTCAGGAACAGGTTGCGCCGGCCCTGGTTGTGATCAGCCTGGTTCATGGCCGCGCGCACGAGGTTGACCCCGACCGAGGCCGCAGGCTCCGGCGGGAACGGGATGGGCTTCGTGCGCACCATCTCCAGCTGGGTGCGCTCCGTGGTGAGCCCCGCGAGCTCGTCGAGCATGACGTCGGCCGCGAACCGGGTCGCCCCGACGCCGAGGCCGGTGAATCCGGTCGCGTATGCGACGCGGCCGCCCCGGGCGGTGCCGAAGAAGGCGCAGAACCGGCTGCACGAGTCGATCGCGCCGGCCCAGCGATGCGTGAAGCGCAGCCCCTCGAGCTGCGGGAACGTGGTGAAGAAGTGCGAGGCGAGCCTCCGGAAGCTCTCCGGCCGGTCCTCGTACTCCTCGCGCACCTTGCCGCCGAAGTGGTAGACGGCGTCGTAGCCGCCGAACAGGATCCGATTGTCGGCGCTCAGCCGGTAGTAGTGGAACTGGTTCGCACTGTCGGCGAGCCCCTGCCGGTTCTTCCAGCCGATCGCCTCGTACTGCTCGGCCGTCAGCGGCTCCGTCATGAGCGCGTAGTCGTAGACGGGTACGGTCATCAGCCGGTTGCGCTTGAGCAGGGAGGGGAACACGTTCGTGGCGAGCGCGACCTGGTCGGCCACGACCGACCCGCTCTCGGCCGTGAGGGTCTGCACGCCCTTGCCGTTCACGCCCGTGACGCGGGTGCGCTCGAAGATCCGCACGCCGAGCTCGGTGGCGACCCGTGCGAGCTCGAACGCGAGTTTGGCCGGATGCACCATCGCGCACCCGGTGCGGTCCCACGATCCGGCGAGGTAGGTCGGCGAGGCGACCTCGGCGCGCACGGCGGCCTCGTCGAGGAAGTCTTCGCCCTCCATCCACTCGATCTGATGCGGTTCGACGGCCACGGCCATCTGCCCCGTGCGCTCCCAGTCCACGTCCATGCCGTAGCGCTCGACCGCGTCCTGGATGCCGTCGAGGTTCTCCCGCCCGAGGCGCTCGAGCTGCGCCATCTCGTCCGGCCAGCGGTTCATGCCGTTCTCTTCGCCGTGCGTGAGGCTCGCCTCGCAGAACCCGCCGTTGCGCCCGGACGCCGCCCAGCCCACCCGGTTGGCCTCGAGCAGCACGACGCTGCGCTGCGGGTCGCGCTCCTTGGCGCGGATCGCAGTCCACAGCCCCGCGTACCCGCCGCCGACGATCGCGAGGTCGGCGCGCACCTCACCCGACAGCGCCGGGAAGGCGGGTCGTTCGACGTCGTCGAGCCAGAACGCGGCATGCGCGGTGTTCTCGAGTGAGCGCTCGATGACCGAGGCGCTCGGTTGCCGTCGTTCGAAGACGGTCGTTCCCATGATGATTCCTGTCCGGGAGGGTGGATGGTTCGTCCATCGGGGCGCGACGCAGCGCCCCGGGTGCCGCGGTGCGGGCGGGTCGGGAGAGCGGCGGGCTCAGCGGATCAGCGCGTGCCCCAGTTGTAGAGGTCCTTGTGGAGCCCCGCGTAGAGGAAGCACTCGGTGTGCGAGACGCCCTCGATGGTGCGGATCCGGGTCGCGATCAGCTCGAGCAGATCCTCGTCGCTCTCGCAGATCGCCTCCGCGAGGATGTCGAAGGATCCGAGCGTCACGTTGACATATGCGATCTCGGGAATATTCGCGATCTCCTCCGCAGCGACGCGCGGATCCCCGTCGACGCGGATGCCCAGCATCGCCATGCGGGAGAATCCGAGTTGGCGGGGATCGGTCACGGCGACGATCTGCACCACTCCGCTGTCGGTGAGGCGCTGCACGCGCTGACGCACGGCCGCCTCGCTGAGTCCCACGGCACGGCCGATCTCGGCGTAGGGCCGACGACCGTCCTCCTGCAGCAGTTCGATGATCCGCTTGGAGACGTCGTCCAGCACCGGGACCTTCGGCTTGTCGCTCATGTGACGATCTTGACATTCTCAATGACTCTCTGCAACTGATTTCGCAGAATTTGATCCCGTTTTCTTTCGATTTCGTCTGTCGTCACCTATCCTGATCAGCATGCAGAGCACCCTGTCGCAGAACTTCATCGGCGGCCGGTCCGTCGCCGCCCACGGCGAGGGCCGCATGGACCTCATCGACCCCGTCACGGAGCAGGTGTACGGCCAGGCCCCGATCTCGGACCGGAGCGACGTCGACGCCGCCTATGCCGCAGCCGCCGCCGCCTTCCCGCTCTGGCGCGACACGACGCCGGCCGCGCGGCAGCTCGCGCTGTTCCGGATCGCCGACGCGATGGCCGCTCGCGCGGAGGAGTTCGCCGACCTCGAGTCGCAGGACACCGGCAAGCCCCGCGCGAACCTCGTGGCCGATGAGATCGAGCAGTCGGTCGATCAGCTGCGCTTCTTCGCGGGCGCAGCGCGCAGCCTCGAGGGTCGCGCCGCCGCGGAGTACATGGCCGGGCACACCTCCTACGTGCGGCGCGAGCCGATCGGTGTGATCGGCCAGGTCACCCCGTGGAACTACCCGCTGAACATGGCCGTGTGGAAGATCGCGCCGGCGCTGGCCGCCGGCAACACCGTGGTGCTGAAGCCCGCAGAGGCCACCCCGCTCACGACGCTGCTCCTCGCCGAGATCGTCGCCGAGCACACGCCCGCAGGAGCGCTGAACGTCGTGCTCGGCGACCGCAGCACCGGCGCCGCCCTCGTCGCGCACAAGACGCCGCAGATGGTCGCGATCACCGGATCCGTCCGGGCCGGCATGGCCGTCGCCGAGTCGGCCGCGGCCGACGTGAAGCGCGTGCACCTCGAGCTCGGTGGCAAGGCCCCCGCGATC
Source organism: Microbacterium sp. 05N427 (assembly GCF_056397105.1). Lineage (NCBI taxonomy): Bacteria > Bacillati > Actinomycetota > Actinomycetes > Micrococcales > Microbacteriaceae > Microbacterium > Microbacterium sp. 05N427. Next base: position 25,380 of record NZ_JBFTMT010000001.1, read on the forward strand.
GTGTTCCCCGATGCATCGATCGAGAAGGCTGCGGAGGGCATCGTGACCGGCGCGTTCTTCAACGCCGGGCAGGACTGCACCGCCGCGACCCGCGTGATCGTGCACGCCTCGGTGCACGACGCTCTGGTGAAGGCCCTCGTCGAGCGGGTGCGCACGCACGCCCGCACCGGCGCGCCGCACGAGGAGGGCGTGTTCTTCGGACCGCTCTCCAGCGCCGCCCACCTCGCCCAGGTGCAGGGCTTCGTGGATCGCCTGCCCGCGCACGCGACGATCGAGACCGGTGGCAAGCGACAGGGCGACGTCGGGTACTTCTTCGAGCCGACGATCGTCTCCGGCATGCGCCAGGACGATGAGGCCGTGCAGAGCGAGATCTTCGGACCGGTGCTGACCGTGCAGTCCTTCGAGGACGATGACGAAGCCCTCGCCTACGCGAACGACGTGCCCTACGCGCTGGCCGCGTCGGTGTGGACGAAGGACCACACCCGGTCGCTGCACTTCTCCCGGGATCTGGACTTCGGCTGCGTCTGGATCAACACGCACATCCCGTTCGTGTCCGACATGCCGCACGGCGGTTTCAAGCACTCCGGCTACGGCAAGGATCTGTCGCAGTACGGCTTCGACGACTACACGCGCATCAAGCACGTGATGAGCGCGCTCGACTGACACGGGCCAGGAGTGCTACTGTCGCCTACGCCGTGTGGCAGGAAGAGGAGGTGATCCCCATGAGCGAATCGACGTGGGTGCTCCTCTCCGAGGTCACGGTCGGGCGATAGGTCGTCCGGGAGCGCCGTACATGCGCACTCCCGAAAGGCACGACCATGAACATCACACCTGAACTGATCTTCACCGCCGATAGGCACATCGCTTCTGCACAGCCCATCGCTTCTGCACAGCCCATCGAGGGCATCGTCGAACGCGACTTCACGCTGGGTGGCATCGACGGCGTCCTCTGGACGCCAGAGACCGCCACCGCCGACCACCCTGTCCCGCTGATCCTGCTCGGCCATCCGAGCGGACCCGGCCTCGCCCGGATGCGTCCACGTCTGGACGGCCGTGCTCGCGCGGCCGCCGAGCTCGGCTTCGCCTCCGTGGCGATCGAGATGCCGGGGAACGGCCAGCGACCGCGGATCCCCGAGCTGCAGACCGCCCGGGCCGAACTGATGCGGGCGCTCGACGCCGGCGAACGCCCGAGCGAGGATGTGATCGATCGCCTGGTGCTCCCCCTCGTCGACAAGACGGTGCCCGAATGGCAGACCGCACTCGATGCGACGCTCGCCCTCCCCGAGATCGGCGGCCCCGTCGCCTACTCGGGCGGCGTGCTCGCGGTCGGCATCAGGCTCGCCCTGGTCGAGCCTCGGATCGTGGCCGCCGGCCTGTTCGCCGGCAGCTATGTGCCGCTGCGCATCCTGGACGAGGCCCGGCGCATCACCATCCCGCTGCACGTGCTGCTGCAGTGGGACGACGAGGGCAACGACCGGCAGCGGTCGCTCGACGTGTTCGACGCGTTCGGATCCGCGGAGAAGACGCTGCAGGCCAACCTCGGCGGGCACGCCGGCGTTCCGGCGCATGCCGGGGAGGACGCCGGGCGGTTCTTCGCGCGGCATCTGAGCCCGCGCGGCTGAGGTCAGGGGGTGGCCCCGGAACCCCCGGGGCCACCACTCTGGGCGGCGCGGAGCTCAGGCGTCGAGCTCAGGCGTCGAGGGCCTCGCGCAACGCTTGGGCCACGGCATGGCTGGACTGCGGGTTCTGTCCGGAGATGAGGTTGCCGTCGCGGACGACGTGCGAGGTCCACGGAGCAGCGCTCTGCACGACGGCGCCGCGCTCGCGCAGCGTCGCCGAGACCAGCCACGGCGTGTTCTCGCCGAGCCCGCCGGCCGCCTCCTCCTCGTCGGTGAACGCCGTGAGCGTGCGGCCCGCGAAGGCGAAGTCGCCGTCGGCCGTGGTCGCGCTGAGCAGTCCGGCCGGCCCATGACAGAACGGGGCGATCGGGAGGGCGTTCGCGTCCGCCTCGACGAGGATGCGGCCCAGATCCTCGTCGAAGGCGAGGTCGGCCATCGGACCGTGTCCGCCCGGCAGCACGATGGCGGCGAAGTCCTCCGGGGACACACTGCTCAGCGAGACCGGCTGGTCGAGCTCGTCGCGGATCGTTTCGAGGTAGGCACGGAACTCCTCGACCCGCGCCGCGTCACCGACGACCTCGGGGTTCAGGGATCCGGGGTCGACCGGCGCGCTGCGGCCGCCGGGCGTCGCGATGACGACGTCGTGGCCGGCCGCGACGAGTTCGCTATGCGCGACGACGAGTTCTTCCGCCCAGAATCCCGTGGGGTGGGCCGAGCCATCGGCGAGGGTGAGGGAGTCGGCGGCGGTCACGACCATGAGGATCTTCGACATGTGGGGTCCTTTCGACCTGTCCATGCTCTCCGATTCCGCCGGCCCACCGACATCGGAGAATCGATCGCTTCCATCGGGATTCCGGGACGCGTTCAGGAGATGAACCGCCGCAGAGCCGCGCAGGCGGCGGCGACCGCGGGGAACCTCTCCGCATCTCCGCTCCGCGTCGCGAGGTAGAGGGTGTTCAACGGAGAGATCTCGGGATCGTGGAGAGTCACGAGTTCGCCCGAGCGCAGATCGTCGGCGACGAGGTACTCCGGAAGCACCGACATCCCGATGCCGCCGATCACGGACTCCCGGATCCCGCGGAGATCGGGGATCACGGCGACGACCTTCAACGCGGCGGGCGCCCGGCCGAAGACGCTGCGCCAGTACCGTCGCACGATCGGCAGGTTCTCGGCGTAAGCCACCAGGGGGATCTCCTCGGGCTCCCTGCCCCGCCATTTCGCGGCGGCGACGAGCACGAATTCCTCGTCGTAGAAGGGCACAGCGGTGATGCCATCGCGCTGCGGCGGCACGGCGCTCACGACCACGTCGAGCGCGCCTCCGGCGAGCGCGTCGAGCAGTTCCTGCGCGAGCCCGAAGGCGAACCGGATCGGCGCGTTCGCCGCCGTGATCAGCTCGTCGAGCCGCGGGACGACCATCAGCGACAGGATCTCCGCGGGACCGCCCACGTGCACGGCCCGCGGGGTTCCGTCGCCCAGGCCCGGCGGCAGCACAGCGTCCTCGATCGCATCGAGATGCCGAGCCACCCGCTGCGCCAGTTCGCGCCCCTTCGGGGTCGTCGTCACTCCGGTGCGGCCGCGCTCGAACACGGGGAATCCCACGACCGCCTCGACCGCCTGGACGTGCGCGGAGACCGTCGCCTGCGACATTCCGAGCAACTGCGCCGCGCGGGTGAGGGATCCGGTCCTGTGCACCGTCACGAACGTGCGCAGGTGGTCGAGACTGGGAGCGCTCACGTCCGCCACTGTACGCGGACCGGCGCAGCAGCGTTCCCCGGGGACACCGCGACAGACGGCGGCCCCGGGATCCGATCCCGGGGCCGCCATGATCAGAGGCCGCGTCAGCTCAGGCCCTGCTCCTTGAGCCAGGCCTTGGCGATGTCGGTGGCCTGCTTCTTGTCGACCGTGCTCTGCACGTTGAGCTTGACGAGCTCTTCCGTGGTCAGCTTGGCGCTGACGGCGTTGATCGCCTTCGAGATCTTGTCGGAGACGGTCGCGCTCGCGATCGGCACGACGTTCGACGACAGGATCAGGTTCTTCGGATCCTTGAGGGCCACCAGGTCGCCCTTCTCGAACGCGGGGTCCGCCGAGTAGATGTCCGCAACCTGCACGGTGCCGGCACGCAGCGCCTCGAGCGTCGTCTGCCCCGTCGCCGAGAACGCCAGGTCGACGCCGTAGTCGGTCTTCGCCGCGGCAGGGCCGTACGGACGCTTCTCGAACTCGGGCGCGCCGCCCACGGTGACCGTGCCGGTCATCTTGGACAGGTCGGCGATCGACTCGAGACCGAACTTGTCAGCGTTGGACTTGAGCACCGTGTAGGTGTCCTGATCCGCGGCCTTGGCGTAGTCGAGCGCGACGAGGCCCTTCGGCAGGGTCTTCTTGAGCGCCGCGTAGACGTCGTCGGGGCTGTTCGTGTCGGCCTTGCCGCCCAGGTACTCGAGCAGGTTGCCGCTGTACTCGGGGAACAGGCTGATCGCGCCGGACTTCACATCGGGCATGTACGCATCGCGCTGCCCGATGTTGAACTGGCGCTTGACGGTCATGCCGTCCTTCTCGAGCGCCTGCGCGTAGATCTCGGCGATGATCTCGTTCGAGTAGTAGGCCTGGGATCCGATCACGATCGTGTCGGAGGATCCGGATCCGCTGCTCTCGCTGGGCTTGTCGAGCGGGTTGCTGGATCCGCACGCGCTGAGCGTGAGCGCGACGGCGACCGCGGCCGTTGCTGCGGCGGCGATCCGGGTGATGCGAGCGGTGAACATGGTGTTCCTCTCTGGGGCGATGGGTGGGTTCTGCGGATGCGGGACGGCGGAGGTGATCAGCTGCGGGCGGCGCGGAGGGCGCGTGCTCGGCGACGGGGTTCGCCCTCGGTGCGCCCGCCGCCAGAGGCTCGCACTCCGGCGGGCACGGCGGCGCGCTGCGCGAGCGCGAACAGGAGATCGGCGAGCAGGGCGAGAGCGGCCACGAGGAGCGCGCCGGCGAGCACCTGATCGAACTGGTTCAGCTGGATGCCCTGAATGATCGGGAACCCCAGCCCGCCCAGGTTCACCCAGGCGGCGATCGTGACGGTGGCGATCACCTGCAGGGTCGCGGCGCGCAGGCCGCCGATGAGCAGAGGCAGCCCGAGCCGGAACTCGACCTTCCAGAACACCTGCCACGGCGTCATGCCCATCGCTTTCGCCGCGTCGAGGACCCGCGGGTCGATCGCCTCGATGCCTGTGTAGGCGCCCGCCAGCAGGGACGGGATCGCGAGCAGCACGAAGGTGACCAGCGCGGCGGCGGGGACCTGCAGCACGCCGAACAGCAGCACGAGCAGGATGAGCAGGCCGAACGAGGGGATCGCACGGGCGGCACCCGAGATCGCCACGGCGACCTCCCTGCCGCGTCCGGTGTGGCCGATCAGCCACCCGGCGGGAACGGCGATGACCGCGGCGACGAGCACCGACAGCACGGTGTAGAGCAGATGCTGTCCGAGCAGCGCGGGCAGAGCGTACGTGCCCGTCCACTGCGCGGGATCGAGCAACCAGCGGATCGCGTCGACGAAGAGGTTCATGCGGCACCCCCCGTGGCGGCGCCCCCCGTGACGACGGCTGGCCTGGCGCCGAGCGCGGTGCGCTTCGGCGCGCGCTGCCATGGCATGAGCACGCGGCCCAGAAGCACCAGCAGCACGTCGACGATGAGCGCGAGCACGACGACCGCGAGCACGCCCGCGAAGACCTCCTCGATGAGCCGGCGATCCAGCCCGTTGGTGAAGAGATAGCCGAGGTTCGTGACGCCGATCAGCGTGCCGACGGTCGCGAGGGCGATCGTACTGACCGCGGCCACGCGCACCCCTGCGAGGATCACGGGACCGGCGAGGGGCAGCTCGACGGTCCAGAACCGGCGGCCGGATCCGTAGCCCATCGCGGTCGCCGCCCGACGGACGTCGGCATCGACCGAATCGAGCCCGTCGGCGACGGAACGCACCAGGATCGCGATGTTGTAGATCGTGAGCGCCGCGACGAGGTTCGGCTCGAGCGTCGCCCGATAGCCGAACAGCGCCGGCATCAGCATCAAGAGCGCCAGCGAGGGGATCGTGTAGAGCAGGCCGGTGAGCACGATGATCGGACCGCGCACCAGCCGGAACCGCCAGGCGATCCAGCCGAGCGGCACCGAGACGACGACGCCGAGCACAAGCGCGATCAGGCTCTGCCGCAGATGCGTTGCGGTCAGATCGAGGATGAGCCCGAGATTGTCGACGATCCAGGTCATGTCAGTCGGCGGTCCTTGCGTCGACGGCGACCTCGTCAGCTGCCCGCGGGGGGTGAGCGTCCAGCAAGGATGCCGGGGACTGCACGAGCGTGCCCTGCGCGCGACCGTCCGCATCGACGATCAGCGTGCCGTGCGGCGTCTGCTTCAGGTGCAACGCGCGCTTTCCGCGGTCGGCGCCGACGAACGCCGCGACGAAGTCGTCGGCCGGGGCCGCGAGGATTTCCTCGGGGGTCCCCTTCTGCACGATGCGGGCCGAGGTGTCCAGGATCACGATCTGATCCCCGAGCAGGAAGGCCTCGTCGATGTCGTGCGTGACGAACACCACGGTCTTGTCGAGTTCGCGCTGCAGCCGCAGCAGCTCCTGCTGCAGCTCCGTGCGCACGATGGGATCCACCGCTCCGAAGGGCTCATCCATGAGCAGGATGTTCGGATCCGCGGCGAGCCCGCGCGCGACGCCGACGCGCTGCTGCTGCCCGCCGGAGAGCTGGCTGGGGTAGCGGTCGGCGAGAGCCTGGTCGAGCCCGACCGTGTCGAGCAGCTCCCGTGCGCGGACGTGCGCGTCGCGGCGGGGGATGCCGTTGAGGCGCAGCACCGTCGCGACGTTGTCGATCACGCTGAAGTGCGGCATGAGCCCGGAGTTCTGCATCACGTAGCCGATGCTGCGGCGCAGCGCCACGGGATCCTTGTCGAGCACGCTCTCGCCGTCGATCTCGACGGCGCCGGAGGTGGGCTCGACCATGCGGTTGATCATGCGCAGCAGCGTGGTCTTGCCGGATCCGGAGGAGCCGACCAGCACCGTGGTCTGCCGGGCGGGGATGACCAGGCTGAAGTCGTCGACGGCGCAGGTGCCGTCGGGGAAGGTCTTGGTGACGGAGCGGAACTCGATCATCGGCCGTCCGCCCCTCAGGGGAGCGCCCCCTCCTGCGCAACGACGCCCTCTCGCACCGTCACGGCCCGGTCGAACGCGACGTACCCGGAGAAATCGACGCCGACCCGCTCGATCGCCGTGGGGTAAGGCTGCGGATAGGCCCAGGCCAGATCCTTGTGGTCCTGCTCGTCCACGCGCACCGAGTAGTACTGGCACTCACCCTTCCACGGGCACGTGTACGGCGTGGGGCTCTCTTGCAGCACGCCCTCCGTGATCGAGGTCGGCGGGAAGTACCGGTTTCCCTCGATGACCACCACGTCGGCGTCATCGGCGTTCGCGATGACGGTTCCTTCGAATACTGCTTGCATACTCGTCCCTCCGGGGAATCGATGCGACTCGCTTCTTCTCGGTGTGCGGCGCGACGCGGCGCCCTACCGACAGTACGCGGGGCCTCCGACATCGGAAACACCCATGCCGTGCTCCGGATTCCCCCTCCCCGGTTTCGAAGTGCGCAAACGGCTGGATCCGCTGCCGGAATGGAGCCACGTGCGCACTCTGAAACCGGGGCCGGCCGTCAAGCCGACGGGCGGCCGTAGGCCTCCAGGAGGCGCAGCCAGACCTCGCTCATGGTCGGATACGACGGCACCGCGTGCCAGAGGCGGGCGAGCGGGACCTCGCCCGCGACCGCGATCGCGGCCGCGTGGATGAGCTCGGCGACATCGGATCCGACCATCGTCACGCCGAGCAGCACCTGCCTGTCCTCGTCGACGACCATACGGGCGCGGCCCTTGTAACCGTCCGCGTGCAGCGAGGCCCCGGCGACCGAGGAGAACTCGACCTCGACCTCCCGAATACGGTGGCCGGCCTCGCGCGCCGCTGCGGCGGTGACCCCTACAGCCGCGACCTCGGGCTCCGAGAACACGACCTGCGGCACTGCGGCGTGGTCGGCCGTCGCGACGTGCCGGCCCCAGCGGTCGTCGTCGACCGGCTCGCCCTTCGCGCGCGCGGCGATCACATCGCCCGCGGCGCGGGCCTGGTACTTGCCCTGGTGCGTGAGCAGCACCCGGCCGTTCACGTCGCCGACCGCGTAGAGCCAGTCCAGGCCCGGCACCCGCAGGGTGTCGTCGGTGCGGATCGAGCGGCCAGCCGCGAGTCCGACCGTCTCCAGGCCGATGTCACCGCTGCGGGGCGTGCGTCCGGTCGCGACGAGGATCTCCGCGGCGCGCACGTCACCGCCGTCGGTCGTCACGGTCACCCCGTCGGCATCGCGGGAGACGCTCTTCGTCGCGACGCCCGTACGCACGTCGACGCCGAGCGTGCGCAGGCCCTCCTCGACGAACTCGCCCGCGAACGGCTCGACGGATCCGAGCAGGCCGCTGCGGGCGAGCACGGTGACTTCCGCACCGAGCGAGGCGTATGCGGTGGCCATCTCGACGGCGACCACACCGCCGCCGATCACGACGAGCGAGGCCGGGATCTCCTCGGCGCTCGTGGCCTCGCGGCTGGTCCACGGATTCGCCTCGTGAAGGCCGGGGATCGGCGGGACTGCGGCGTCGGATCCGGTGCTGATCGCCACGGCGTGCCGGGCGGTGAGGGTGCGCACGCTGCCGTCGGGCGTGGTGACGGCGACCTTGCGCTCGCCGCTCAGGCGCCCGTGCCCGCGCACGAGGCCGATCCCGGCGGAGTCGAGCCAGGCCACCTGGCCGTCGTCCTGCCAGTGGCTCGTGAACGAGTCACGGCGGTCGAGCACCGCGCGCACGTCGAGCTCGCCCGTGATCGCCTCGGCCGCACCGCGCACATGCTGCGCCGCGCGCAAGGCCTGCGGCGAGCGCAGCAGCGCCTTGGACGGCATGCACGCCCAGTACGAGCATTCGCCGCCGACGAGCTCGCTCTCCACGATCACGGCGGTCAGCCCCGACTGCACCGCGCGGTCGGCCACGTTCTCTCCCACCGGGCCGCCGCCCAGCACGATCAGGTCGTATTCGTCGGTCATCGTGCGCCTTTCCGTTCGTCGTGCGTCGCCGGGACGCGACCGTTCCACCCTCGCAGACCCGAGTCGCCCCGGGCTCGGATTCTTGCAGGATCGTCAGGATCGTCAGATCGTCAGGATCCGGGCCACATGCCGTGGCACCGCCCGCTGCCGGCGGCAGCATGTGCGGAACTCAGTCGATGCGGGATGCGCCGACCCCCAAACCGCCTCCTGAGCATCGGATCGACTGAGTTCGAGTCGGTGCTCAGACCGGGTCTACCGCGGGCGGGGAGTTCTCCACCGACGGATCCCGGACCTCGACGACCAGCGGATCGTCGGGACTCGCATCCCGGATCCGCCACACGCGCGTTCGGGCGCCGACGCCCGGCACCTGCGTCTGGAGGAGCATCGGCGCCCCTGCCGTCGCGCGCTCCCACGCCGCCCGGACCCGGCCGGCGGTGGTGTCGACGACGAGCTCGAAGCGGGCGACGCCGCCGTCCTCGATCGTCGACACCGTGCGTGAGGCGACCGTGCCGTCGAGCCGCTCGATCCGGCCGGCCGCTCCCCGCCAGCGCGCGTGGGCGCGCACGCGCTCCGCGCTGTGCGCCAGGGATCCGATGTAGATCGCCCAGAGCACGACCACCACGACCGCGATGAACACGGTGAAGAGGAGGGAGAACCAGACCCCGGGGGTCGGCATGGTCCACAGCGGCACGGCCGACCCCGCGCCCACGACGGTGGCGAGCAGGAGCACCACGACGAAGACCACGCGGGCACCCGTCCGCATCGCACCTCGCAGCGGGAGCTCGGCGGGCGGTACCGGATCCGGCCAGCGTTCACGCAAGACGACGACCTGGCCGACGGACGCCGAGGGCGGAGAGGTCATAGCGGGAGTCTAGGTCGTGGATGGGAGCACGCTGGGCACCCATTCCGCAGGAGACCCGCAACTCCGCAGGAGGATCCGCGCCGAATCCACCTGCGGAATTGCAAGGATCCTGCAGAGTTGAGGCGTCGCAGAGTTGCGGCGTCGCGGGACAGCCGGGCGATCCCGAACGCTCAGCGGCAGGCTGCGGCCTGCTGCACGACGGAGTCCGGCGGGGACCCGTACGCCTGAGTGCCGTTGCCCGGATCCGTGAATCCCATGCTGATGGCCCAGGCCGTCGCCCACGCCTCCGCCGAGGCCGAGTTCGTGTTGTCGACCATCGATCGGCACTTCGTCGCGATCGCGTGTCCGGCCTCGTGCGCCACGAGCGCCCTGCTGGAATCGCCCGGCCAGTCCTCGGCGACGGAGTTGGACAGCAGGATCGTCGCGTACTGGCCCGACTCGATCGGCGTGCGCGTTTCGCCGGAAAGGTAGCCGTTGTCCCCGCCGAGGTCGTTCACCCGGTCCGCCCATTGGAAGTCGAGCAGCACCCCGGGGACGAGGGATCGCGCGAAGTCCTCGATCTGCTGTCGCGCCCCTTGCAGCGGTCCGGCCTCGGCCGCGAGGGTCGCGGCGTGTCCGTCGCGCACCTGCTGCACGGTCGTGGCGTAGTCGCGGAACTCCTGCGCGACCGGCTCGTCGAAGGAGGTGGTGGCAACGAGTTTCACGGCCAGTTCGCGCAACGTCAGGACGCCCTCGTTCGGTGAAGGCACGTTGTCGCTCTCGATCTGAGCCGCGAGCCCGCCCGCGGCCTTGACCACGGCGAGACCGGTCTCGCCGATGGCGCCGGTCGCCGATCCGAGTTCCTCGGATGACCGTTCGAGAGCGGAGGCCAGCGTGCGCACGCTACGCGAATCCGCATCGAGCCTTGCGGTGCGGCCGTACAACTCCCAGAACCAGGACGGCTTCGCACCCGGCTCGGGAGCCTTCGTGCTCGTCAGCGACATGGACGCGGCAGACGCCTTCTGCGCCCTGTCCCGCGCCGTGGTGAGGCCGGCACGGTCGGCATCGCTGAGGAGGGCGGGATCGGTCACACCCAGCAACACGTCGGCGGCTCGGGAGGACTCATCGTCGACGGCGCGGACACGCTCGTTGTGCGACGCCTCATCGCCCTGCTTCGTCAACGCCGTGGTCAGCTGCGTGTGCGCCTCGTCGTAGCCGAGGTTCGCCGTGAGCTGCAGCACCGCGCCGAGCCCGGCGAGCAGCAGCACCCCGGCGATGGACAGCGACCAGGCCAGCACGACACGGCGCCGGGGCCGGGGCCGGGGAGTCGATGCGGAGGCCGGGACCGCGTTGAGCGCGGTACCGCCCACAGGACCGGCGGAGGAGAGGATGCCGGCGATCTCGTGGCCGCCGGTCGGCGCGGGGGCGGTGGGCACGGGGGTGGGCGGCATGACGGCGGTGGGATCCGGGGCGCCGTCCGCAGGTATCGACTGATCATCGGCCACGTTCGTCCCCCTGCGTTCGCGTCGCTGCGTCGTGCGCGGTGGTCATCGGCACCGCTGCGATCAGAATAGGGCCTGAAGAGGTTCGGCAGGACGATTGCAACTCTGCAGGAGGATCCGCGCTGGCATCTCCTGCAGAGTTGCAAATGTCCTACGGACTGGCGCCGCTGCGCCGCCCGCGGCCGGCCGCTTCAGCGCGCGAGCAGCAGATGCGTCGGCGCGGGGGCGGGAGTGCGGTGCCGGACGCGGCCGGGGGCGCCGGTGCGGTCGTCGAGGTCGAGCACGCTGATCTCGTCCGAGCGCTGCCCCGCGACGAGCAACACGCCGTCGTGCACGAGGTGGTGGCGCGGCCAGTCCACGCCGGCGTCGGCGAGCGCGAGGGGCTCGACCCGCTCGCCGGATCCGCGCACGCGGAGCGCGGCGATCGTGTTGCTGCCGCGCACCCCGGCGTAGAGCGTCTCCCCGTCGCGGGATCGGCTGAGCTCGGCGGGATAGTCGTGGCCTGGCGTCACGATCGCCGAGACCGGGATCCCGGAGACGAGGCCCCAGCGACCCTCGCGATCGGCGGCCAGGGTGAACAGCTCGCACGAGTACTCGGTCACCACATGCAGGTGCCCGCTCGGGTGCGCGACCATGTGCCGAGGACCGGATCCGCGCGGCAGCACGACCTCGTGATCGAGCGTCAGCCCCGACGCCGACGTACGCCAGATCCGCACGAGGTCGTAGCCGAGGTCGGTCGTCGCGATCCGGCCGTCGGGCAGGAAGGCGGCGGCGTGCGCGTGCGAGACGCGGGGATCCCCGTTCGGATCCAAGCGGTTCGGATCCGCGGCGTACGGATCAGCCGCCACGTGATCCGCTGCGGTGTGCCGCGAGACCGAACCCACGTCTCGAGACCGACGATCGCTTCCTCGGTCTCGGGACGGAAGTTCGGTCTCGCGGCCATCAGCCGGATCCACGACGCCGAGTGCGCGTTCGGCCGGGTCGCCGGTGCCGCTGCCGCCGCGGTCGCCGGCGTCGCGGTCGCCGAAGAGGGCGGCCCGCAGCTCCGCGGCCTTGTCGCGGGCGTCGGGCACCAGCCCGCCCTCCGCGTCCAGCCCGATCCGCACCACGCGGCCGTCGCCGTAGCAGCTCGCCACGAGGAAGCGGCCGTCGGGTGCGACGGCGAGGTGGCACACGTACTGCCCCGCCGCGACCGGGCGCCCGAGCGGGCGCAGGGCGTTCTCGCCCGTGCGCGCGAACGCGGCGACCTCCCCGGATCCCTCGAGCGCCGCATAGACGACGTCGAGCGTGGGGTGCGACGCGAGCCAGGACGGCGAGGGGGCAGGGGCGACGGCGCCGCGGTAGGCGAGCGTGGTCGGTCCGTGTCCCTCATCGACCGCCAGCGCCCCGATGCCGTCGGCCGGCCCGTCCATGTCGACGCCGTAGCCGCCGACCCAGAATCGCGTCATCGCATCCTCACTCTCTCGCCGAGTGCACGCCTTGCTGTCGAGCGCACAGGTCGTTCACGCCGATAGCCCGTGCATTCGGCAGCATCCCGTGCGCTCGGCATGCGGACGGACCGCCCGGCAGGTGTCAGTCGACGAGGTCGTGGCGCACGACGACCTGGTCGCGCTCCGGGCCGACGCCGATCACCGAGATGCGGGTTCCGCTCATCTTCTCCAGCGCGAGCACGTAGTCCTGCGCGTTCTTCGGCAGATCCTCGAACGTGCGCGCGGAGGAGATGTCCTCCTGCCAGCCCGGGAAGTACTCCAGGATCGGCTTCGCGTGGTGGAAGTCGCTCTGGTTCACCGGCACGTCGTCGAAGCGCACGCCGTCGACGTCGTAGGCGACGCACACCGGGACCTGGACGAGCCCGTCGAGGATGTCGAGCTTGGTGAGCACGAGATCGGTGATGCCGTTCACGCGGGTCGCGTAGCGGGTGATCGGGGCGTCGTACCAGCCCACCCGGCGCGGACGCCCCGTGGTGGTGCCGAACTCGAAGCCGCGCGCGCGCAGCCAGTCGCCCTGCTCGTCGAAGAGCTCGGTGGGGAACGGACCGGATCCGACCCGCGTCGTGTACGCCTTCACGATGCCGACGATGCGGTCCAGACGGCCGGGGCCGACGCCGGATCCGGTCGCCGCACCTCCGGCGGTCGCCGAGGAGGACGTCACGAACGGGTAGGTGCCGTGGTCGACGTCGAGCATGGTGGCCTGGCCGCCCTCGAAAACGACGACCTCGCCGCGCTGCAGAGCGTCGTCGAGCAGGTGGCCGGTATCGGCGACCATCGGGCGCAGCCGCTCGGCGTACGAGAGCAGGTCTTCCACGATCTCGTCGCACGTGATCGCGCGGCGGTTGAAGACCTTCACCAGCAGGTGGTTCTTCTGGTCGAGGGCGCCCTCGACCTTCTGGCGCAGGATGTTCTCATCGAAGAGATCCTGCACGCGGATCCCCACGCGGTTGATCTTGTCGGCGTAGGCCGGGCCGATGCCGCGGCCGGTGGTGCCGATCATCCGCTTGCCGAGGAAGCGCTCGGTGACCTTGTCGAGCGTGCGGTGGTACTGGGTGATGATGTGCGCGTTGGCACTGACCTTGAGGCGCGAGGTGTCGATGCCGCGGGATCCGAGGGCCTCGAGCTCGTGGAACAGCACCTCGAGGTCGATCACGACCCCGTTGCCGATCACGGGGGTGACGCCGGCCGAGAGGATCCCGGAGGGCAGCAGGTGCAGGGCGTACTTCTCGTCGCCGACGACGACCGTGTGCCCCGCGTTGTTGCCGCCGTTGAACTTGACGACCCAGTCGGTGCGCTCGCCGAGCAGATCCGTGGCCTTGCCCTTGCCCTCGTCGCCCCACTGGACGCCGACGATCACGATTCCTGGCATGGGATTCCCCCTTTTCAGTGGCGTGCGGGCTCCTTGGGAGCGGCCGCATCCGCCGCCGTGCTTTCGCCGGGTTTGCACCGGCTGATGAGCTGGCCCGATCGGGCGGAGCCAGTCTATCGGAGGGGGCGGACGGGCCGCGGGGACCGTGAGGTCGTGCACGCGTTCGGATATCGTGAGGCGCACGCCTCTGCCGAGGAGCACCGCCGGATGGGATGAGGACATGACGCAGGACACGGATCTCGGATCCGCGAACCAGGGCGCGCCGCCCGAGAGTTCCCCGCGTCGTGCCGCCCGGCTCGAGCAGCAGCCCCCGGCGGTCCTGCCCACCGCGACACCTGTCTTGCACGCCGGAGCCGGATCCCCGGGCCCCGGCCGACGCAGAGCGCTCCTGCTTGCGGGCGCAGCCGCCGTTCTGCTCTGCGCAGCCGGGGGCGTGCTCGTGGTCGGTCTTCGCCCCGCCGCGACCGACCACACGGCGACCGCGGCCTCGGACATCTCGGTCGACACCGGCACCCGGAATCCGGCGAACGCCCTGCTCGGAGAGGGCGGCGGCTCGCCCGGGCCCCTCCCCCGCACCGAACCGGCCACGCCGCCGGCGGCGCCCGCGACGACCTCCCCCGCGCCCGTCGAACAGCCGCTCGCGCATCCTCCGGCCGACGGCGGCACGTCCCCCGATCCGGCCCCTGGTGACGGCGCGACGCCGGGCGCCGCGGCCGGCGATCCCGGCACGCCCTCCACCCCGTCCACGCCGTCCACGCCGTCCGGACCCGGTGCGCCTGCGGGGCCGCCCCCGATCCCCGCCGCGCCGAAGCCGCTCGCGTTCACAGGTCTGACGCGGAACGCGACGATCGGCCTGCTCGGTATCCGGATCCTCTCCAGCGACACCCTGTCGCTCTCCGGAGAACCGGGCGCGACGGCGTCCGTGAACTACGGATCCTCGCCCGCCGGAGCCGTGACGTTCGACGCATCAGGCCGCGCGACCCTCACGGTCGGCGGATCCCTGATCGACCTGGGTGACCCCGTGATCACGGTCGCGTACTCGGACGGCACGGCGGGCCCCGCGATCCACGCCCGCCGCAGCACCCTCTGAACGCGGGACCCCGCGGCGACCGCGCCGGCTCCGGCCCAGCGCCGGAGCCGGCGCACCGGCGCACCGGCACCCGGCACCCGGCGCGTGGCGGGATCTCGGTGAGGGATGGCGGTCCCCGCGCTCGACCGATGTCCGTGGCCCCTGCGACGATCGAAGGATGACGGAGACCACCCAGGGACGGACGCGACGACCCGCGGAGGGCGGCGGCACGAGCGCGCCGGCCCCGCGGCGCCACGGAGCGCTCGTGCTGATCGCGGCCGTGATCACGGTCGTGCTCTGGGCCTCGGCGTTCATCGGAATCCGCGGCGCAGGCCCCCACTTCGACCCCGGTGCGCTGGCGCTGCTGCGCATGGCGGTCGGGACGGTGGCCCTCACCGCCATCGCGCTCAAGCGCGGCATCCGCCTGCCCTCGCGGCGGCACTGGCTGCTGGTCGTGGTGTGGGGCGTCGGCTGGTTCTGCGTCTACAACCTGGCTCTCAACGCCGCGGAGCACACGCTCGACGCCGGCACCGCCGCGATGGTGGTCAACCTCGCGCCGCTCATGGTCGTCGTCTTCAGCGGGCTGTTCCTGCGGGAAGGCTTCCCGAAGCCGCTGCTGATCGGGGCGCCGATCGCGTTCGGGGGCGTCGTCCTCATCGGCCTGAACTCCTCGTCGAAGAGCGGGGCGATCGACATCGCGGGCCTCCTGCTCGCGCTGCTGGCCGCGGTCATGTACGCGGGGTGCACGCTGCTGCAGAAGCATCTGCTGAGCGCGGGCAGCGACGCGACCACGCTCACCTGGCTGGGCGCGGCCATCGGCGCGGTCGCTCTGCTGCCCTGGGCGGGCAGCCTCGTGGGAGCACTGCAGACCGCGCCGCTCGACGCGACCCTGTGGGTGGTCTACCTCGGCATCTTCCCGACCGCGATCGCCTTCACCACCTGGGCCTACGTGCTGCAGCGCAGCACCGCGGGACAGACCTCCGCGACCACCTACGTGGTGCCGGCGATCGCGATCCTGCTGTCGTGGCTGATCCTCGGCGAGGTGCCGACGCCGCTCATGTTCCTCGGCGGCGCGCTCTGCCTGCTCGGGGTGCTCGTGACGCGGCTGCGGTGGCGTCGGCGCGACCGCTCGGCCTGACGGCGGGTATCAACGAGGGCGGATCTCCCCTCGGGGAATGCCGAGGGCGGCGATCGCCTCGGCGGCCGCGGCACGCTTGAGCTCGAGCGACTCACCGATCTCGGCCGCGAGCCGCGGGTGCGCCCGGATCAGCTCGTCGATGACGGCGAGCGGGATCCGCAGCACGGTCAGCACCTCGATCGCGGCGATCGTCACCGTGGTGCGCTCGCGGGTGAGCGCCGTCTGGCCGACCAGCTCGCGCGGTCCGGCTTCGCCCACCGGGATCCTCGCGTCTCCGGTCTCGAACTGCATCACGACCCGGCCGGACAGGATCAGGCGCACCTCGTTCGGAACGATGCCAGCCGAGAGCACCACTTCACCGATGCCGTAGCGCTCCAGATGCGCGCCGGCCCGCACCAGCTCCCTGCCCGCTTCGTCGAGGTGCAGGACGGGGGCTGCCTCCTCGATCGCCGCATCAAATGTTGCGGGTTCGGCGATCGGATCCGTCGCATCGCCATCGAGCGCGAATCCGCGCCGCCGTGCCGCGTACCAGAGCCAGGAGAGATAGAGGGAGAGCGCACCGGAGGCCTCGGCCGGCGCCATGATCGGGATCGACACCGTGTACCTGGCGGAGCCGGCGTATTCGGCGGTCGCCCGCTCCTCGCGCCACCGCATCGGCAGCCCGTCGGCGAGCTGCACGAGCAGGGCCATGATCTCCTGCGGCGGGTCGTCGGTGCTGAAGGTCATCGACGCCGTCGCGTAGTACGGACCGGCCGGCTCGCTCATGTTCGTGAACGAAGCGCCGGAGAGCGTCGAGTTCGGGACGATCTGGATCCCGGATCCGGTGTCGATGTGCACCGCACGCCAGTTGACCCCGACGACCCGCCCCTTCACTCCGCCGGTGTCGAGCCAGTCGCCGATCTTGAAGGGCTGCTCGAACAGCAGCAGCAGGCCGGATACGACGCCGCCTGCCGCGTTCTGAAGTGCGAGGCCGATGACGATCGAGGTCACGCCCAGGGCGGTGAAGAGCCCGCCGACGTCCGCATCCCACACCCAGGAGAACAGCATCGCGAGGCCCACGACGACCAGCACGAGCCGCGCGATCTCGACGAAGATCGACGGGACGCGACGTCGCCAGGATCCCTCCTCGGCGTTGGCGAACAGCACGACGTTGAAGGCGGAGAGCACGAGCAGGATCAGCAGGAAGCCGAAGATCGTCGCGACGACCCGCACCCAGACGTAGCCGTCGTCCTTCTGCCCGATCGCGAAGACGAGCAGGGCGAACAGGGCCCCGGCGGGGACCACCGCGTTGCGCAGCAGCGCGACCGGTTTCGCCAGCGGGTTGCCGCGGCGGCGGAGCATGCCGAGCAGCTCGGTCAGCCCCACGAGGAGCACGGGCACGCCGACCGCGAGCGCGATCAGCCACCAGGTCCAGCCCTGCTGCAACAGGCCGCCCATGTCAGGCCACCTTCCACACGGTCTCGGCCTTGCCGCGGACTTCGACGGTGCCCGCCTCGATGTACTCCACCAGTTCGGCGGTGCGGTCGCGCACCTCCTGGCTGACGTAGATGCCGGGATCGCCGCTCACCGAGCGCACCCGGTAGGCGAGGTTCACCGCATCGCCCCACAGGTCGTACGCGAGGCTCGTGCGCGCGACCAGGCCGCTCGTCACGGCGCCGGTGTCGACGCCGGCGCGCAGCCCGATCGCCGTGCCGTACTGGGCGTTGAACCTCTCCAGCACCTCGCGCAGGCTGCGCGCGAACTCCACCGCCCTGCGCACGTTGTCGACACGAGGAACGATCAGCCCCGAGGAGGCCAGGTAGCCGCCGTGCAGCGTGCGCACCTTCTCGACCCCCGCGCGCTCCGCGGCCTCGTCGAAGCCGCGCATGAGCATGTTGAGCTGCGCGATCTCCTCCTCGGCCGTGAGGCTCCTGCTGTGGTCGTCGAAGCCGATGAGCTCGGCGAAGACCACGGACACGTTGTCGTGCGCCTCGGTGATCGCCTCGTCCCCCTGCTTGTACCTCTCCGCGACGCTCTGCGGCATGAGCGTGTGCATGAGGCGCTCGTTCTCCTCGCGCTGGTCGTCGATCAGCTGCTGCTTGATCCGCAGACTCGACGCCATGTCGTTGAACGCGCTGCCGAGATCACCGAACTCGTCGCGGGATCCCGCCGGGACCTGCGCGTCGAGATCGCCCTCGGCGACCCGGTGCACCGCGGTCACCAGGCGGTTGATCGGGCGGGTGAACACCTGGGCCAGCAGGAGGGAGAGCAGGGCGACCGCGAGCATGATCCCCAGCAGCGAGATCAGCACGATCCGGGTGAAGTCGTCCACGGGCGCGAACGCCTCGCTCGAGTCGATGCGCGCGATGACCGCCCAGTCCAGACCGTCCACGTCGAGCGGTCCGTAACTGACGACGCTCGACCCGCTGATGTAGTCGGATCCCTCGAGCGTGCCGCTCTTGCCGCTCTGCGCCCTCGTCAGCGCATCGCCCGTGATCGGCTGGATCAGAACGGTGCCCTTCACCTCGACGGCACGCTCGGCCGCCGACGGCGGGGTGCCGTGGTCGATCGCACGCTGCGCGTAGTCCTTCGGGTGCTCGACGACCTCTCGCGACGTGCTGCGCATCAGCCCGTCGCGTCCCACCAGGTACACCTCGCCGGTCTTGCCCAGCCCCTGGTCCTGCCAGCCGTTCTTGCCGGTCATGACGTCGTTCACGAATGTCAGCGGCACCTGCACGGCCATCGCGCCGGTGATCGCGCTGTCGTTTCCGACGGGCGTCACGATCCACATCGAGGGAACACCGAGCGACGGCGTCCAGCGCTCGAAGTCGGTCATCTCGACCGTGTCGACCGAGTTCGTCGCGATCGCCGCGCGATAGGCATCGGCGAGCTTCGAGTCGCGGAACGGCCCCGTGTCCAGGTTGGTGCCGAGCTCCGGACCCTTGTACGCCGTGTAGACGACGTCGCCGGTGAGGTTGAGCAACAGCACATCCTCGTACCCGGCCTGGTTGATGAGGCGGGAGAAGTAGTCGCCGTAGCGCACGGCGCCGGCAGAGTAGGCGGATCCGTCTCCGGCATCGTCGTTGGTCAGATTGGCGCTGTAGCCGGCGTCGTCGAGCGTGGTGTTGCGGACCGTGTAGTGCGCCTGGAGCCACTTTCCGGCGGCGGAATCGGGAATGAAGGCCCGAGCGCCGTAGGTGTCGCCCGTCCTCTTCTCGAGCTCCGGGATGAAGTGGTCCGCGTAGAAGCCGTCGAGCGCCGCCGACTGATCGGCGGGCAGCGTCTGGCTGCGCAGCTCCTCGAAGCCGTCGTTGAGCGCTTTCGACATGTTCTGCGCGCTGAGGTTGCGCGAGTTCAGGGACGCGGTGCGCTGCACGTCCTCCAGGGCGACCTGCATCTCGTGGGTGCGCATCTCGCGGATCGTGGTGAGCTGATCGATCGAGCTCGCGTGCAGCGAATTACGGCCGTTCACGAATCCGATCGCACCGATGATCAGGGCGGAGACGAGACTCACGCCGAGCAGCATGATGAGCAGTTTCGACTGGATGCTCAGCCCGGGGCGCCCCCTGCCACTGCTCCGGCGCGCCGCCTTGGTTTCCGGTGACACGCTCTCCATGAGAAACCCCCTCGATCCGACACGACACTGCGAACGTAGCGGTATACCGGTATCCACGGGAAGGACGGGATATGTCCTTCCGTCATCGAGAGCGACGGCGCCGCGCGCGCCGGGCCACCGGCGCCGGCGGATCAGCCGGCGCGCAGGCTCCCGCCGGCCAGCCGCACGGTCGCGACCACCAGCGCCGCGCCGAGTACCCAGGCGGAGGGGGCGGATCCCGCGACGAGGATCGTGACGACACCCCCCACGCCGAGCAGCGCGGACAGCGTGGCACGCCCCGTGCCGACCGAGATCGCCCGCGGTTCACGGGCGGCCTCGCGCCGGCCCACCCGGGCGACGACGAGCGCCACCGCGATCAGCACGGCCGCGAACCAGAGCGGCCGGCTCGCCCACCATCCGGCGCTGAGCGGTACGGGCAAGGAGAGCGGGGAGAGCAGCAGCGATCCGGCGAGCGCGACCACCACGAGCATGTGCCAGGAGTAGATCGTCATCGCCCTGGCGTTGATCCATCCCACCGCCGCAGCCGTCCGAGAGCCGGCGGCCCAGGTGCGCAGCCGCGGGCGCAGGACCAGGAACAGCGCGGTCTGGGCGATGCCGGCCACCACGAGGATCGCCATCGGCGGGTTGAGCGCCGTGATGAGGTCGGCAGGGGCCGCGCCGGTGAGGATCAGCACGCCCGCCGCCGCGACGGCCGAGCCGGCGATCGCGAGCAGCGGTGCGCGGCGCATCCGGTCGAGGGATCCGTCCGCGACGGCGAAGCCGATCTGCTGCAGCAGCAGCCACACGAACGCCATGTTCACCAGCCCGACCGCGGTGAGGCCGGTCGCCCCGCGCACGATGTCGACGGCGACGACCCCTGCGGCGAGCGCGACGACCGTGAGGATCCGGTGCCGCTCGTGCAGCCGCACCATGAACGGCACGAGAGCAGAGCAGCCGAGGTAGACGCCCAGGAACCACAGCGGCTGGCTGATCCTGAATCCGGCGGTGGCGACGACATCCGCCGGCACCCCTGCGATCACGAGAGCGGCCAGCGCCACCGCGGTCGCCAGGATCGCGCCGGACGCGGGGATCAGCAGTCGCCGCATCCGCGCGGCCACGTAGTCGCCGGTCGTCGCGCCTCGCGCCCTCTGCCGCGTCCACTGCGTGTACGAGGCGAAGCCGCCGAGCACGAAGAACAGCGGCATGATCTGCAGAACCCAGGTGAGCGGGGCGAAACCGTCCCAGCCCTCCATCGCGTTGCGCAGGATCGGAGATCCGTCTGCGGCGACGCTCACCCCGACCATGAGCGAGTGCAGCAGCACCACGACGCCCAGCAGGATCGCGCGCACGCCGTCCACAGCAGCATCGCGGGTGGCCTTCGCAGGGGCGGAAGCGGGGGCGACGCGGCGCGCAGGATGCGCCGGCGCGGGGGCGAGGACGGGGGTGAGGAGTGCCATGTCCCTACGGTCGCCGTCAGGTCAGGCGCTCCGCGTCCCGCTGCGGTGCCGGATCCACCCCCTACCGCGGTATCACGACGATCAGGCGGCGCCGTCGGCTGAGCTGCGCTAGGAAGGAGGGGGGGCACCTCGCCCCGCTCGGACCAGGGGGACGTCATGACCTATCCGCAGGACCCGCAGCAGCGGCCGCCGTACCCGATGACGCAGCAGCCGGCGAACGGGCAGGCGTACTACCCGATGCCGACGTACCTCGCGACGCCGGAGCCCAAGGGCATGAGCATCGCATCCATGGTTCTGGCGCTCGCCTCGATCGTGTTCGGCTTCACCTTCCTCGTCCCGATCGCGGGCCTGATCCTGGGCATCGCCGGGCTGAGGAAGGAGCCGGCGGGGCGCGGTATGGCCCTGACCGGCGTGATCGTCTCGAGCCTGATCCTGGTGGTGTGGGTCCTGATCCTCGTCCTGTTCCTCGTCGTCGGGCTCTCGGTGTTCGGCGTCGCGATCTCAACGGCGGGCTGAACCGCCTCAGCCCGCGGGTGCGACCAGTCCGGCGTCGTAGGCGAGGATCACGGCCTGCACCCGGTCGCGCAGATCGAGCTTGGAGAAGATCCGGCTGACATGCGTCTTCACGGTCTGCTCGGCGAGGAACAGGTCGGACGCGATCTCACGGTTCGAGAGCCCCCGCCCGATCAGCACGAGGATCTCGTGCTCCCGCTCGGTCAGGCCCTTCAGGCGCAGTTCCGCGCTGTTCGAGCGCGGGCGGCTCTCCGTGAAGCGCTCGAGCAGGCGCCGGGTGATGCGCGGGGCGAGCAGGGCGTCGCCGGCCGCCACCACGCGCACCGCCTGCACGAGCTCCTCGGGCAGGGCGTCCTTGAGCAGGAATCCGCTGGCGCCCGCCTGCAGGGCCTCGTGCACGTACTCGTCGGCGTCGAACGTGGTCAGCACCAGCACCGCGGGCGGGGTGCGCCCGTCGCGCTCGGCGGAGGCGATGATGCGGCGAGTCGCCTCGATGCCGTCGAGGTTCGGCATCCGCACGTCCATGAGCACCACGTCAGGGCGCAGCCGGCGCGCCTCGTCGACGCCCTCGCTCCCGTCGGAGGCCTGCCCGATGACGTCCAGTCCGTCCTGCGCCTGCAGGATCGCGGCGAAGCCGGCCCGCAGCATCGCCTGGTCGTCCACGATCAGCACCGTCGTCATGCCTGCTCCTCCCGGGGGATCCGCACCTGCAGGACATACCCGCCATCGCCCGTGACAGCGGCCGCGACCGTGCCGCCCATCGCCTCGACGCGCTCGCGCATGCCGCGCAGCCCGTGCCCTCCGCCGTCCGCCCGCGGGGAGATCGTCCGCGTCGGAGGGGCATTGCGGATCCTGATGCCCCGCTCCGCGGGCGTCTCGGTCCAGGCGATCTCGGTCGCCGCCCCCGGAGCGTGCCGCGCGACGTTGCTCAGCCCCTCCTGCACGACGCGGAAGGCGGTGAGCCCCAGGAGCGGGTTGCTCTGCTCCGCGGCGGTGAGCTGCCAGGATCCGGTCTCCGTCACCGGCGCGAGGTCGCTCGCCCGGGCGAGAAGCGCAGGAAGGTCATCGAGC
The DNA here is from genome assembly GCF_056397105.1 of Microbacterium sp. 05N427. Taxonomy (NCBI): domain Bacteria; kingdom Bacillati; phylum Actinomycetota; class Actinomycetes; order Micrococcales; family Microbacteriaceae; genus Microbacterium; species Microbacterium sp. 05N427. The sequence continues at coordinate 48,129 of NZ_JBFTMT010000001.1, forward strand.
CCGGGCTGCGGGGCGTGGTCGGCCTCGCCCTCCTCATCGCGGAGCAGCCCCAGGATCACGCGCATCTCCTTCATCGCCGACCGCGCGGTCGCCGCGATGTCGTCGAACTCTGCCGCCGCATCCGCGGGCAGATCCGGCATCCGATAGCGTGCGCTCGCCGCGCGGACCTGGATCGCGGACATGCCGTGCGCGACCACGTCGTGCAGCTCGCGGGCGATGCGCGCCTTGTCCTGCACGGCCTCGCGGCGAGCGAGCTCGGCCGCGGTCGCGGCGCGCTCGGCTCGCAGCTGAGCGCGAAGGACCGACCAGTTGCGGAGGCCGGTGCCGACGAGCACGGCGCCGAGCGTGACCGCCGCGAACACGATGAGATTGGCGACCGCGAGCCCGTCATCGGGCCGGGTGGGCGCCTCCACGGCGACCATGATCGCGGAGAACACGCTGAACGCCCAGCCCGCGACGGGCAGCCACCACCGCGCCCGCCGTGCGACGCCGATCCAGACCAGCGCGTACGCGATGATCGTCGAGGCGGCGACGGGCCACGGCCGATCGGGGCCCGCCACGGCGAGGCCGGACAGCGCATTGCCGGCGATCAGCGCGAGCACGGTCGCCCAGACCGGAGCGAACAGCGCGAGCACGATCGCCGCCGCCTGCACGAGCGACAGGATGAGCGCCGCGGCCAGCGGAATGCGGTAGATCGTGACGCCCAGCGACGCCGCGACGGCGAGCTGGGCGAGCGCGAAGACGCTCGCGAGCGTCCAGATCGCGAGGTTCCCGCGTCCCGGCACGACGCGCAGCGGCAGGATCCCGAGGCGACGCAGCGCCGGAGACGCTGCAGCCTGCAGGCCAGGATCGGCCATGCGGGTTCCTCTCCTCGATCGGCGGGTGGTCGTCTCCACCGTACGGGGTCCGACTCCGCGGATGGGCAGTCCTCCCCATCCGATCCGGTTGATGCACCCGGTCGCTGCCAACGAGCCGGAGACGGCTCCCGGCGCCTCGAACGTCACCCGAGTCGCCCTCGCCGGAGTTCTGAGCCACGGCGCGGGCACAACGCACGCTCACGCACTCGGGATCGGTGGCGGACCAGTATCGAACCGTGCCTACACGGCCGCCTTGTGGACGATCCGGGCTCCCTCATCGATGCGCACGACAGAGAAGCCAGGGGCGTTGATCTCGTACCCGATGAATCCGAATGTCGGATCAGCCGAGTACCCGAAGTACTCGTAGGCATGCCCTGAACGGATCGCGTCAATCAACGTCACGACTTGATCGAGATCGTGATCGTCTTCAACTGAGAGCGCATCCACGATCCTGCCCGCATACAACCGGATCGTGTCGTCACCCGCCTCGACAACAACCGTTCGCCCGGCCGCCTCAGCAGCGACCACCCACTGACGCTCCTCCAGCCCCGGGAGGTACACATCATCGCCAAAAGCCGACTTCAGTCGAGTCGTAATCGTCAACGCGTCCATAACCCCTACCTGAAAATAGATACCCAAAAGTACTCGTCGGCGCGGCAAGAGCTGACTTCGCAATCATCTTCATAGCTCTTCCAAAGAGTTCCTTTCCTCGAACCTAAGCAACACCGCCCTTGCCGGTGAGCGCTTCCGGGACTTGGTCGATCCCACAGCCCCGCGAATGGGCAGTCCTCCCCATCCGATCCGCGTCGCACGGTCAGACTCGGCGGTTACGCTGGCAGGGTCGCGCGCGGCACGATCGCGCGACGCCAGAGCCGCAGGGGGATCCGCACGTGAGCCAGAACAACGACACCGCCGCGTTCGCCGCGCAGACCCCGCCTCCGCCGGCGGCGGGCATCGTCACTCCGCCGCCCGCGATCCCGCCCGCGCCCCCGATGCCGCCCGCCCCGAGCATCCGCCGGGAGCAGCCCGCGGCGACGACCGCTCCTCCCGCGGCGGCAGGAGCAGCGGCCCCGACGGCGCCGCCGGCACCCCCTTCCGCCGAGGCCAAGCCCGCACCGACCGAGGCGGAGATGGCGCGTGCCCGCGAGATCCTCGACACCGTGTCGAAGGCGTACTCCGCCCGCATGGTGGGTCAGGAGCGCCTGCGCACGAGCCTGCTGCTCGCGCTCATGGCCGGTGGGCACATCCTGCTCGAGTCGGTTCCCGGCCTCGCGAAGACCACGGCCGCGAGCACCCTCGCCGACACCGTCAAGGCCGACTTCAAGCGCATCCAGTGCACGCCCGACCTGCTGCCGAGCGACATCACCGGCACGCAGATCTACGACTCCGCGAGCGGCACGTTCCGCACCGTGCTCGGCCCCGTGCACGCCAACTTCGTACTGCTCGACGAGATCAACCGGTCAAGCGCCAAGACCCAGTCCGCGATGCTCGAGGCGATGCAGGAGCGGCAGACGACGATCGGCGGCGAGATCCACCGGGTGCCGCGCCCGTTCCTCGTGATCGCGACGCAGAACCCGATCGAGCAGGAGGGCACGTACGAACTGCCCGAGGCCCAGATGGACCGTTTCCTGCTCAAGGAGATCGTGGAGTATCCGAGCCCCGCCGATGAGCTCGAGGTGCTCGCGCGCATCGACTCCGGAGCCCTGGATCCGGACCGGCACGCCACCACGACGATCTCGCTCTCCGACGTCGAGCAGCTGCAGGACATCTCCTCACGCGTCTATGTCGACCCCGCGATCCGCAACTACATCGTCTCCCTCGTGTACGTCACGCGTAACCCGGTGCCGTACATCGGCGAGACCCTCGGCGGCTACATCAAGTACGGAGCCAGCCCGCGCGGATCCATCGCGTTTCTGCAGGCCTCGCGCGCGCTCGCGCTGCTCGCGGGGCGCTCCTACGTGATCCCAGAGGATGTGCGCAACCTCCGTCACCTCGTGCTGCGCCACCGCGTGCTGCTGACGTTCGAGGCCGAGGCCGAGAACGTGCGCAGCGAAGACGTCATCGACGCCGTGTTCGGCGCCGTACCGACCCCCTGACCCCCGACAGGCTCAGGGACCGGAGGACACCATGGCCAGCCTGCTGACGCCGGTGAAGGGCAAGCTCTTCATCGACTCGACACGCAAATCGACGCACGCGCTCGACGGCGCGCATGCGTCGCTGCTGCGCGGGCACAGCCTCGACTTCGACGACCTCCGCGCCTATGAGTACGGCGACCAGATCCGCGACATCGACTGGAAAGCGACAGCTCGGCTCGGCTCCCCCGTGGTGCGACGGTCGCTCGCAACCCGCATGCACACGGTGCTGTTCGCGGTCGACACCGGTCTCGCGATGACCGCGCTCGCGCACGACGAGAAGCCGAAGAAGGATCTGGCGATACTCGCGGTCGGCGTGCTGGGACTGCTCGCATTGCGGCACGGCGACGACTTCTGCCTGGTCAGCGGCGATTCCGCCGGAGTGCGCCGTCGCGAGATCGGCCGCAGCGAAGCCTCGCTGGAGCACACCCTACGCACGATCGACCGCGCCGTCGACGCCGCATCCGCCCCGAGCGACCGCGACGCGCTGCTGTCGTACGTCGCACGCACGATCGCGCGGCGCATGATCGTCGTCGTGGTCACCGACGACGCTCCGGTCACCGACGAGACGGAGCGGCTGCTGCGGCGCCTGCGCGTGCAGCACGACGTGCTGTGGATCACGCTGCGCGACGCCGAGCCGGTGCTGGAGGCACTGCCGTCCGGCCCGTCGACAGGCTCAGCGACCGGGCGGGGCAGCGCACTGCGCGCCCGCCGCGACGTCGCCACGCGCTGGGCGGTCCCCGAGTTCCTGCAGGGCGATGCCGAGCTCGCCGCCGAGTTGCACGCTGCGGACGCCGTGGACGCCGCGCACACCGAGGCGCTTCTGCGCCGGCTGGAGATCACGCACGTGCCCCTCGCCGAGCAGGACGAGGCGGTCGGCGCGCTCCTGCGGATGCTGGATGCGAGGTCTCATGTCCGGCGTGGATGAGCTGTACCCGCCCGCCCAGTACGGCTGGGGCTGGATCCTCCTCGCGATCGGGGTGCTCGCGCTGGTCGCCGGACTCGCCTGGCTCGTCGTCGTGCTGACCAGGCCGCGCCGCGCGATCGCCTTCGCCGCCGTCCCCGCCCCGGTGCCGGGCCCCACCACCGATGTCGCGACCGTGCTGCGTGAGGAGTACCTCGGCTCGATCGCGCAGATCGAGGCGGACTACCGCGACGGCCGCACCGACGCCCGCCGTGCCAACCTCGAGCTCAGCCGCGTGGTACGTGGCTTCGTGAACGAGTACAGCGGCATCGAAGCGCCCGTGCTCGCGCTCGACGACCTCGTGCGCATGGGCGTGCACCCCTCGCTCATCGACGCGATCGGCCGTAATTACTACCCGAGCATCTTCCGCCGCACCGCCCCGGTCGACCCGCTCGTGGGCGCCGATGCCGCCCGGACGGTGGTGACGACGTGGTACTAGCCAACATCTGGATCCTGCTCGCCGTCGTCGGCGCTCTGCTCCTCGCGATCGTGCTCGGAGTACTGCTCGGCCTGCGCCGCAGGGGGTCCGGATCCGCGACGGCCGGTGCCCCGATCGCGCGCGCCGAACGGATCCGCTCCCTGCCGGCGTTCCAGCGCGCGGTGCGCCGGCGCCAGGCGGCGCTCGCGGGAATCGTCGCCCTCGGAGTGCTCGCGGCTGCGCTCGGCGGCGTGGTGGCGGCACGCCCGATCGCGCAGAAGACGATCCAGCCGGTGTCCACGAACCGCGACATCATGCTGTGCCTGGATGTCTCCGGATCCATGACCGACGTCGACAAGGAGATCGTGTCGATCTTCGACAAACTCGCCGACGGCTTCAAGGGCGAACGCGTCGGGCTCACGATCTTCAACAGCTCGGCCGTGCAGGTCTTCCCCCTTACGGACGACTACGCCTTCATTCAAGAGCACCTGCGCAGCCTCATGAAGGGCCTCGACTACTCGACCGACATCCCGGAGCAGTGGATCGGCACGATGAACGGGGTCGGCGCCTCGCTCATCGGCGACGGCCTGGCCTCCTGCGCCCTGCGCTTCGATCACGCCGATCAGCAGCGCGCCCGTTCGATCATCCTCGCGACCGACAACGAGCTGAACGGATCACCGATCGTCACGCTGCAGGAGGCCGCCGACTACACGGCCTCGAAGAAGATCCGGCTCTACACGATCAACCCGGTCGACGGCATCGACCAGCCCGACAGCAAGACCCTCGCCGACGCGGCCGCGGCGACGGGCGGCAAGGCTTATGCGCTGCGAGAGACCACGACGGTCGGCGACATCGTCGCTCAGGTGCAGAAGCAGGAGGCGACCCAGCTCAAGGGGCAGGCCACGGTGATCTGGGCGGACGTCCCGCAGCTGTGGATCGCGGCGCTCATCGTCTTCGCACTCGGCTTCGTCGTGCTGCTGTGGAGGGTGCGCCTGTGATCCTCCAGCCCGTCCTCGCACCGCTCCTGGTGATCCTGATCGTGCTGCCCGTGCTGGGCGCGGCGGTCTGGATGCTCGTGCGCGCCGCACGCCGCGGCCCTTCGGCGGGGACCGGCGCCGGGCCCATGATCTGGGCGCTGCGCGTCGTGCTCGTACTCGCGTGCGGAGTGCTCCTGCTGCGCCCCGGCATCCCCGGCGGGCACGTGCGCACCCTGGCTTCCGCCACCGACGTGGTGATCGCGATCGACACCACCGCGAGCATGGTCGCCGAGGACTGGGACGGAGGCGGCTCGGCGAAGGGCGCAGCGGCCGATCAGCGCATGGCCGGTGTGCGCGAAGACGTGCGCCGCATCGCTGAGACCTACCCCGGGGCACGGTTCGCGCTCATCACCTTCGATGCGAACGCGGTGCTGCGCCTCCCGCTCACCACCGACTCGGGCGCGCTCATCTCGGCCGTCGAGGTGCTGCAGCCCGAGGTGACCCGGCAGTCCAAGGGCAGCTCGATCGGCATCGCGAACGCGCTGCTGACGCAGACCCTGCAGAACGCGCAGAAGGCCTCGCCGGATCGGGCGCGGATGGTGTTCTATCTGGGCGACGGCGAGCAGACGGTCTCCACCGAACCCGAACCGTTCGACAGCGCGAAGAAGCTGCTCTCCGGGGGCGAGGTGCTCGGCTACGGCACCGACAAGGGCGGCCCGATGCGCGAGACGACCGGCGCGGTCGGCCCTTCGACAGGCTCAGGGACCGGTTCCGCAGGCGCCGGAGAGTACATCCAGTACCAGGGATCCGACGCCCTCAGCCTCATCGACGAGAAGAATCTGCAGCGGATCGCGGCCGAACTCGGCGTGACCTACGAGCACCGCACCGCCGATGCGAAGATCATGCTGCCGCCCGCGCCGAAATCGACCACGGCGTACCGCGAGGACGACCCGCTCACGCAGCCGACCGATCTGAGCTGGATCGTGGCGCTCGCGATCGTCGCGCTGCTGTGCGTCGAGCTCGCCCGCGCGACGATGCTGATCGTGCGGATGCGCGGGCTCTCTGTCCCTGAGCGCGCGAGGCGAGACGAAGCGCGCCCTTCGTCGGGAGGTGACTCATGACGACCACCACTCCCGCAGCCCCCGAGCGCCCTTCCTCGGTTCCTGAGCGAGCCGCAGGCGAGACGAAGGACGCTCTCTCAGGCACCGCGCAGCGAGACGAAGGGCGCGAAGGGGCTGAAGCCGCGCACGCGCTGCTCGCCGCGAACCGGCGCCGCCGTATCGCACGCCGGTGGATCGCGTGGGGCTCGCTGCCGCTGCTGCTCGTCGCCGCCCTCTTCGTCGGCAAGGTCGTGAGCCTGTATGCCTTCGCCTACCAGTCGATCGTCTCGTACGTCGCGGGCGACTACACCGGATCCGTGAGCGCTGCCGAAGGCCTGAACCCGGCGAACTGGTTCGAGCCGTACAAGGCTCCGTTCGACCAGGGCGTGGGTCTCGCCGAGTCCGGCAAGCTCGCGGCCGGGCAGAAGAAGTTCGAGGAGTCGCTGAAGCTCGCACACGGGCTCGAGGTCTGCGCCGTGCGATTCAACCTCGCCCTGGTGCTCGAGCGCGAGGGCGATGCGGCCGCCGATGCGCAGCAGCACGCCACCGCGCTCGAGTTCTACGCGCAGGCCCTGCAGGTGAACGCGGACCGGCCGAAGGAGTGCGACAGCACTCAGGCGCAGGAGCAGTCGCCGGATCCGCAGCGCGACATGAGCCAGTCGAACAAGGACCAGCAGGACCGGCTGCAGCAGAAGCAGCAGGACCAGCAAGAGCAGCAGCAGAACCCCGATCCGCAGCAGCAGGATCCGCAGAGCCCGCAGCCGAAACCCGACCAGGGCAAGCTCGACGAGCTGCAGCAGAAGCTACAGCAGGGAGAGCAGGACCGCCAGCAGAGCCAGAAGAGCGATCAGGGAGACGGCGGCAGCAGCGGGACGGACAAGCCATGGTAGAGCGCAACGAACCGCCCCGGTACGTGTCGGATTCCGCCGGCGCCCCGCCCGTGCCGCCGCCCGGCGGCTACCGCGGCGCGCGCCGCGCCCTGCTCGGTCCCGCGGTGCCCCTGGTCCCGTCTCCGATCCCTGAGCGAGGGGCGCAGGGACGAGACGAAGGGGGTCCCGGCTCCGTCGAAAGCGCTCCGCCGAAGAAGAGCCCCCTCGGCTGGATCGCCCTGTGCGTTGCCATCGGGTTCGCGGTGCTCATGCTGATCCTGCTCGCGATCGGAGCTGCCGACGCGTTCTTCGGAGCGACCATGCTCGCGCTGCAGCTCGTAGTGCTGGGCCTTGCGATCGCCGCGCTGGCCACGAAGGCCGGGCGCGTGCTGGGCGCCGTCGCGCTCACGGTCGCCCTGGTCTTGAACGTCGGAACGGTGGGCGCGCTGAGCGCGATCCGCGTCGCCGCGACAGGTTCCTACGGCGGGCACAAGACCGACAAGCAGAAGCTCTGGGAGGCCTACCCGGGGATCAAGGACCAGGATCCGAACCGGTATCTGCACCAGCAGTCGCTCGAGCAGCTGCAGTTGCTGGCCGACGAGACCATGACTGATGTGCGCGCGCGGCTGACCGCCGCATACGGGCTGCAGTGGGTGAAGTCCTCCGACGCGCAGGAGCGTCCGGAGCGCAACGGCTATGGCGGCGAGTCGATGCTGGTGCGGTTCACCTCCGCCACCTGGGCGACGACGACGCCGGTGACCGGCTACGCGCACAAGCTCGAGGTCATGCAGACCGTCGAGTCCGTCATCACGCAGCACGGCTGGCGGGACATGGTCGCGTTCAACGACCCGGGCAGCGGCGTGGATCCCGCCATGATCTCGAAGATGTACGGGGGCGCCACCCCCGAGTCCCAGGTGGACTGGGAGTGGTTCAGCGACGACCAGTCGGATCCGGGCTGGTTCTACGCGGACATCACCGACCTCGCGAACGACACGACCGGGGAGTACCGCGCCTCTCGGGAGCAGACCGCCCAGCGCACGGGCGAGCCGCTCGAGGGCCTGCGGCTCACGGTCGTCGGGCGCTACATGCTGAGCGAGAAGAAGGTCGACGACTTCACCAAGGCGCTGACCCGCTACCCCTGAGCCGGCGTCGGCACCTCCGGCACCGAGGGTGCGGCGGCTGTCAGTCGAGCACGTGGACGCCGTCTTCGTCACGCCAGCCGGTGATCGGGGTGAGGACTCCGTTCTCCCGGATGCTGTCCGCAAACTCCGCCGTGACCGTTTCCTCGACTCAGGGGGCGCGGACTTGTCCCCGATGATGAGCGTGGTCGGGCCCACCCGCCGGGGATCAGGCGGACCGATCTTCCCAATGCAGGCCGAGCATCAAGCAGGCAGTCAAGAGATCGGGGGTGCTCGACGTCACCGTCTCGGAAGGTCCGGGGGTAATGCACTCGCTGACAAGCGCATCGGATCGTTCGAACACGGCCCAGAGCTTGATCTCATCACCCATCCGGCTCCGGAATGCGATGCCATCCACCGCAGGCTGCAGGGTTGACGAATCCCGAAGATCAAACAGATGCCGAGCAATCGTCCTGGTCACGTCTCGACGATGCGCATCCTTAAGTAAGGCGACGTCGACGTTGACCGGAGCGATACCCAGCGCGTTGAACACGCCAGCGTCGACAAGGTACGCGAGTCCGTGAGCGGTGGTGATCTCCGCGTAGTCCCCCGTCTGCCGCCCGCGGGCGAACATGCGGCCGCTGAGCCAAGACGTACCGATCGCACCCCGATGCGGGTCCAGATACATGCCGGCCGAACCGGCATCATCCTGGATCTCGCCCAGTTCCGCGAAAGCCGTCTCGTTTGGGCGTAGGGATGCCAGAAGCTCGAGAAAACAACCCAACAGACTGTCCGAGGTGTAGAGCGTGCGGAACTGAGCGCGCTGATCGTCCCAGCGGCCATTGAATCGACCATCGTCCGACGCGAACTGCCACGGCGTCCACTGCCACGGATCGGGCTCATAACCCACTCGCCATACGTCGCCCGGAGCCCCCGACGCGGGCAGCATCACCCGCCGACTCATCCGACGAAAGCGAACGAGTTCGCCGCAGCCATCACGTCGCGCGCAACCTCAACGGGGTGCTGCGTCCGGATATACCGGGCCGGAGCCTCGAACCCTAGTACAGGATTCGAGCCCATCATCCAGCTCTGAATCGTTGCTGTGTCGTAGCGTTCGCGCATCAGACGCGCAGCCTGGAACGCGAGGCGAAGCCGCTCCTCGTCTTCGGCACCTGGGGAACGCAGACCTGCCGCCCAATCGTTCACCGGACGGGTGTTCTTCACGTTCCCCACATACGCGACCAAACGCGCGCCCAGCAGGTCACGAAGCCGGCTCACCAACTCCGGGAGGAGAAGCTCGACCGACTCGCGTTGAGCCTGCATCCCGGGACGCTGATCAGAAGCTGTTGTGCGGGTACTCATAACATCAGACTACGCCGCACAGCCATAATCAGGGTCATAATCGACACCAAAATCACCCATACAATCAATAGGACTATCACGAAGCTCGCCCGAGCCCATTGGTCGGAGAGCCCCAGCAAGTCCCCGCACGGTGCCGTCCGAGATGCTCATGAACCGGCCGCGCCAAAGCTCGACCTCGGCGCGCACCTCCTGGATCGTCGCCGCCTGCAGGAGGCACCTGGCCGCAAGCGACTACAGCGGGCTCAACGCTCGGCCATCGCTTCGGGACGCACCACCGCACGCGCAACCGCCGACAGCCGAGGAGGCTGCCGGCAGTTGGCCAGAGCTGGGCCGAGATGTTCATCTCAGGCGTCTTTGCTCAACCAGTCGAGGATGCGTGGGTCGAGTTTGGCTGAGCCATTCCAAAGCGCGATCGCAGGTTCATATCCGCTAATGAAGGCGGCGAAGTTCACGTGCCCGAAGGTCGCCATGTCCTCGGTGGAGATCTCGTCGCCATGAACAAGCTTCAGCACGTTCTCCTCCGATCGAGTCTGATCGAGCAGCATCCTGAACTGCATCGCGATCCTCGAGTCGTTTTCGACATCCCATGAATGCAGGGGCTGTCCGGGGCCCGGAACCTGATGGGGAGGCAACTTCTCGTCAGTCACGATCGAATCACTCTCAGCGTTCGGATGATCCACGGGCAGGACAGGGACCAGAGTCGCCCATCGTAGCCGCCGATCGTGACGTTGATCCAGGTGGTCGTGCGCGGCGACGCCGGTGTCCGTTGCCTTGATCCTCATCGGGCCACGCTGTGCGGCCCATACGGACCCCGAGACGGCACCTGACGGAGGGCCTCACCGACGGGTCGCGGATCCCCCGTCGCCGCTGTCGCAGGGATCCGCGGGCGTGACGTGCAGACGGCCGATCGCCCGCAGCACCACCTGGAGCCGGTCGCGCACACTCCACTTGACCATGACCCTGCCGAGGTGGGTCTTCACCGTCCCCTCGGAGACGTGCAGCGCCGCCGCGATCTCCCGGTTGGTCATCCCCTTGCTCAGCAGCAGGACGATGTCGCGCTCGCGCGGTGCGAGCACCTCCGTGTCATGCAGGTGCTGGTCCGCCTGTTCGACCGGACAGCCGGCGACGTGCGCGACGAGCAGATCCATCATCCCGCGCGAGAGGAAGACGCGTCCGCTCGCGACCTCGGTGATGGCCGTGACGAACTCGTCCGCGTCGGCGTCGCGGCCCACGATCCCGCGGACGCCGGCTTCGAGCAGGGCAGGGACGACATCGAACCTCTCACTCGTCGTGAGCACGACCACCGGCGCCTTCCGACCTCCCGACGTGAACGCCGCGATCGGACCGGGATCGAGCGGCCCCGTGCCGGCGAGGTCGTAGACGACGGCGAACGGCCGATCCTGGATCCCCTCTGGAACGTCTTCGAATGTCTTCGCCGCCGAGACCCCGAGCACCCCCTTCTCGCACAGAAGCGTCGAGAGCGCTGCGGCGAGCAGAGTGTCCGTGGACACGATCGTCACATGCGGCATCGCCGCCGGCCCCTCCGAAAGCGCGCCCGCGACGGGATCCTCATATTTCTGGACACCGGTCACTAATACCCCCTGCCCTACTGTAGCGTGTGCCGTCTGATATATTGCGGCTCCGCTGTCCCCTCTTCGGGGGACAGCGGGATCTTCGGCCGACCGGACCGACCTCACGCGGCGTTCGCGGCATCGCGGCGGGCGAGCTCCCGCAGAGCCGCTCCGTCGCCGACGGGGATGAGGAGCCCGACGACGTGCCCGAGCGCGACGAGGGTCGCGAGGATCACCAGCACAGGGGCCTGGGCGAAGAGGAACCACAGCGGCAGCGCGGCGACGACAGGGGCCAGCGACCCCGCGGCGATGACCACGGCGTCGGGCGTCGTCGCACCGGACAGGCGGACGAGCCGGCAGGAGGCCCCTCGAACCACCAGGACCGCCGGTGCTCGCCGGCCGATCAGGACGCGGTACGCGAGGACGTGGCCGAGCTCGTGCACCAGCACCGAACCGAGCAGCACGAGGCCCATGATCGCCACCGCGGCCAGACCCAGATACCCGGTCACGATGCCGATCACGAGTGCGCCGCCGAGGACTCCGAGGAGCAGGCCCATCCCCGCGCCGAAGTGCCGCAGGCTCGCGAGAGCTGCCGCGACGACTCCGGCGGGAAGCACCTTCGCCCCCGTCGTGAACCACGGCGGCATCCGCCACGACCGGCTGCCGAAGCAGACGAGCAGCTCGTCGCTGCACAGCCCGAGAGACGCGGCCTCGGGTGCGGACGCCTCCAGCCGCAATCCGAGCTCCGGGCACTCGAGCCACCCGTCCACGAGGAGGACACCCGGACGGAGAACCCGACGGATCCTATGCACGACCGGGCTCGCGGGACGCATGGCGGCCGGCGACCACCGCGAACAGCCCGGCGAAGACGATCGCGACCGCCACGATCAGAAGTCGATCGGTCCCCGGCACCGCTTTCATGGTCGCCCAGCCGATCACGAGCGTCGAGGACATGTAGAGCAGCGCGAGCAGGAACCCGCCCAGCGTTGCCGAGAGCGGCTGATCCTCGCTGTAGGGGACGACGGCGCCGCAGAGCAGCGCGGTCACGAGCCCCAGCAGGCAGCGCAGCAGGACGTCGGGCAGTTGCGTGAGCGGGATCAAGCCGATCGTCAGGACCGCGACCAGCACCGGCACGGCAAGGCCGGCTCCCGCTGCCGCCGCGGCGAGCGCCTTCGGCCACCGCCACGGCGCGCCGGCCCCTGCGGCGAGAGTCGGAACCCAGTGCACCGTCGTCGTCCGGCCCACCGACTGCACGGCCAGCACGAAGGGCAGCACCGGAAGGGCCCCGGCCAGCGCGGGCACGATCAGCATGGCCGCCGGCATCTGCCGGAGGGCGGCGACCGCGGCCACACCCAGCGGAAGAAGCAGGGCCGTGGTGAGGAACTGCGGATTCCGGACGGCGACGAGGAGCTCGACCCACAACCGACCGCACCAGGCATTCCTCGCGAGCGGGCGGGAGCCGCGCAGCACCGGAACGCCGGCGCGCGCCCCCTCGGGGCTGCGCTGCCGGGAGCCGACCCAGAGCACGAGCGCGGCGAGCGGCACCCAGATGCCGACCCCGACCCCGGCGCCGACCTCCACGGAGATCGCCGCTCGGGCGAAGATCCGCGAGGGCAGGAGTTCGGCCGGCGACCATCCCGCGGCGACGACCGACGGCGGCGCGAGGATGTCCGGCGCGGTCGCGGCGAGCACCGCCGCGACCGAGAGCACACCCGCGAACGTCGATGCGTACGGTGCGGGCAGCCGAACCCACACGCCCCCCGCGGTCTGCAGCAGCGAGAAGAGACCGACCGTCAGAAGAATCACGGTCACCAGCAGGAGTGCGTACACGAGGAGCCCGAGCACGATCCCGCCCGGGTCGGGACTCGTGCGGACGATCACCACCACCGAAGTGCTGGTGAGAGCCGCGCTGTACAGGAGGCCGGCGCCGAGCACCGGCACGAGCTGACCGATCCTGGCCTCCGCGCGGCTGATTGGAAGAAGATCCAGGAGGTTCTGCAGCGCCGTGCGCGCGGGCGCCGACACGCACAGCACCACCGCCACCAGCCCCGTGGTCAGTGCGGCCGCGGCGAAGGACGTGCGCACCAGGGAGGACCGGAGCTCCTCGGGCACCTCTGCGGTCAACTGCTGTCCGGCGACCGCGGCGAGCGCGAGCCCGAACAGGGCGGCGACGACGCCGCCGAGCGACACCCCGATCCGCACCGCGCGCGTGGAGGTCCCGAGGAGTCGCGCGACCTCCCTCGTCCACAGCACGAGCGAGGCCGCGCCGACCGCCCCGATGCGGCGCAGGCCGTTCATCCGGCCGCCTTCACTCGGCGATGCGCGCTCGTCCGGTGCGGCGCCCGACAAGCATCCGCACGACGACGTACACACCCGCGATGGCGACGGCCGCGACGATCATCCCGACGGCATCGGGCACGAAGTTCAGCGCCACGGAACCGTTCTCCGTCGATCTCCAGATCCGGATGATCCCGGGGATCACGACGTCGCCGTTGGTGAAGAAGGCCATCACCAGCGCTCCGACGATGGCGAAGAAGACGGTGCACACGCCGATGGTGCCGCCGGCAAGGCAGTGCAGGAGGAATCGGATACCCGTGGTCATGGGGGCCCTCTCGTTCGAAGTGGATGTCAGGTGAAGATCGAGGCGATGCGCTCGGCTCGCCGCTCGGCGTCGTCCCGGCGGCCGGTGACGTGCAGGAAGAGGTCCTCGAGCGAGTGGCAGGCGGGCGCGGCCGCGATCAGGCGGGCAGGCGATCCGGTCGCGACGACCCGACCGCGGTCGATGATGGTGACCTCGTCGCAGTCGCGTTCCGCACGGATCATGTCGTGCGTGGCGACGAGCACGGCGCGTCCCCCTCGCGCGTAGGCGAGGAGGAGGCGCCGCACCGCCGCGGCCGCGTCGGGATCGAGACCGCGGAACGGCTCGTCGAGCAGGAGCAGGGAGGGCTCGTGCATGACGGCCGCGATGAGCTGCAGCTTGCGCTGCATCCCATGGGAGTACTCCGCGACCGCGGAGGGGAGATCGGCGTCGATCCCCAGCGCCTCGGCGAGCGCGAGGGCACGCACCTCGTCGTCTCTGCCTCGCAGCGCGTCGTGGAAGCGGAGGTACTCGCGCCCGGTCAGGACGCCGGGGAGCGGGAGATCGTCGGGCGCGAACCCCAGTTCCCTCCTGCTCCTCTTGTCTGCGACATCGACCCCGGCGATGCGGACGCTTCCCCGGGTGGGCGGCACGAGGCCTGCGACGATGTGGAGGGCCGTGGTCTTGCCGGAGCCGTTCGGGCCGAGCACACCGTGTATGCGTCCCGACGGCAGCGTGAGCGAGACGTCCTGGAGCACGGTCTTGGCCCCGTAGCTCTTCGTGAGCGCCTGCGCGCTCAGCACCGCCATCCCCATCGTCAGCACCGTCGCCCTAGGAGTGGCAGTACATCTTCCAGGTGCCGCCCGCCTGGAACGCCGGCATGTCCACGGCCGGCCATCCGCCCTGGCTCCGGCAGTAGATGAACCAGGCGGTGAAGAGCCCGAGGGCGATCACCACGGCGATCGCGATCGCGATGATCCACCAGAAGCCGTCCTGACGGACGGTCAGCGAATCGCTGACCCGCTCCCTGCCCCTCTCGATCGCGCTGGCAAGGTTGTTCTGCATCGACACGGTCGCAGCTGTCAACGACATGCGGCCTCCTTCTTTCGTCTGTACTCGGGCCCCGGAACGGTCGGATCCGATCCGGGAGTGCTCCGATGCTAGGAACGGGCGCAGCGCGGGCGCGTCCGACTTTCGTCTCGACCTGACGCCACGTTCGCCCACGTCTGCGCGACCACCCTCCACACCCGACGACCCTCTGGGGCGGGGCGGAAGTGCCGACCGTCTCCGTCCGATCTTCTGCTCGGGCGGGCGCACCGATATCTTCGAGGAATGCACACGTCTCTGCCGGAGCAGACCCTGGCCCGCCCCGCCCGCTTCGCGATCGGCACGAGGGGGTGGTCGATCGTGCGTCTGGTCGGAGCGGTCGCGATCCTCGCCGCGGTCACGCACCAGCTCATCGTGACCCTGGGCGTCGCGCTGCAGGCGACAACCCCCTACGGCGCACATGTGCCCACCGTCGTCGCGAACTTCCTGAGCTTCTTCACGATCGAGTCGAACGTGCTGTCGGCGGTGGCGCTGATCCTCGCCGCGGTCTGGGGGCTGCGGATCACTGCCTCGTCCACGGGCGCGGAGACCCCCGCGGTCGAGCCGCGCTGGCTGGCGATCCTCCTCGCCTGCACCTCGACCTACATGATCGTCACCGGCATCGTCTACAACACGCTGCTGCGCGGCATCGAACTGCCGCAGGGCACCACCGTGCCGTGGGCGAACGAGATGATGCACGTCGTCGGGCCGCTCATCCTGCTCGCCGACGTGCTCCTCGCTCCTCGTCGGCGATGCCTCGGCTGGGGCGTGCTGAGCATCGTCGCCGCCTTCCCCATCGTGTGGGCGGTGTACACGCTGATCCGCGCGAACCTCGTGATCAGCCCGCGCACGGGCGAGACCGGCTGGTACCCCTACCCGTTCCTGGATCCGCGGCTCGTCCCGGGCGAGTACCTCGGAGTGGCCGGCTACATCGTCGGGATCGCCGTCGCGATCCTCGCCGTGGGCGCCGGGGTGATCTGGGTCTCCCGCAAGCGCGGGAGCTGACCGGGCGGCGCGGATCACGACCCTGCTGTCCTGCGACCGTCGCGCACTCCCGACCTATGCCGCGCTCGGTGTCGACGTCCGCCTGATCTGAGCGCATCCGGCCCGCCCCCGCTCATCCCTGCGCCGTCGAAACCCGCGAAACGCCGCCGATAGACTGGGTCCCATGTCCAAGGTCCTCCAGTCCCTGCCCGTCGGCGAGCGCGTCGGCATCGCCTTCTCGGGAGGTCTCGACACCTCCGTGGCCGTCGCGTGGATGCGCGACAAGGGTGCTGTCCCGTACACCTACACGGGCGACCTGGGCCAGCCCGACGAGGACGACATCGCGTCGATCCCTGGACGAGCGCTCGAGTACGGCGCCGAGGACTCGCGCCTTATCGACTGCAAGACCGCGCTGGTCGAGGAGGGCTTCGTCGCCCTGGCCTGCGGCGCGTTCCACATCCGCTCCGGCGGCAAGACCTACTTCAACACGACGCCGATCGGCCGCGCCGTCACGGGCACGCTGCTGGTGCGCGCCATGAAGGAGGACGGGGTCGACATCTGGGGCGACGGCTCCACCTACAAGGGCAACGACATCGAGCGGTTCTACCGCTACGGCCTGCTGGCCAACCCGCGCCTGCGCATCTACAAGCCCTGGCTCGACGCCGACTTCGTCACCGAGCTCGGCGGACGCCAGGAGATGAGCGAGTGGCTCATCGCGCACGGCTTCCCCTATCGCGACTCCGCCGAGAAGGCGTACTCGACCGACGCCAACATCTGGGGCGCCACGCACGAGGCCAAGACCCTCGAGCACCTGGACGTTTCGCTCGAGACCGTCGACCCGATCATGGGCGTGAAGTACTGGGATCCCTCCGTCGCGATCGAGACCGAAGACGTCACGGTGACCTTCGAAAAGGGTCGCCCCGTCGCGCTCAACGGCGTCGAGTTCACGGATCCGGTGGAGCTCGTCTTCGAGGCGAACCGCATCGGCGGCCGGCACGGCCTGGGCATGAGCGACCAGATCGAGAACAGGATCATCGAGGCGAAGTCGCGCGGCATCTACGAGGCCCCCGGCATGGCGCTGCTGTTCATCGCCTACGAACGCCTGATCAACGGCATCCTCAACGAGGACACCCTCGCGACCTACCACGAGCAGGGCCGGCGCCTGGGCCGTCTCATGTACGAGGGCCGCTGGCTCGAGCCGCAGTCGCTCATGCTGCGCGAGTCGATCCAGCGCTGGGTCGGATCCACGATCTCGGGCACCGTCACGGTCCGCCTGCGCCGCGGCGACGATTGGACGATCCTCGACACCGTCTCCCCCAACCTCTCGTACGGCCCGGAGAAGCTTTCCATGGAGCGCGTCGGCGACGCCGCCTTCGGTCCGGTCGACCGGATCGGCCAGCTCACGATGCGCAACCTCGACATCGCCGACTCGCGTGCGCGTCTCGAGCAGTACGCGGGCCTCGGCCTCGTGGGCGGCGCGACGGGCGAGCTCGTCGGCCGCGTGACGGCGGGCGAGTCCGGCGAGATCGCGTCCGCGGTCGAGGGCACGACCCTCGCCGACACCGAGGAGGCCCTGGCCGACGCCGTGGATGCGGCGAGCGAGGGCGCGGCTTTCGACTCCGGCACGGACTGAGCGCGGGAGGGCGGATCAGCCCTCCTCGAATGGATCCGGAAGAGAAGTAAAGAGCTTATTTTCACGGAAGATCAGTGATACGCTTTTCTCATGATCGCCGTGATCCTCGACATCGTCGGCTCCCGCGCCCTCGACGACCGCTCGGGCGCCCAGCACGCGCTCGATGACGCCGTCGCGCGCGTGGAGGCCGACAAGCCTCTCGCCGCGAGTCCGCTCCGACCCACCGTGGGAGACGAGCAGCAGGGCCTCTACCCCACGCTCGACACGGCGCTCGCCGCGCTGATCCTGCTGCGGCTCGCGCTGCCGGAGGGGGTCGACTGCCGCTTCGGCGTGGGCATCGGGCCCGTCGAGGAGATCCCCACCGTCACGGGGGGCCTGCCGGAAGGGCCGGGCTGGTGGGCCGCACGGGCCGCGATCGAGCACACGCACGCCCTCCAGCGCCGCACCGTGCCCGGCGCGCGCACCTGGGTCGTCGCACACGATGCCGAGCCCGAGACGACCCACCTCCTCGCCCGCCAGGCGAACATCGCGTTGCTGACCCGCGACCAGCTCATCACCGACATGAGCGCGCGCACGCGCCGACTCACCTACGGTCGCTGCCTGGGCGTCATGCAACGCGAACTCGCCGCCGCCGAGGGCATCACCCAGCCCGCGGTCTCGCAGGCGCTCTCCTCATCCGGGGCGGGGGCCGTGATCGAGGGGCTCCGGCTGCTCCTGGCCTGAGCCCCCGCCTCAGGGACCGCGTGTCTCTTCGCGTTCGCCACCCCGGAACGCTCCTGGCGTGGTTCCGGTGCGGTGGCGGAAGTACTTCGAGAAGTTCGCGGCATCGTCGAAGCCGAGCCTCGCGGCGATCGCGGCGACCGCGATCTGTTCATGGGCAAGGAGACGTTTCGCCTCGAGGATCACGCGACGGTCGATGAGGCCCTTCGCGCTGGTTCCCGCGTGCGCCCGCGCGAGCCGATTGAGCGTGCGCTCCGAATAGCCGAGGCGCCGCGCATACCAGGCCGTCGTGCGATGCTCCGCGAAGCTGCGCTCGACCTCGTCGAAGAACCAGTGAAATGCCTCCGGTGGCTCCGCCTCCGGAGCGGCGCGCGTCGTGGTCGTACCGGCGAGGGCGAGCAACACCGCTGCGAGCGTATGCCTCGCGGCGTGGGTCAACGCCTGCGGGGCGATCTCCGGGGTGCCGGGAGCTTCCGTCGCGAGCGCGGTGAGACCTGCGAGCAGGACGGCGAACGCCCCGCCCCCTGTCGCCGCGCCCGGCCAGTGGTTCCGGGAGAACCCGCCGAGGGATCGGAGCAGCGCGACGGTCTCCGGGGGGAGGGCGATGGGGTTGAACATGACCACGGCCCCTTCGAGCAGACGCATGTCTCCCCAGAGCTGCACCTGCCCGAGATGCACCCAGAGGACGTCGCCGGCGGAGAGCGCGTATCGGGCGAAATCGACCTCGTGCGTGCTTTCGCCTCGGTCGATCGCGAGCAGCAGTTCGAAATCGGGCCGTTGCAGGGCGGCGAACTCGGCAAGCCCCGCACGGGTGCGGATCCGGTCGATCGTGGTCACCTCGATCGACGAGCGCTGCGCATCCGCAGGGCTGTATGGGATCCGCCTCACCCCCGATGTCCGAAATTCACCACGTTCTGTCCCGGTTGGACCGTGTTCTCCGCCCGCCATGAGCATAGTTTTACACCAACGGGGGTGACAGGTCCCAGACATTCACCGTCACCCGTCCTCCACTCGAAGAGAAAGTTCCGCAGAGAAACGACATGACCGAGCTCACCATCACCGTCCTGGACGCACCGGCGTCGTCCCTGCACAAGACGAGCGTGCTCGTCACCGGAGAGACCGAGGCGGTACTCGTCGACGCGGGGTTCACTCGCGCCGATGGGCACCGGATCGCCGCGGCGATCCTCGACGCCGGCAAGACTCTGACCACCGTTCTCGTGACCGGCGGCGATCCCGACTTCTACTTCGGCGCCGAGGTCATCGCTGACGCATTCCCTGAGGCCCGGTTCCTCGCTCCGAGCGACGTGATCGAGCACATCCAGCACAGCTACGAGGGCAAGCTGCAGGCCTGGGCGCACCTGGGCGCGAACCTGCCCACCCGTCTCGTCGGGCTGACCGCGTTCGACGGCGGCGAGATCGCCATCGACGATCGCAGCATCGAGCTGCGTCGCGCCGGCGACGACCTCGGCGATCGCCGCTGGTTCGTTTACGACGCCGCGCAGCGCGCGATCTTCGGCGGGATCCTGCTGTTCGAAGGCCTGCACGTGTGGACCGCCGACACCGGGACCTCCGAAGCCCGCAGCCTCTGGCTCCGTGCGCTCGACGCATACGAGTCGCTGGACCCGACCTTCGTCGTCGCGGGTCACCGCGTCGCGGATGCGCCGACCGACCGCACCGCGATCGAGTACACCCGCGCGTACCTGAAGCGCTTCGAGGACGTCATCGCCGCGTCCGTCGACGCTGCGGCAGCCGAGCAGACGCTGCTCGCCGAGTACCCCGAAGCCGGGTTGCAGATCGCCGCGTCGCTCGGCACCAAGGTCGCGAAGGGAGAGATGTCATGGGGCTGAACGAGTCGACCGAACCCGCGGACGTCGTCCGCAGGCAGTACCTCGCGTCGGCCGCGGGTGATCTCGCGGCCCTGCGGGCGACGCTTGCTCCCGACGTGGAGTGGACCGAGATGGCGGGCTTCCCGCTCGCCGGCACCTACCGCACTCCGGAAGGCGTCACCGCGAATGTGATGGAGGTGCTGGGACGGGACTGGACAGGCTGGACCGCGCACGACGACACCTACATCGTCGACGGCGAGAACGTCGTCGTACTGGCCCGCTACACGGCCCGCAACGACGCCACCGGCAAGGATCTGAACGTGCGGGTGGCTCACCACTTCGTGGTGCGGGGCGGACTGATCGTGCGCTTCGAGCAGTTCGTCGACACCGCCCTCGTGCGCGACGCGATGGGCTGAACCTCCGTCATCTCCCGCGTGGAGGGCGTCTCGTCGCTCTCCACGCGGGATCCGCCATCCTCAGCTAACTTGCACACTCATGTGCAGGTTAGGAGTACACTGGTCCGGTGACAGACACCACCGCACCCCGCCGCCAGCGCAGGGACGCCGCTGAGAACCGGGCCGGCATCCTCGCCGCCGCCTCGCAGACCCTCGCCGTGGATCCACATGCGTCCGTCGACCAGATCGCCCGCGCCGCCGGCCTCAGCCGACGGGCCCTGTACGGCCATTTCGACGACCGCACCGCGCTCGTGCACGCACTCGTCTCCGCCGGAGCGGCGCGCTTCAACGCCGTCGCGCAACGGGTCGACGACGCCGACAGCCGCATCGCGCTGGCGCGCCTCACCGCCGACCTGTGGCGCGAGGCGGCGCATGTGCAGGTGGCCGCGGCGATCGCCCTCGACGAGGCGCACGTCGAGGAGACCGCCGCCGCCCTCGCACCCTTGCGCCGCGTGCTGGCGGCGCTCGTCCGCCGCGGCCAGGAGGACGACGAGCTGCGCCAGGACATGGCAGCGCCGACGCTCGCCCGCCTCATCGAGGAGAGCGCCCGCACCGTCGTCACCCGCACCGACGCCTCCTCCCCCGTCGCGGGGGACATCGCGGTGCGCGCCGTGCTCAGCATCGCGGGACTCGGATGGCGCGAGATCGACGCACTGCTCGCCGCGCACCCCGAACTCTCGGCGGCCGGGGCGCCGGATACGCTTGCCACGATTCCCGCCGAGGAGGGCCGCGCATGAGGATCGCCGTGCACGACGTCAGCAAGGGCAAGAAGGGCCACGCGCTGCCCACGACCTCGCTCGAGATCGAGACGGGCCACGCCCGCTTCGTGCTCGCCGAGACCGAGCTGCGGCCCACCGTGCTGGGGCTCATCGCCACCGGCCGCATGCGCCCCGACACGGGCGAGGTCACGATCGACGGCGCACGCAACGACCGCGACCTGCGCCGCCGCATGGCGCTCGTCGACGCACCGGAGGTCAGCGACCCGCACCCCGGCGTGACGCTCGCCGCCGTCGTGGGCGAGGAGCTCATGTTCGCCGGCCTCCCCGCGACCCCGTTGCACGCGCGGCGCTGGCTCGAGCAGATCGGCTTCATCGAACTCGCGGCCCAGCCGATCGGCACGATCAAGCCGTCCGTGCGCGTGCGCGTCATGGCGGAGCTCGCCGTGCTGCGCGACGACGTGGAGGGGTTCGTGCTGGTCTCCCCCGACCGTCATGGCGGCCGCCCGGAAGGCTGGTGGCGCATCGCCACGGAGTTCGCCGAGCGCGGGTTCGCCGTGCTCGTGATCGTCGGCGGATCCGCGGCCGCCGTCATCGAGCGACTCCCGGAGGCGCTCCAGACCGACTACCCGTCCAACGCCACGGTGCCCGTGCGCCCGCTCGCCGACGTCACCGGATCCACCCGGGTGATGGACCCGGTTCCTGAACAAGCGCAGCGAGACGAAGGACCATCCGCCGTCGCCGCCCCTGCCGACCCCCCGGTTCCTGAGCGAGCGCAGCGAGACGAAGGACCATCCCCCGTCGCCGCCCCGGTTCCTGAGCGAGCGCAGCGAGACGAAGGACCACCCCCGGTCGCCGCCCCGGCCATCCCCCCGGTTCCTGAGCGAGCGCAGCGAGACGAAGGACCACCCCCCGCCGCGACAAGCTCAGGGACCGAGACCACCGATACCACCGACACCGAGAACGGAGCCGAGCGATGAAGATCCCCGCGATGATCGGCGCCGAACTGCGCCGGCTGACCGCGAGCCCCATGGCCGTGATCGCCCTGATCGCCCTGATGGCCGTGCCGATCCTGTACGGCGGCCTCTACCTATGGGCGAACCAGGATCCCTACGGCAAGTTCAACGAGGTACCCGTCGGCCTCGTCGTCGAGGACACCGGCTCGACCTCGAACGGCACCACGACGAACTACGGCGAGAAGGTCGCCGACAACCTCGTCGAGGGCAAGGCGTTCGACTGGAACCGGATGAGCGCGGGCGCCGCGCGCTCCGCGCTCAAGAACGGCGACGTCGACTTCACGGTGACCATCCCGAAGACGTTCTCCGAGGCTCTGCTGTCCGCCTCCGGCACGAGCCCCCATCAGGCGAGGATCGAGCTCGAGACGAACGACGCCAACAACTACCTCGCGTCGTCGATCGGATCCGGCGCGGTCGAGAAGATCCGCCGATCCGTCGCCGAGATGGTCGGACAGGAGGCGGCCGACAAGCTGCTCACCGGGCTCAGCGATGTGCGCGGCAAGCTCGGGGAGGCTGCCGACGGCGCGTCGCAGCTGTACGACGGTGCGAACACGGCCGTCTCGGGCAGCGGCCAGCTCGCTGACGGCACATCTCAGCTGGCCGACGGCGCCGCGCAGCTCGCCGGCGGCACGGCGCAGATCGCGGACGGCTCGCAGCAGCTCGCCGACGGCGCGGCGACGCTGGCGAACGGCGCGCAGCAGGTGAGCGCCGGCAACCAGCAGATCGCGCAGTACGCGAACGAGGCCGGATCCCTCGTGCAGCAGGCGACGAACGCGCTGCCGCAGGCACGCAGCGACATCGCCGCGGCGCTCGCGGACCGCGGCATGTCGCAGGCCGACATCGACGCGGTCCTGGCGAAGCTGGATCCGCTCGGCGACAAGCTGCGCAGCGGCAACGACACCGTGCAGGGCGCGGTCGGCCAGATCGACCAGCTCGCCGACGGCAGCGCTCAGGTCGCGTCCGGCAGCGCCACGCTCGCCGACAAGTCGCAGCAGCTCGCGAGCGGTGCGCAGACCGCGGCGACGGGCGCGGCGACCCTGAGCACCGGCGCGGCCACCGCCCGCGACGGCGCCAAGAGCCTGCACGACGGCCTCGGCACGCTCAGCAGCGGCATCGGCACGCTGCGCGACGGCCTGAAGGCCGGCGTCGACGCGATCCCGTCATCCACGCCGGAGCTGCGCGAGCAGCAGGCGAAGACGATCGCGAACCCCGTCGACGTGTCCAGCGACAAGGTCGCCGCGGCCAAGGACTACGGCCAGGGTCTCGCGCCGTTCTTCGCCGCGCTGGCCGGGTGGATCGGCATCTACGCGCTGTTCCTCATCATCAAGCCGATCTCGCGCCGTGCGGTCACGGCACTGCACTCGCCGATCCGGATCACCCTGGCCGGCTGGCTCACGCCCGCCGCGTTCGGCGCCCTGCAGATGCTGGGCCTGCTCGGCGTGCTCGCCTGGGCTCTCGGGTTCACCTTCCAGAACGGGTGGGGCGCGCTCGGGATCATGGTGCTGGCATCGGCGACCTATGCCGCGATCATCCTCGCGCTGAACGTATGGCTGGGATCCGTGGGCCAGTTCATGGGCCTCGTGCTCATGGTGCTGCAGCTCGTGACCGCGGGCGGCACTTTCCCGTGGCAGACGCTGCCGGCGCCGCTCGCCGCGCTGCACCACGTGCTGCCGATGGGCTACGTGGTCGACGCGATGCGACAACTCATGTACGGCGGCCAGGTGGGCCGAGCACTGACCGACCTCGGCGTACTCGGGATCTGGATGGTCGGCTCGCTGCTGATCGCGATGATCGGCGTGACCCGGATGACGCACAAGCGCACCCTGCGCGACCTGCAGCCCAGCCTGATCGGCTGACTCCGCGGGGCCCGGTCGGGTCGCCCCCCGGATCCGCGAGACCGAACCTGCGTCCCGAGACCGCGCATGGGATCGTCGGTCTCGGGACGCAGGTTCGGTCTCGCGGTCATTGTGGCCGGGCGAGGCGGCCGGGCCACGGGGTAGCCAGGCCACGCGGTAGCCGGGCCCGGAGGGCGACGCACCCGGCTAGGATGCGAGGACGTCTCGCGGTGCTGCGACCCGATCCTCCCGACCGTGAGACTCCGTGTCACTCGAAGGAGCAGCGATGTCGTCAACCGCACCCGCCGCCAAGCCCCGGCGCCGCACCGGGCGGATCATCGGCCGGGTCGCCTTCGGCGTGATCGCGGCGATCATCGTCCTCGCCACGGCCGCCGCCCTGTTCCTGGTGTGGGCCGTGCAGCGCTCGTTCCCGCAGACTTCCGGAGACCTCGCGCTCAAGGGGCTGCAGGCGCAGGTGACGATCCAGCGCGACGACCGCGGGATCCCGACGGTCACCGCCGACAACAGCCATGACCTGTTCTTCGCGCAGGGCTTCGTGCATGCCCAGGACCGGTTCTGGGAGATGGACTTCCGTCGGCACGTGACGAGCGGCAGGGTCGCCGAGCTCTTCGGATCCTCCCAGGTCGCCACCGACGAGTTCCTGCGCACGCTGGACTGGCACGGCATCGCCGAGAAGGAGGTCGCGGCGATGGATCCAGCCACCCGCGGCTACTACGAGGCCTACGCCGAAGGCGTGAACGCCTACCTCGCCGACCACAAGGGCGCCGAGGCCTCGTTCGAGTATGCCGTGGTCGGCATGAACAACCCCGACTACACAATCGAGCCGTGGACGCCGGCCGACTCCGTCGCGTGGCTCAAGGCGATGGCCTGGGATCTGCGCGGCAACATCGAGGACGAGACGACGCGCGCGCTGCTCGCTCCCACCGTCGACGCCTCCACCATGAACGAGATCTACCCGGCGTACCCGTTCGACCAGCACCCCGTGATCGTGCCGACGATCACCCCCATGGAGCAGGTCGGAAGCGGCGCGGCGAGCGCGCCGGACGCGACCGCCTCCGACGCAGCTCCGACGGGGAGCGCACCCGCACCCGGCTCGACGCCGAGCGCTGCGCCGACGGTCGCGCCTACGTCGAGCACCTCCGCGACGGCGAACGCTCCGGCATCGGTGCGCTGGACGACCGCCGGCAGCACCCTGGAGGCCGTGCAGAGGCTGCTCGGCGATCCGGGCGAGGGGATCGGATCCAACTCCTGGGTGGTCTCGGGGTCCCTCACCGCGAGCGGCAAGCCGCTGCTCGCGAACGACCCGCACCTGGGCGCGGCGCTCCCTTCGGTCTGGTACCAGATGCAGCTGCGCTGCCGCACGGTGAGCGCCGCCTGCCCGTTCGACGTGGGCGGGTACTCGTTCTCGGGTCTGCCCAGCATCGTGATCGGCCACAACGCCGACATCGCCTGGGGCTTCACGAACCTCACCACCGACGTGACCGACCTGTACATCGAGAAGATCGACGGCGACGCGTACTGGCGCGACGGCGTGCGCGTGCCGCTGCAGACGCGTACCGAGACGATCAAGGTCGCCGGCGACGACGACATCACGCTCACGATCCGCTCGACCGCGCACGGGCCGATCGTGTCCGGTCTCACCGACGACTTCACGGCGCTCGCGAAGGCCCCGATCGTGGGTTCGGCCGATGCGGGCTCACCGGGCGGTGAGACGGGCGTCGCCCCCGGCTCCGCCGCGGACGCTCTCCCCGGTCAGTACGCCGTGAGCCTGCGCTGGACGGCATTGGATCCCGGCACTACCTCGACGGCCATCTTCGCGATGAACACGGCGAAGGACTTCGCCGGCTTCCGGCATGCGGCATCGCTGTTCGATGTCCCCGCGCAGAACCTGATCTACGCCGACCAGAAGGGCAACATCGGCTACCAGACGCCGGGCCGCCTGCCGATCCGCGGCGCGGGCAACGGCTACTTCCCGCAGCCGGGCTGGACGAGCGCCTCCGACTGGACCGGATACATCCCCTTCGACAAGCTCCCCGTCTCCTACAACCCCGACGAGGGCTACATCGTCACCGCGAACAACGCGATCGTCCCGGACAGCTATCCGTACTTCCTCTCCAAGGACTGGGACTACGGCTATCGCGCGGCGCGGATCGCCGAGCTCATCGAACGCACTGCGAAGCAGCATCCGCTCACGGCGCAGGACATGCGCGACATCCAGTTCGACCAGCAGAGCTGGATCGGCAAACAGCTCGCTGCCGAGATGCAGGAGCTCCCGCCCTCGAAGGACGCCGGCGTCCGCAAGGCCGTCGAGCTGCTCAAGACCTGGGACGCGCAGTCCACCGCTGACTCCCCCGCCGCGGCCTATGCGAACGTGCTCTGGCAGCACCTGGCGCTGAACCTGTTCGCGAACCGCGAGCACCCGCTCCCGATGGACGGGCAGGGTCGTCTGTTCACGGTCGTGGGATCCATGCTCGAGAACCCGGCGGACCCGCTGTGGACCAACGAGAAGATCGGCGTCACCGGCCGGGACGACATGCTGACGCTGTCGGCGAAGCAGGCGTACGACGAGCTCGTGAAGGCGCAGGGATCAGACCCCAACCGGTGGAACTGGGGTGACCTGCACGCGATCACGCTCACCCACCAGACGCTCGGCAAGAGCGGCATCGCGCCGATCGAGTGGCTGTTCAACCGCGGGCCGTATCCGGTCGGCGGCGGATCCTCGCTCGTGGATGCCACCGGCTGGACGCTCGGGGGATCCTACGCGACGACAACGGTGCCGTCGATGCGGATGGTGGTCGACCTCTCCGACTTCGACGCTTCCACGTGGAACCATCTCACGGGAGCGAGCGGACACGCCTTCAGTCCGCACTATGCAGACCAGACCGAGAACTGGTCGAAGGGCCTGCAGTCCCCCTGGCCGTTCTCCCGGAAGTCGGTCGACGCCGCCACGGTGGACACTCTCGTGCTGAAGCCCCTGTGAGTTGACCGCCGCTCTCCGAGTCGTCCCCGCCAGCGGAGCCTCTGGCGTGCGCTGACGGGGACGACGCGGATAGTAGGGGAGCCACAGGGGGGCGAGGGCGCTGCCCGTCGCCGGATGTGATGGAGTGGTGCAGTGAACGATCCCGACCTGACCCCGGCCCTCGGCGGAAACGTCAGGGCGTTCACCGTCGGATCCGCGACCCTGATCGCGGAGCGCGTCGGATCCGGCTCCGAGGTGTTCCTGCTCCTGCACGGGCTCGGCATGGGGCGCAGCGTCTTCGTCGAACTGGCGCGGCGGCTCGACGGCACCGTCGTGGCCGTGGACCTGCCGGGTTTCGGCGCCGCGCCGGAGCCCGATGTGCCGCTCACCATGCCCGAGCATGCCGATCTGGTCGCGGCGCACCTGACCGCCGAGCGCCTGCCCGCGGTCACGGTCGTCGGGCACTCGATGGGGAGCCAGGTCGCGGCAGAGCTCGCCGTCCGCCACCCGGACAGAGTCCGCGCCGTCGTGCTCGCGGCGCCCACCGTCGATGCCGGCGCCCGGCGCGTGGCGCGTCAGGCGCTGCGGTTCCTGCACGACACCGCCTCGATCGACCCGCGTGTGGTGCTCCGCGGCGTGCGCGAGTACCTCCGCGCCGGTCCGCAGCTCGTCCGCAAGATCCGGGCCACGGTCGCGCACCGCCCCGAGGACCTCTATCCGCAGATCACCGCGCCCGCGCTCGTGCTGCGCGGTTCGCGGGATCCGGTCTGCCCGTCGATCTGGACTCGGGCCGTCGCCGAGGCGATTCCGCACGCGGAGCTGGCGGAGATCCCCGGATGCGGGCACGAGACGATGATCCGCGACGCCGGCCCGGCCGCGGCCCGCATCGCGGACTTCCTCTCCCGCACCTGACGCACTCGCGCACTCGCACACCTCCGAGTCGTCCCCGTCAGCGGAGCCCATGGCGTGCGCTGGCGGGGACGACTCGGAGATAGAGGGGTCAGCACCGAACCAGAGCGGCGCCTCCCCTCCGCCTCGTCGCCGTCAGCGGAGCCCATGGCGTGCGCTGGCGGGGACGACTCGGAGATAGAGGGGTCAGACCTGCTGCTGTTGCTGCCGCGCCGCGCGGAACGCGATCGTGGCTATCCCCAGGGCGGATCCGAGGAACACCACGGCGAGGATCGCCCAGCCCGCGAAGCCCAGGGCAATCGCCGTCGCGTTCACGAGGAGCGGCGCGACGAGCGATCCGATCGAGAACGTCATCCCGAACACGCCCTGGTAAGCGCCCGCGCGCACGGGATCGGCCAGCTCGAAGCTCAGCCCCCATCCACCGGCCTGGGACAGGATCTCGGCGAAGGTGTGCGCGATGAGCGCGATCAGCAGCACGGCGATCGCCGCCACGACGGGCAGGCCGGCGGCCGAGGCGTAGACGAGACAGGCCCCTGCCATGAGCACGCCCGCGATCAGCGAGACCTTGCCCGCGACGCGCAGGTCGTGCGTGTTCCGAGAGAACCGCACCTGGAAGAGCACCACCAGCACGGTGTTCGCGATGAGCAGCACCGACACCGTGGCGTCGGGCGCGGTCGTGGCGTGAGTGATCCACAGCGGCACGCCCACCTCGGCGACGCCGAACTGCATGCCGAATGCGGCGGAGAACAGGGTGAGCAGCAGATAACGCGGATCGCGCCAGGGCGAGCGCGCGCGCCAATCGCGCCGCAGCTCCCTTTCGGCGGCGGCCGTCGCGGCGGTGTTCACGGATCCGGTCTCGGTCGTGATCGTCTCGGCCACCCGCGGGGCGGCATCGACGGACGAGGGCAACCGCAGCAGCGGGATCGCACCGACCGCGCAGATCGCTCCGGCGATCACGATGACGGTGCGGTACGCGACGGGGGTCCCGATCGCCAGCGCGATCGCGGCGATTCCGGATCCGGCCGCGATCGAGAGGTTCGTCACGGTGCGCAGCACAGCGCGGGCGTGCACGCGGTTCTCGCCGGTGAAGCCGCGCGCGATCACGGCCGAGCGGGACGACTGCGCCAGGGCGTCAAGGAAGCCGCTCGCGACAGCGAGGACGATCGCGGTCGTGAACGTGCCGACGAAGGCATAGGCGACGAGGAGGAGCCCGGCCGCGACCTCGAACACGAAGGACAGCCGTCGCGCACTCCATCGGTCGGCGAGCCACCCGCCGAGGAAGGAGGCGAGGATGCTGCTCCCGCTCGCGGCGGCCAGGACGATCGCGGCCTGACCGCCGTCGAGTCCGACGATGCGGATGAAGTAGAGCACCGTGATCGAGAGGAACACGCCCCGCCCGATCCGCGCGACCGTCGTCGCGGTGACCAGGGCGCGCAGAACCGGGTCGTCGAGCGAACCGATGATGCGGCCGATCGGACCGGGGCGGCGCATCGTCTGCGTGTCCGCCGGATCCGAAGTCATAGGGTTCGATCCTAGGGCGTGGAGACGAGCCCGCGCGGGACGAGTCGTCCCTGTGAGCGGAGCCTCTGGCGTGCGATGACGGGGACGACTCGAAGAGTCGGGGCAGCACCGAACGAGAGCGGCGCCTCCCATCCGAGTCGTCCCGCGAGCGGAGCCTCTGGCGTGCGCTGACGGGGACGACTCGGAGATGGGGGTCGCCCAGCCGCGGGACGCCGGGCCGCGCGGACAGTCGCGCGGGACGCCGGGCGGGGCGGACGGCGTCATGGCCGCTCTACGCTGGGATCGTGCAAGGGGCGACGGTCGAGGGCGTGCGGATCGCGTGGGCACGCACGGAGTCCGACGAACGACGGGAGACCGGCCGTGCCCTCATCAGGGCGCTGGCCTCCGCACTCGCCCCGGGGGCGGACCTGCGGATCGAGCAGCGCTGCCCGGTCTGCGGCGGGCCGCACGGGCGACCGTTGCTGCCGTACGCACCGCTGCTGGCGAGCGCCGCGTATGCGGATCCCTGGGTCGTCGTCGCCGTCGCTCGGCAGGAGGAGGCGGACGCGATCGGCGTCGACGTCGAGCTCGACCGAACGGCGCCCGATCTCTCGCTCCTGTTCGCCCCGGCGGATCCCCCGGACCTGCGCGGCTGGACCGCGATCGAGGCGGCGCTCAAGGCCGACGGGCGCGGCCTGCTGGTCCCTCCGGACGCGGTGCGCCTCTCCCCCGACGGCCGCGCGGCGATGCCGGACGGCGGCGAGTTCCGGATCCTCCCCGTCGCCGCCGCACCCGGCACGGTCGTCACGCTCGCGTTGCGGCGTCCTGGTTCAGACTCGACGCCCACGCGTCGACCGTGACCACGTCGGCCTGGCGCGGGAACACCTTCTCGAGCAGGACCCTGTGCACCTCGGGATCCTGATCCGCGCACGCATCCGCGAGAACCGTGAGCCCGAAGTCCTGGTCCGCGGCGTGGCGGACCGTGCTCAGCACGACCCCGCTCGTGGAGACGCCGGCGAGCACGAGATCGGTCGCGTCCAGCCCGCGCAGCACCACGTCGAGGTCGGAGGCGAACGCGCCGATCCGCCGCTTGACGACCACGGGCTCCCCCGGAAGGGGCGCGAGGTCGGCGACGATCCGCGTGCCCTCCGCGTCCTCCCCCATGTGCGGCGCCAGGGGCGACTGCCTGATCGCGCCGAAGGACTTGTTGCGCGAGGCCACCTCGGGAAAGCCCTCACGGAACGCGACGCGGACGAAGACGACGGGGATCCCGGCAGCGCGGGCGGCGGCGAGCGCGCGCTGCGCGTGCGTGATCACATCGGAGCCGCCCTCGGCGTAGCGACCGGCGATGCCGTTCTGGAAGTCCATGAGCAGGAGTGCAGTGGTCATCGCCACGCCTTTCGTCTATTAGACAGGTACAACTGTGCAGTCTAGACTGTCTATATGTCCGAGACCCCGCCCGTGGCCGATGCATCCGCTGTGAGTGCGCGGCAGACCGCCCTCGATCTCCGTACGGTGGTCGCACGGCTGCTCCGCCAGTTCCGCGAGGCCGGCGCGGATGAGACCATCACGCCGTCGCAGGCGTCCGCCCTGGCCCGGCTCGGCAAGGGCGGAGTGTCGACCGTCAGCGCCCTCGCGACGGCGGAACGGGTGCGACCGCAATCCATGGCCGCGACCGTCGACGCGATCGAGTCGCTCGGGCTCGTCACCCGCAGCCCCGACCCGGGAGACGGGCGCCGACAGATCATCGAGCTCACCGATGCAGGACGCGCCAGGATCGAGGGCCAGCGGGACGCGGCTGCGACCTGGCTCGAGCATGCCCTGGACGCACTCGACGAGGACGAGCTGCGCGCGATCTCCACCGCGACGGGACTCCTGGAGCGGATGCTGCCGTGATCCGGATCCCCTCGGCGCCGATCGGCGGCCCCGCGCCCGCCGGCCGCTTCGATCGGCGGCTGCTCGCCCCGATGATGGTGGGTTCGATCCTCAATCCGATCAACACGGCCATCATCGCCGTGGCGCTCACCCCGATCGGCCTGGCCCTCGGCGCCCCGGCCCGCGACACGGTGTGGCTCGTGTCGAGCCTCTACCTGGCCACCGCGATCGGACAGCCCCTGGTCGGCCGCCTCGTGGACATCTTCGGCGTGCGCTCGCTCTTCCTGCTCGGCGCGGTGCTCGTGACGGCCGCCGGCGCGATCGGGCTGCTCGCGCCGGAGAACCGCGACAGCATCTGGTGGCTCGTGGCGGCGCGGGTCATCCTCGGCCTCGGCACCTGCGCGGGCTATCCGGCGGCGATGCACATGATCCGCGCGGAGGGCGACCGCACCGGCCTCGCATCGCCGGCCGGGATCCTCACACTGCTGAGCGTCACGACCCAGACCATCGCCGTGATCGCGCCCGCGCTCGGCGGCGTACTCGTCGGCGCCTGGGGCTGGCGCGCCACCTTCGCCGTGAACGTGCCGCTCGGACTCGCCACGCTGCTGCTCGGGGCGCTGTTCCTCCCCCGCCGGACGGGGCTCGAGCCCGCGGCGGCGGACCGGCCGCGGATCGACGGGATCGGGATCCTCCTCTTCGCCGTCACGATGCTCGCCCTGCTCGTCTTCCTGCAGAACATCGCACCGACCCTGGTGTGGCTGCTCATCGTCGCCCTCGCGGCCGGGACGGCCTTCGTCTGGCGGGAGCACCGGATCCCCGATCCCTTCATCGACGTGCGTGTGCTCTCCGGCAACCGGCCGCTGCTGCTCAGTTATGTGCGCTCCCTGCTGACCGCGACCATCTCGTACACGTTCGTCTACGGCTTCACGCAGTGGCTCGAGGACGGCCGCGGCCTCACCCCGACCGTCGCCGGCCTCGTGCTGCTCCCGGTGTTCGCCGCCGGCATCGCGGTCGCGCTGGCGTTCGGACGCCGGCCCGAGGTGGTCGGCAAGCTCCTGTTCGGATCCGCCGCGCAGCTCGTCGCCGGGATTCTCGTGCTGTTCATGACGGGCTCGTCGCCGATCTGGTTCCTCGTGCTGGCCATGCTCGTGCTCGGCATCCCGCAGGGCCTCAACAACCTCGCGATCCAGAACTCGCTGTACTACCAGGCCGAGCCCGCGCGCATCGCCTCCTCGGCCGGCCTGCTGCGCACCTTCTTCTACCTGGGCGCGATCGTGTCAGCCGTGATCTACGGCAATGTCTACGGCGCGCGGGCGACCACAGAAGGACTGCACGTCCTGGGCTGGGTCGTGGTCGGGATCGCGGCGGTGTTCCTCCTCCTCACGGTCTTCGACCGTTCGCTCGCGCGAATCGGACGGGAGGACCCTCCGGCGCGGGGCTGACGCCCGAGCGACCCGGACACCGGTCGCCGTGATCACGCGGAGTCAGGGCAGGCGGGTGATGCCGGTCCGGCGCAGCTGCGCGGTCGCGGCCCGGTCGATGCTCACCCTGACCTGGCCGACCCCATCGATCGCCGCCCAGAACAGGAACGGCAGGAAGACGGTGCGTATCAGCATCGCCCACCCGGCCTTCGCGAGTCCGACCGGGCTCCCGTCCCTCATCCGCACCACCTGGGTGCCGGTCAGCAGTCCGCCCAGCCCCCGCCCGTCGCGGAACGCCCAGCCGTAGACGAACGGCAGCACGACCACCAGCGCGAGCCCGATGACGACCGCGCCGATCGGGCGGTCCGGGTCGGCCGAGCTGGTGCCGTAGAGGATCGCCGCGACGACCGCGACGGCGTACATCAGGATGCTGTCGATCAGCCAGGCTCCGAGTGCCCCGGACATGGTCGAGTCGACGTAGAGCGTGCCGTCCTCGAACGCGCGGACACGCTTGGCTGCAGCGGTGCCGAGTTCTGGTTCGAGTCGAGCACGGACCTCGGTCAGCGCGGCTCTGCGGGCGGTGGCGTCGAGCATCCCCGGCATCGGCTTCTCCTCGGTCATCGGATCCCCTCCGCGGCTCGCGGGACGACGTTCAACGCCTGCGTCACCGGAGCCGGCTCGACGGCCGCGCCGGCCGCCTCCGGCAGCGGCGGAAGCGCCTCGGCGTCGAGCCAGGCGTCGAAGAACGCCTCCAGCCGACGGCCGGCGACTTCGGCGGCGAGCGTGCGGAACTCGGCGGTCGTAGCCGTGGCGCCCGCGTGGCGCGAGGTCCAGGTCCGCAGGATCCGGAAGAACGCATCGTCGCCCACCGTCAGCCGCAGCGCGTGCAGGGCGAGTGCGCCGCGCTTGTAGACCCGGTCGTCGAACATGAGCTCAGGACCGGGATCCGAGAGCACGAGGTCCTGCGGCTCTGCCGCGAGTGCGGCCCAGTGCCCGAGCGCCTTCGCATGCGCGCCGTGCCCGCCGCTGCGCTCGGACCAGATCCACTCGGCATAACAGGCGAAGCCCTCGTTCAGCCAGATGTCGCGCCAGTGCGCGACGCCCACGCTGTTGCCGAACCACTGATGCGCGAGCTCGTGCGCGATGAGGCGCTCGAGGCTGCCCCGCCCGTCGATGTGGTTCGCGCCGAACACGCCCATGCCCTGCGCCTCGAGCGGGATCTCCAGGTCGTCGGCCGTCACCACGACCCGGTACGACGGCAGCGGATACGGTCCGAACACCTCGGCGAATACAGCCATCATCTGCGGCAGCGGAGCCAGGTCCGCGTCCACCCGCGCGGTGAGTCCCGCGGGATGCAGCACCTGCCCCTCGACGCCTGCGAGATCCATGCCCCGGGAGACATATTTCCCGATCTGCACGGTCGCGAGGTAGCTGGGCGTCGGCATCGCGCGCTCGAAGACCCAGGTCGTGCGGCCCGCCTTGGTCGTTGTTGACAGCGGTTCGGCCGCCGCGACCGCGTACCCGGGGTCCGTCGTGATCGAGAGCCGGTAAGTCGCCCTGTCGGAGGGGTGGTCGTTGCACGGGAACCACGACGGCGCGCCGATGGGCTGCGAGGCGACGATCGCGCCATCCTCCAGTTCCTCCCAGCCGAGCGTGCCCCAGCGGGTCCGCCGCGGACGCGGGGCTCCGCCATAGGAGATCGTGAGTTCGAACGGATCCCCCGCCGCGAGCTCCCGGCCGAGCGCGACCTTGACCTTGCGGTCGGTCTGCGTGAACCCGGTGCGCCCGCCGAGGTCGCCGCGCACCTTGGTCACGCGGAGCCCCGCGAGATCCAGCGAGATCGCCTTGGTCGCCTCGACGGCACGCCCGCGCACCACGGCGACGCCGTCCAGCCGGTTCGTGCCGAGCCGGTAGTCGATCGTCAGGTCGTAGTGCTCGACGCGGTAGCGGCGATCTCCGGAATGCGGGGTGTAGTCGTCGGGGCTCACGATTCCATGCTCACAGATCCCGGCGCATTCGACGCGCACTCGCCGGGAGTCCTGGCGCTCACTCCGGTCCCTGAGGCTCTCGAAGGGCCGCCTGGTAGTTGCGAACCTTCACCACGCGCCAAGGGCCGATCGGGTTGCCGCTCCAGCGACTGCCCACCGGCACGCTCTCGCCCCGCATGACGAGCGAGGCGGGACCGACCGTCGCATCGGATCCGATCGTCGCGGCGGGCAGGATCACGCTGTGCGGGCCGAGGGTCGCACCGGCCTCGAGGGTGACGGTGTCGATGCTCATCACACGGTCGTGGAAGAGGTGCGTCTGCACCACGCAGCCACGGTTGACCGTCGCACCGTCCCCGAGCGTGACCAAGTCCGGCTCCGGCAGCCAATAGCTGTCGGTCCAGACGCCCTTGCCGATCGTCGCGCCCAGGGAGCGCAGCCACACGGCGAGCGCGGGCGTGCCCGCCGCCGCGTTGGCGAACCACGGGGCCGCCATCATCTCGGTGAAGGTGTCGGCGACCTCTGTGCGCCACACGAAGCTCGACCACAGGGGGTGCTCCCCCGGACGGATCGGCCCGACGAACGCCCACTTCGCCGCCGTCGCGAACCCTGCCGCGACGGCGCCCGCGATGAGGAGCACGAACCCGGAGAGCACCACCGTCCACACCAGCCCCGTACTCGTGGCCAGCGCGGCGAGACTCAGGAGCACGGCCAGACCGAGCGCGCAGGAGAGGATGACCGGCACGATGCGGCACAGCTCCCACAGGCCGCGGGCGACCCGCAGCGCCGTGCGCGGGCGGTAGGTGCGCTCGAGATCCGACTCGTTCACCACCCGGCGCAGACGCACCGGCGGGGATCCGAGCCAGGAGGATCCGGCCTTCGCCTTGTCCGGCGCCGCGGAGAGCACCGCGACGAGGCCGTCCTTGGGCACCTTGTGCCCGGCGCCCGCCATTCCGGAGTTGCCGAGGAACGCGCGCTTGCCGATGCGCGCCCCGGCCAGGCGCATCCACCCTCCGCCGAGCTCGTAGGACGCGACCATCGTGTCGTCGGCGAGGAACGCGCCGTCGTCGATCGTCGTCATCGAGGGGATCAGCAGTACCGTGGAGATCTCCACCTCCTTGCCCACCTTCGCCCCGAGAAGGCGCAGCCAGGTGGGCGTGAACAGGCTCGCGTACAGCGGGAAGAGCAGCGTGCGGGCGGAGTCGAGCAGGCGCTCGGTGGTCCACGCCTGCCACGCGATCCGCCCCCGGACGGGGTGGATCCCATCGTGCAGCCCGATCGACAGCAGCCGGGTCGCCGCCACGACGAGCACGGCGAAAACGAGCCCTGTGACGAGCACGGACGGCACGAGCCAGATCGCCAGGCCCGGGATCGCGGCGACGAGCGAGGCCGCGCCGCGCGCGCCCTGCACGAGGACGAGGGCGCCGACGGCGAAGGCGAGCACGGGCAGCAGCCCGAGACCCATGCTTGATGCGGCATATGCCCACAGCCAGCGCCGCGGAGCCGGCGGGCGCTCCGGCGCGAGCGGAGCGGACTTGCCGCCGACGCGCACCGCGGGCGATCCGGCCCAGCGCTGCCCCGCGCGGACGCGTCCGAAAACAGCGGATCCGGGAGCCACCTCGGCGGCCCGTCCGATCCGGGTCCCGGGCGCGAGCGTGCTGCGCGCGCCGACGACCGCGCCCGCACCGATGCGTATTCCGCCGACACGCACGGTGTCGCCGTCGATCCAGTATCCGGAGAGGTCGACCTCGGGCTCGATCGCGGCGCCGGCCCCGATGTCGAGCATGCCGGTCACGGGCGGCAGCGAGTGCAGGTCGACGTCGGGGCCGATCTTCGCCCCGAGCGCCCTCGCGTAGTAGCTCACCCACGGTGCTCCCGCGAAGCCGACCGGGTCGATCTGCTGGCTCACCTGCTCCGCGAGCCATAGCCGAAGGTGCACCCCGCCGCCACGGGGGTGGTCTCCTGCGCGCACCCCGGCGAGCAGCACCCGTGCGGCGACCGCGGCGATGGCCATGCGTCCGAACGGCGTCGCGAACACCACGAGCCCCACGATCAGCAGCCACAGCGGCGCGGTCGGCAGCCAGTCGAAACCCGGCACGAGGTGCAGGATCGCGCTGCCGGTGAGCAGCCACAGCACCCACCTGATGCCGCCCAGCACGAACAGCGGCACCCCGAGGATGGTCTGGATCCACTGCATGCGCCGGGGCGTCGGCCGAGACTCGTGGAAGTCGCCGGGCTCCAAGTCGTCGTCGCCCGCCTCGGCCTCGACGGCGTCGGCCATCCGCCGCAGGCGAGGAAGGTCGTACACGTCGGCCATCGTGAACTCGGGGGCGCGGGCCCGGATCCGGCTCACGAGCTGCGCGGCCGCGAGGGATCCACCGCCGAGCTGGAAGAAGTCCGCATCCTCGTCGAGGGGCCGCGTGCCGAGCACGGCGAACCACTGCTCCGCGAGCCAGGCGGCGGTGCCGGTCAGGGTGGAGTCGTCGGCGTCCGGATCCGTCAGCGGCCACGGCAGCGCCGCCTTGTCGACCTTGCCCGAGGTGCGCACGGGCAGGTCGTCCATGATCGCCAGCAGCGGGATGAGGGGCGCCGGGAGCGTCTCGGAGAGCTCCGCACGCGCGGCCTGCCGGTCGAAGCCCGCGGTCGGCACCACGTAGCCGACGAGCAGCGGGATCCCGGCCTCGCTGCGCTGCACCACGACGGTCGCCGCCGTGACCGCGGTGAGGTTCTGCAGCGCGGCCTCGACCTCGCCGAGCTCGATGCGCCGGCCGCCGATCTTGACCTGGTCGTCGGCGCGGCCCTGGAACACGAGGCCCGCCTCCTCGTAGCGCACGAGATCGCCGGAGCGGTAAGCGCGGTCCCAACCCAGGGACGGCATCGGCGCGTACTTCTCCGCGTCCTTGGCCGGATCCAGGTACCGCGCCAGCCCGACGCCGCCGATCACGAGCTCGCCCGCCTCGCCCTCGGCGACGCGGTTGCCCTCGGCGTCGACGACCGCGAGCTCCCAGCCGTCCAGGGGCAGGCCGATCCGCACCGGCTCCCCGGCCCGCAGCGCCTCGCCGTCCATGATGGCCGCGCACGCGACGACTGTGGCCTCGGTGGGTCCGTACGTGTTCCAGACCTCGCGGTCCTCGCCGACCAGCCGAGCGGCGAGCTCGGGCGGCAGCGCCTCGCCGCCGAAGATGAGCAGGCGTAGGTTCTCGATCGCGTCCTGCGGCCAGAGTGCGGCGAGCGTCGGCACGGTCGACACCGCGGTGATCCCGTGCCCGAGCAGCCAGGGCCCGAGGTCCTCCCCCGAGCGCACGAGCGCGCGCGGCGCCGGCACGAGGCACGCGCCATAGCGCCAGGCCAGCCACATCTCCTCGCACGAAGCGTCGAACGCGACGGAGAGCCCGGCCAGCACCCTGTCGCCGGGGCCGAGCGGCGCGTCCTGCAGGAAGAGGTTCGCCTCGGCGTCGACGAACGCCGCCGCGGAGCGGTGCGTCACGGCGACGCCCTTGGGCACCCCGGTCGAACCGGAGGTGAAGATGATCCAGGCGTCGTCCAACGGCATCGGATGCGGCACGGTCGTGATCGAGACCGAGCTCGGGTGCGGATCCTCTCCGTCGAACAACCCGGATCCGGGGACCTCCCCCTCCGTCGTCACTGCCCCCACTGTCGCTTCGGGGCGCGTTCCGTCCGTTTGGGGCGTGCCCCGCCCGGATTCGGCGGCAGGGTGCGCCCCAAACGGCAGGCCTGCGCCCCGAAACACCCCTCCGGCGCCGATCACGCCGCGTACTTTCGCCTCGCCGAAGACCAGGTCGGCCCGCTCCTGCGGGTCGTCCGCGTCGACCGGGACGTACGCCGCGCCCGCCGCGAGCGTGCCGAGGATCGCGAGGTAGAGCTCGCGCCCACCCGACGGCATCCTGATGCCGACCCTGTCACCGCGCATGACCCCGTGCTCGCGCAGCCGCGCTGCCGTGCGCCAGACCTGGGCCAAAAGCTCGCCGTAGCTGAGTGCGCCCGCCGCGTCCTCGATGGCGGAGGCCTCCGGGTACCGGCGCGCGGTCTCGACGAGGATGTCGATCAGCGTGCGCGGTGTCGCGGCGAGCGCGGCGCGGTCGAGGATGTCTTGCATCGGGCTCCGTTCGAGCTGCTGTCACGCCGGGGCGCGTGCGCGCTCAGGGTACCGCGAGCGGGGAAACAGCAGGTGAAGCGCTCGTGCGGATCCGTCCGTCACTCATCCGGTCGAGCCGCCTCGGGGCGCTGACCGGGTCCTCGGCGAATGCCTGGGGTGACGAACGATCGACCGGGTTCAGGCCGTGTAGGTGATGGTGACGGATCCCGGCGAGCCGAACGCCGGTTGCGCGCCGCTGTTGCCGGCCAGTCCTGTGGAGGTGATGGTGTTCACTGCTCCTCCGGCGTTGGCCGCGGTGTAATTGCTCCCGCCACCACCGCCACCGACCACTGCCATGACGACCGCTGGAGAGTTGGATGCGCTGCGTGCTGCGGTGGCGCCACCCGCACCGCCTCCGGCGTAGCCACCGCCTCCGCCTCCGCTTGAGGCCCACACGAAGATGCTGGTTCCGTTGGCGTCGGTCGTGGTTTGCGAGTTCGTGTTGGATGCTCCGCCTGCGGCTCCGTTGAGGCTTCCCGCACCGCCGGTGCCGCCGTTGTTGGCGGTTGCACCGGGGACGTTGCTCGCACCCGCGCCACCTGCGCCGGGGGTGGTGTTCGTGGCACCGCCACCGGCACGTCCGACGATGACGTACTGACCGTTGCCGTAGTCCAGCGTTCCGTCTTGGCCGGCCGTGGAGGCGCTTCCGCCCTCACCACCGCTCGGCACGGGGAAGGTGTTGTTGGGTGAGACGACGAACGCGTAGCCGCCTGCACTGCCGCCCCCGCCCGCGATCGCAGCAGGCTCACCGTTGACGATCAGGGCGCTTCCGCCGCTGCCGCCGAGACCGGGCTGGATCTTCTGCAGACTCGCGCTGCTCGTGGGCGGCGCGGCGGGGTTGCCGCCGGGGCCGTATCCGTCCCCGCCGGTGGAGAAGTTCCCCGAACCTCCGGCGACGAGCTGGACCGTCACAGCGGCCGACCCCGGGGGAAGCGTCAACTGTCCGGTCACCACGGCGCCTGATCCGACGGAGGTATCGGTCCCCTGGGATCCACCGGCGCCGATCACCGTGTAGGAGATGTCGGTGGCATTTCCGGGCAGGACGAACGTCAGGGTGCCCTTGACCGCACCGCTTCCAGAGACCGTCTGCGTGAACGTCTTCCTACTCGCGGCGTAGGACGGGGCCGCGACTGCTGCGGCGATGACGGGAATGCTCCAAGCCACGGTCTTGGTCACGGTCCGTCGGGACACGGGGCGCGAGGACTTGATGTCATTCATCTTGAGGCTGCTCCTTGTAACGATCTGCCGGGTTCCCGGCGGGTCACTAGGAGCGTAGAGCGGGCGTGTTCACGGCATTTCGGGAATGCCGGAGATGCAGACCGCACGCCGGCGAGCTCGAGGGCGTGCACGTCATCGGGGCCAGCTCCACTCGAACCCGAACCGTCCAGGGCCGAAACCACGGACGATCCGGTGCAGGGACCTGTCCTCAAGCCGCGTGGGGGTCTTTGTCTGCTGCTCCCGGGTGTCGACGATCTCGCGGCATCGGTTAGGGAGAGCCTTCTCGTCGAAACGGATCCAGAGCGACGCCTCATTGATGCGCTTGGAGAGGACGTGCCCCGCCTCAGTCATCGGCTCGGCCTCGCCGAGACCCTCGACGATGAACTCGATCACTGTCGTCTCTCCACGCCGGAGAGAGCGGGGGAACAGCAGCTCCGCGCCGAATGTGAAGTGCTGCTCGTCGTAGGCGAGGCCGCCGAGGCGGGCGCCGGCGACCGGCGTGACCGCGGGTTGATCGAGTGGACGAGACTCGAACTGGAGCGCGAGGAGCCAGGCCTTGGCGCCGTCGACGCGGGCTTCAAGGAAGATCTGGCAACGGCAGCGCAAAGCCTTCCGTTCTGGTCCGATGTCATAGGTGTGATGAGCACCTGTCACGACGGTGTCTTTCACGTCGTGGCCCAGCAGTGCCGCGAGCCCGGCCGCATTGGAACGGGAACCGCGCTCGTTCAGTATCTCGTCGAACAGTCGTCGCCCGTCGGGTCCAGGAGTGCGCTGGGGCGGGATCCGAGAGACCAAGGAGCCGGCTTCGAGCCAGAGGATGTCTTCAAGGCGGCGGATCACATCCAGGGAGAGACTGCCTCTCGGTATGCGCTGCCCTCTTCGCCAGTGACTCAGCGAGGCGACGCTGACCGGATCCCCGAGCGATGTCAGCATCTCGCTCAGTCTGGCCAGCGGGATTCCTCGCGCCAGGATGGCTCGATCCAGAACTTCCGCGAAAGTCGGTTCGCTCACGGCCGTCGCTCCTCCCGGGCGGAACCAGCGGCGAGGGCTCGCACCGCATCTCGCCGCTCGTTCTCGAACATGCTTCCCTCTTCTCGGGCGGCTCAGCCCGCGCCGGGCGGAGTGCGCTTCGAGTCGGCGAGCTCGTCGACAACGAGCGAGCGCTCGTCGATCGTGCCGTTGCGGTAAGCCTGGCGGCCGACCATGTGCGCGGACAACGGCGCGGTCGCGAACTGCATGAGCACGACGGGCGTCACCAGCAGCAGCCCCAGCACGACGCCGATCACGGAGCGTTGCGAGAGCGCGATCGCCAGGCAGATGAGCAGCAGTCCGAGGACCTGCGGCTTGGTCGCGGCATGCAGCCGGTTCGGCACATCGCGCAGGCGCAGCAGGCCGATCGCGGCGATGAGGCACAGCAGCGCGCCGATCAGCACGAGCACCCAGACGGCGGTATCGACGACGACATCGGGGATCCTCAGCTCGAAGACGTTCATCGCTCTCCCCCGTCCCTGCGGGTCGGGTGGGCGCAGGCCTGGTCCAGGATGACGGCGTTCATGACGGGGTGTTGTCCCTTCGCGCGACGTAGCGGGCGACCGAGATGGATCCGAACACGCCGACCGCGGCGACGACGATCAGCACCGACAGCGTGCGGGTGTGGTGGTTGATCGCCATATCAGCGCCGAGCACGCACATGACCTCGGTGAGGAGCACGTCGGCGGCCACCGCCCGGTCCAGGATCGAAGGCCCGATGACGATGCGGATCACAGCCAGCACAGCGGCGACCGCGAACACGATCATGATGACGAGCAGCAGCGGGTTCATCGGCGACCCTCCTCGGATCCCTGGGCCGGACCGGATCCCTGGGCCGGACCGGATCCGGTCGACGGACCGGATCCCTTCGGCCGATGCGGCTTCGGCGAGCTCCCGGCCACCGTACCCCCGAGACGGTCCTCCTCGGCGCGCTCGTCGGCGCGCAGTCGCGCCGCCTGAGCCGGCGAGCCGAGTGCGCGCACGATGCGACGCTCCCAGCGCAGCACACCGGCGCGCTGGCGCTCCACGTCCTCGAGCGAGCGCACGCCGATCACGTGCAGGTACAGGGTGCGCGTGTCGCGCTCGGCCTCGACCACGAGGGATCCGGGGATGAGCGACGACGTCACAGCGACGTGGGTCATCACGAGATCGTCGGCATAGCGCAGCGGCACGGCGATGATCGCGGCCCCCGGCGCACGCCGGGGGTTCAGCACCTGCACGGCGACGCTGAGCGAGCCGTGCACGACGGCGGCCAGGAACTGCACCACCAGCAGCGCCGCCCAGAACAGGTTGATCCGCCCGGAGAGCTCGATCGTGGGCAGCCGGAACACGCGGGTCACGAACAGCGCCACCGCGATGCCGGTCACGGCCGAGAGCACGGTGAACTGGCCCCAGAGCAGCATCCACAGCACGACGAGCCAGAGCAGGAACGGCAGTTGCACGCCGATCTCACGCAAGAGCCCGCGCTTCACGTCGGAGCTCATGAGGAGGCCTCGTCGCCGTCGAGAGTGTCGAGGTGCACGGGCTGCAGCAGGTTCGCGCCGATCCGCTCGCAGAGCCCGTAGATGGGGCCGGCGAACACGGTCAGGGCAAGGGTGACCGCGACCATGCCTCCGGTCGCGAGGGTCATGATGGTCGGGATCCGGCGCCGCTCCTGCTGCTCGTCGGCGGCGGGCGCGCTGCCGAGATGGGCGATGCGCTCGTTCTCCTGCTCCTCGGGCGTCTCGTCCTTGCTTCGCCAGAACGCCAGGTTCCATGCGCGCATGAGGGCGTACAGCGTGAGCAGGGAGGTGAGCACGCCGCCGACGATGAGCACCCAGATGAGCGGAGTGGCCACCTGCGCCGCCGCTTGGAACAGCGCGAACTTGCCGATGAAGCCCGAGAACGGCGGCAGCCCGCCGAGGTTGATCGCCGGCACGAAGTACAGCACGGCGATGAGCGGCGCGGCCTTCATGAGTCCGCGCACCTTGAGGATCGAGGTGCTGCCCGCCCGGCGCTCGACGAGCCCCACCGCGAGGAACAGGGTCGTCTGCACGATGATGTGGTGCACGATGTAGTACACCGTGGCGCCGATCGCGGCCGGCGTCGCGATCGCCAGTCCGAACACCATGTAGCCGACATGGCTCACCAGAGTGAAGGACAGGATCCTCTTCAGCTCCGCCTGCGCGACCGCGCCCAGGATGCCGATAAGCATCGTCGCGAGCGCCACGATCATGAGCACCGTGTTGATGCTCGACACGTTGAACAGTTGCGTCTCGGTGCGGATCAGCGCGTACACGCCGACCTTCGTCAGCAGGCCGGCGAACACCGCGGTGACGGGCGCGGGGGCGGTCGGATACGAATCCGGCAGCCAGAACGACATCGGGAACACGGCCGCCTTGATGCCGAATGCCACCACGAGCATGAGATGCAGCACGAGCTGCGTGCTGGGCGGGATCTCGCCGATCCGCTCTGCGATCTGCGCCATGTTCACGGTGCCGAGCGCCGCGTAGATGAGCGCGATCGCGACGAGGAACAGCACAGACGACACGAGTGACACGACGATGTAGACCGCGCCGGTGCGGATCCGCGACTCGGTGCTCCCCAGGGTGATGAGCACGTAGGACGCGACCAGCAGGATCTCGAAGCCGACGTAGAGGTTGAACAGGTCGCCCGCGATGAACGCGTTGAAGATGCCCGCGGCCAGGATCAGGTAGGACGGGTTGAAGATCGAGATCGGGGTCTCTTCGGCCCCGTCCGCCGCCCCCTGGCCCACCGAGAAGAGCAGGACCGCGACCAGCACGATGCTCGAGATGAGCACGAGCAGGGCCGCGAGCCGATCGACGTACAACACGATGCCGAACGGCGCGGGCCAGCCTCCCACCATCACGGCGATCGGCTTCGTCTGGTCCACCACGACGAGCAGGGTCGCGGCGATCACCGAGACCGTGGCGAGCGTGGCGACCGTGACGATGACCTGCACACGCGTGTTGCGTCCGAACACGAGCGTGATCGCGGCGCCGAGCAGCGGGAGGGCGACGAGCAGCGGGACGAGGGCGTTCATCGCGGCTCCTCCCCCGGGTTGCGGTCACCGTCTGTCTCGGTCGCTCCGGGCCCTGGCTCCGGAGCAGGATCCGGCCGGTCGACGGGGGCGTCGTCGACGAGCCCGTCCAGATCCTTCGCGTGCAGCACGCGGATCGGAGAGGTCGCCACGCCCACGAAGTCGGTGGTCGCGTCCTCGTCCTCGAGATCGACCTCGTCGTCCATGAGGTCTTCCTCGATCTCCGTGCGTTCGCGCAGGGCGATGTCGGTCTCGTCGTCCTCGACCGTGTCGGCCTTGCCCAGCTGCCAGGAGCGGTAGATGAGCGCGAGCAGGAACGCGGAGACGGCGAACGTGATCACGATCGCCGTGAGGGTGAGCGCCTGCGGCAGCGGGTCGCTCATGTCACCGTCGGTGCCGTAGAACGGCGCGCGTCCCGGCCGGCCCATCACGATCAGCAGCAGCAGGTTCACGGCGTTGCCGAGCAGCAGGAAACCGATCAGCACGCGGGTCAGGCTGCGCTCGAGCATCGCGTACACGCCGCAGCCGAAGAGCACCGCCATGACGATGATCAGCACGAGGGAGACGTCCATCAGATGTCCACCCCCCGCGCGCGCATCTCGAGCGTCTGCCGGTCGACCTCGGCG
Organism: Microbacterium sp. 05N427; assembly: GCF_056397105.1. NCBI lineage: Bacteria > Bacillati > Actinomycetota > Actinomycetes > Micrococcales > Microbacteriaceae > Microbacterium > Microbacterium sp. 05N427. The sequence continues at coordinate 93,085 of NZ_JBFTMT010000001.1, forward strand.
CCGAGGCTGCGCAGCACATCGAGCACGAGTCCGATGACGACGAGGTAGACACCGATGTCGAAGAAGGTCGAGCTCACGAACTCGATGTGCCCTACCCCGGGGATCTCGGCCTCCCACACAGCGCTGGAGAGCGGCGCGAGCCCGAAGAACAGCGGCACCACGGCCGCACCGACGGCGAGGATGAGCCCCGCGCCGAGCAGGCGTCCCGCGTCGGTGGGGGCGGCGGCGCCGAGCTCCCAGCGCCCGCCCGCGATGTAGCGCATGACCATGGCCATGCCCGCGACGAGACCGCCCGCGAAGCCGCCGCCGGGGGCGTTGTGCCCCGCGAAGAGCAGGTAGATCGACACCACGATGATCGTGTGGAACAGGATCCGCACGATCACCTCGAGCAGGATCGAGCGGTTCTCCGGCTTGACGTTGCCGCCGGCGACGAGCCAGGCTCGCGGCGCCGTATCGCCGGCCGTCTGCACGCGTACACCCTGGGTCGTCTCGACGAGCGGTCGACGGCGCGCCCGCCGCGGGCCTTCCGGCAGCGCTCTCGTGGCGGAGAGCCGATCGGCACGGTGCGTGACGAACACCAGGGAGGCGACGCCGGTGGCCGCGAGCACGAGCACCGAAAGCTCCCCCATCGTGTCCCAGCCGCGCAGGTCGACCAGCGCCACGTTCACGACGTTCTTCCCGTGACCCAGTTCGTAGGCGAGCTTCGGGAACGCTTCGGAGATCGGCTCGGCGACCCGGGATCCGGTCGCGACGATCGCCACGAGCGCGATCATCACGCCCGCGGCGATGCCGAGGATCGCGCGCGGCACCCTGCCGACCGAGGCGTTGTGCTCCCCCATCCGCGCCGGCAGCCGGCGCAGCACCAGCGCGAACGTGACGAGCGTCACGGTCTCGACGAGGATCTGCGTGAGCGCGAGGTCGGGGGCGCCGCTCGTGCCGAACAGCACGACCATGCCGAGACCGGTGACGGAGACCAGCACGACGCCGGTGTAGCGCTTCTGCGCCCGGATCGCGAGCAGGCCCGCGAAGATCATGATCGGCGCGACCACGAGCTGCACCGGCGTGTGCCAGGCGCTCAGCTGGGCGTTCGCAGGGCCGCCTGCGATGAGCGCGGTGGTCTCCGCGGCGATCACGACCACGAAGATCGTGCCGACGTAGACCGGCAGCGAGCCGCGCTGAGTGAACGACGTGGTGACCACGGAGAGCCGGTCGACGCTGCGCATCGCCAGGTAGTACGCGTCCTGAGCGGTGAACGGCAGCAGTCTCGGGCGACGGTCCCAGCCGAGGCGACGCGTGAGCGGGAACAGCGCAAGACCGAGCAGCACCGCCCCGAGCGACAGGAACAGGGCAGGTGCCAGACCGTGCCAGAGCGCGAGGTACCCGGGATCCAGGGCGGAGCCGTCGTAACCGGGCGCTTTCGCATCGTCCGCGTAACCGTAGAGCACCACGGTGACGGCCGAGGCGAACGGGCCGAGCACGAGCGTGCCGAAGGCCAGGATCACCGGCGACACCAGGAAGCCGAACGGCGGCGGCGGCCATTCCGTGTCTGGCATATATGCGCCCGCGGCATCCTTCTTCCGCCAGAACGCGCCCCAGAGGAACCTCGCACCGTATGCCGCGGTGAGTATGGATCCCAGGATCACACCGACGAGCGCGACGATTCCCCACGGGGATCCGCGCTGGGCCTCGTCGAAGAGCGACGCGAGCGTGGACTCCTTCGCGGCGAATCCGATGGTCGGCGGGATCCCCATCATGGATCCGACCGCGAGGAAGCCCGAGATCGCGAGCAGCGGAGCCTGGCGCCCGACGCCGCTGATCTCATTGACATCGCGGGTGGAGAGCTGGCGATCGATGACGCCGACGATGAGGAACAGCGAAGATTTGAACAGGGCGTGGCTGATCACGAGGGCGAGCCCTGCCAGCATCGCGTCCGGCGTGCCGTAGCCCAGCACGACGGTGAAGAAGCCGAGTTGGCTCACCGTTCCGAACGCGAGGATGCGCTTGAGGTCGGTCTCGCGCAGCGCCTGCACGCCGCCGAGCAGCATCGTGAACACGCCCAGCGAAATCGTGATCGGACGCCACGGGCCGGACAGCGCGAACACCGGGGCGAACCGCGCGATGAGGTAGATGCCCGCCTTCACCATGGCTGCGGCGTGCAGGTAGGCGCTCACCGGCGTCGGCGCCGCCATCGCGCCGGGCAGCCAGAAGTGGAACGGGAAGATCGCGGACTTGCTGAGCGCGCCGACCAGCAGCAGCACGATCGCGGCGTCGACCAGCGGACCGGTCGGCGCGATCTCCAGGATCCGCGACATGCTCGAGGTTCCGGCGTCCACCGCAAGGAACACCACGCCGATGAACATCGCCAGCCCGCCGAGCGTGGTCACCAGCAGAGCCTGCAGCGCGGCACGACGGCTGGCGCCGCGGCGGTGATAATGCCCGATCAGCAGGTAGGAAAGGATGCTGGTCAGCTCCCAGAACATGACCAGCAGCACGAGATCGTCGGTGGTCACCAGGCCGTACATCGCGCCGGCGAAGGCCAGCAGCACCGCGGCGAACTGGCCGATGCCCTCTTTGGATCCGCGGAAGTACCACCGGCAGTAGAGCAGCACGAGCGCGCCGACCCCGGTGACGATGAGGGCGAGCAGCCAGCTCAGTTCGTCGAGCCGGAAGGAGAGCGACAGGCCGAGCTGCGGGATCCAATCGATCGACTCCCGCGGCACGAGGGCGGAATCCGCGGATCCGGCCAGCACCTGCGGCGTGAGCACCACGAGGTGCACGAAAGCGGCCGCCGGAATGAGCGCCGCGACGGCGAATGCGCGTGCGCCGATCCAGGAGACGAGCAGCGGCAGCAGCAGAGACGCGAGGGCGAACACAGCGAGGAGTGTCAGCACGGCGGTCTCCTCTGGCTCGTCGGTCTCTGCGGGCTCAGCGCGTGAGCGTGCAGGTCGACACAGGCGGGCGGGTTCGGATCCAGTTTACGTGCCGAGACCGGCATCCACCGCCGCGATCGTCACGGAAGGGGCTGAGCGACAGGGGCGGGACCCGTCGTCGTGCCCTCGCGGAACGTGCAGGTGAAGCGGATCGAGACCGCCTGCTGCCCCGCCAGCATGCGTGCGATGGCGTCGCCCGCAGCGCGCCCCTTCTCGACCGCGGGCTGCACGGCCGTGGTCAGCACGTGCTCGCCCAGGCCGTCCACCGCGATGCCGTCGAAGCCCGCCACGCTGACGTCCTCCGGCACGTGCAGTCCCGCCTCCTCCGCCGCGCGGATCACGCCCGCGGCGAGGAGGTCGCTCTGCGCGATGACGGCGGTGGGACGAGTGTGCGGATCCGCGAACAGCGTGCGTCCCGCGATGACCCCCTCGTCGATGAGGCTGGCTCCGGCGGACACCACGCGCGCGTCGGGGAACACCGAGAGCGTGCCGTCCAGGCGTGCGCTGGTGACGGGCGTCGTGATGGATGCGATGCGCTCTGGCGTCGCGTCGCCGCGCACCTTGTCGCCGTCGAACGGCAGCGTCACCACGGCGACCTCCCTGTGCCCGAGCGCGCGCACATGGTGCGCGATCTGCGCCGCGGCCTCGCCGTTGTCGAGCTCCATCCGGGGCACGTCGTCGCCGGCATCCCCCTCGATCACCACCACGGGCAGGCCCCGGTTGCGCACGGCCTGCAGGGTCTCCCGCATGCGCGGGCTGCAGCCGATCAGCACCGCGGCGTCGATGGGCGCCGTGGCGAGCGTCGGCGCATCCGACCCTGCCTCGGGATCGTCCCGCAGCAGCAGCACTCCCGCGCCGAGTTCGGCGAGGCCGTCGGTGAGTCCGTCCATGGTCGCGGTCTTGATCGGATCCAGGAACGCGGTCCGCAGGTGCTCCTCGAGCGCGACCGCCACGATGCCGCTGCGCCCCCGTCGTAGGGAGGCCGCGCGCGGATCAGGACCGGTGTAGCCGAGCCCGGCCGCGATGGCGAGCACCCGCTCCCGCGTGGCGTCGGCGACGGGCGCCTTGCCGCTGAACACGACCGACGCCGTGGACGGGCTCACCCCCGCCGCGCGCGCCACATCCGCGATCGTGGCGCGGCGCCGCACGGCCGAAGGATCCGGATCCGAGCTCATGTCTCGACAATAACATCGTGGGGATCACAGAGATCGAATCGATTCGATACACTGTCCCGATGGACACCGCCCTCACCCGCTCCCAGTTCGTGCGCTGGCGTGCCGCGATCTTCGCGATCTTCCTCGCCAGCGGTCTGTCCATCGCAACCTGGGCCTCGCGCGTCCCTGACATCAAGGCCGCGCTGCACATCGAGAACGGCCAGATGGGCCTCCTGCTGCTGGGCATGGGGGTCTCGTCGATCATCGGCATCTCGACGAGCCCGGCGGTCATGGCACGCACCGGGGCCCGCCTCGGCATGCTCGTGACGATGCTGAGCTTCGCGGCCGGCGTCGGCCTCGTCGGCCTGGGCACCAATGTGCTCGGATCGGTTCCCGTCGTCGTCGCAGGGCTCGTGCTGTTCGGCCTCGGCAACGGGTCGCTCGACGTGATGATGAACGTCGAGGCGACCGCGATCGAACAGCAGATGGGCAAGACGATCCTGCCCGTGTTCCACGCCTTCTTCAGCTTCGGCACGGTGATCGGCGCGGGGATCGGCGCTCTCCTGGTGCACCTCGGCCTGAACGTCGCCACGCATGCCCTGCTCATCGCCGTGATCATCGCGGTGCTCGCGATCGCCTGCTGGGCCAACGTGCCGAACCGCGAAGCGACGCTCGACCCCGAACCCGCGGAGAAGCCGCACTGGCGCGAGCGCATGCACGTCGCACTCGAGGCGTGGCGGGAGCCGCGCACGTACTTCCTCGGCATCGTGATGCTGGGCATGTCGTTCGCCGAGGGCGGCGCGAACGACTGGCTCGCGCTCGGGGTCTCGGAGGATCACCAGGCGGGCCCCGCACTGGGCGCCGCTGCTCTGGCGACGTTCTCCGTCGCGATGACCGTCGTGCGGCTGTTCGGCGGCCCGCTCGTGGACCGCTTCGGCCGCGTCATCGTGCTGCGCGTGCTCGCGATCACCGCCGCAGCAGGCATCCTGCTGTTCATCCTCGCGCCGAGCACGCCGCTGGTGTTCGCCGGCGCGGCGCTGTGGGGGATCGGCGCCTCGCTCGGCTTCCCCCTGGGCATGTCGGCCGCCGCCGACGACCCGGCAAAGGCCGCCGCCCGGGTGAGCGCGGCCGCCACGATCGGCTACATCGCCTTCCTCGGCGGCCCGCCCGTCCTCGGCTTCATCAGCGACCACATCGGCCTGCTCAACACGCTCTACGTCCTGGTCGTGCTGGCGGCGCTCTCCGGCCTCTTCTCGGGGGCGGCCCGCCCGCTCCGGGAGGACGAGAAGGTCAGCGCCGGCTGAGCTGCGCCCCGCCCGATCGCCTGCGACGCCTGCACGATTCCGCGACGCATGCACGACCGGATCCGCGAATCCGTCGTGCATGCGCATCATGATCGTGCAGGCGTCGCGCCCCGATCAGCGGTGACGGACGATCGCGGCGGCGTGCGAGCGGCTGCGCGCGCCGAGCTTCGCGAGCACATTGGACACGTGCGTCTTCACCGTCGTCACCGAGATGCCGAGGTGTTCCGCGAGCTGCGCGTTGGACCAGCCGCGGAGGATGCCGTCCAGCACGTCCTGCTCGCGGGCGGTGAACGCCCCGCCCACCGGTGCCGCGCCGGGCACGGTCGCCGGCTCCCGGTGCGCCGCGGCGCCCGCGCGCACCGCGGCGAGCGCACGCCGGGTGACCCTCGGATCGAGCACGCCGTCTCCTGCGGCGACCGTGCGGATCGCCTCGACGAGGGTCGCCGCATCGGCCGTCTTCAGCAGGAAGCCCGCGGCGCCGGCGAGGATCGCCCCGTCCACGAGGTCGTCCTCGTCGAAGCTCGTGAGCACCAGGACATCGGCCAGCCCCTCGTCCACGATCTCCCTGGTGGCCGAGATCCCGTCGCGGCCGGGCATCCTGAGGTCCATCAGCACGACATCGGGACGCAGCGCTCTGGCATTCCGCACCGCCACCGCGCCGTCCGAGGCCTCGCCGACCACGTCGATCCCGTGCGCCTCGAGCATGATCCGCAGCGCGCTGCGGATCGCCCCGTGGTCATCGGCGAGGAGCACCCGCGGCACCGGCCCGGTCACGCCGCCGCTCCTCGGGGCAGTTCGGCGCGCACCGACCAGCCGTCGCCCTCCGGGCCGGCGGAGAACTCGCCTCCGAGAGCACGCACGCACTCGGCGAGCACCGCGAGGCCTGTGCCGGAGCCGGCGAGCGCCGGTCCTGACGTGCCCCGACCGCCGTGGGAGTCGACCCGGATCAGCATCCGGTCCGCCCTGTTCGAGAGCCGCACCCGCACCTCGGCGCCGACCGCATGACGCGCTCCGTTGGCCAGAGCCTCGCGCACGACACGGGCCGCGGTCTGGTCGACGAGCGGTGGGAGCGCGCCGGCCCGCCCGCCGGCCGTCAGATCGTCCGTCCGCTCGTCGGCGATGCGCACGGTGAGGCCTGCCCGCTCCGCCGCGCGCGCGAGCTCCGGGATGTCGGCCAGCCTCGGTGCGGGTGCAGGCGCGTCGCCGCCGACGCGCAGCACCGTGATCATCGAGCGCAGCGCCGCATGGGCATCGAGGCTCGCATCGCGCACGGCGCGCAGCGCTGCGCGGTCCCGCGTCTCGTCCGCGGGAGTGGACAGCGCCGCCTCCGATCGGATCGCCATCGCCGACACGTGTCCTGCGACGAGGTCGTGCAATTCCCTGGCCATGGTCTCGCGTTCATCGCGCACGGCTTCCCGCGCCGCGTCCGCGGCCCTGCGCCGCTCGAGGGCGGCGACCTCCTCCGCCCGTCCGACCGCGACAGCCCACCAGTAGTCGGTGCCGAGCAGCGTCGCGATCTGCAGAGTCACGAGCATCGCGACCCGGGCGTCGGAGGTGCGCAGCAGAGCGAAGACGAGGAACCCGCCGGCCACGATCACGAGCGCCACCGCGAGCCCTCGGCGCGCACGAGCCGTGGCCCGATGCACGGCGTGCCAGAGCACGTCCAGCAGCACGACGAGGGATCCCAGCCCTCCCACGGTCGCCGCGTCGCCGACGAACAGGGCCGCCGCCACAGGGAGTGCGAGGAGTGGGGGGATCCGGTCGCGGAGCGCGATGAGGACGCAGCCGGGCAGCGCGAACGCGAGCGCCCACCACGGCGAGAGCGCGAAGGGCGTGACCCGGAACAGATCCCAGAGCCCGGCGAAGCCGAAGGCGGAGGCGGCCACGCTGAGCAGGGCAGTACCCGCGGCGTCGGCGATCGGTCTGGATATCCGGTCGAGCGCCCGGGGGAGGAGCGAAGGAGGACGCGGCACGGCGGCTCGATCGCGCGTGCGCAGGCTGTCCATCGCCCTATCGAACCACGCGAGGCTCTGCAGACGCATCGGCCGAAAGGAGGACCAGCGTCCGTGATACTCCGCCCTTCGCCCGATCCGCGACGGTCGGGAGGACGGGAGCCTGGGAGCATGGACCTCGCCCCGGAAGCCCCGCTCGCACTCACCCTCGCCGTTCTCGCACTTCTCGACGGGCTGAGCGTGGGCACCCTGCTCATCCCGGTCTTTCTGCTGCTGCCGCCCGGTCGCGTCCGGGTGAGGCGGATCCTCCTCTACTTGGGCGCCATCACCCTCTTCTACCTGCTGGTCGGGCTGTTGTTCCTCTGGGGGCTCGTGAACGTCGTCGACGTCGCCGCAGACTTTCTCTCGTCGGACGCAGGGCGGATCGCGCGCCTCGTCGTCGGGGCAGCCCTGCTCGTGGGCGCGCTCCTCGTCCCCAGCGCGAAGAAGAAAGAGGCCGCGCTCGTCGGCGGAGGCTCATCCGACACGGGCGCGGGCGCCCCGGATCCGCTCGCGCCGGACGTCTCGGATGCGGCAGGACCCGGCCAGGGACGGATCGCCCGCTGGCGCGACCGGCTTCTCGACCCGGCGACCCCGCCGCTGGTCGTCGTCGGCCTCGCGATCGCCGCGGGCCTGATCGAGGTCGCGACCATGCTGCCGTACATCGTCGCCATGACGATGCTCGCCGACGCCGGCATCGGAATCCCGCTCCGTATCGCCGCGCTCGCGGGCTATTGCCTGCTCATGATCGCGCCCGCGCTCCTGCTGCTCGTCCTGCGCGTCCTCGCGGCCCGCGCGGTCGAGGGACCGCTGCGCCGGCTCGGCGCCTGGCTCAGCCGCACCGGTGCGGAGAACACGGCGTGGATCGTCGGGATCGTCGGGTTCCTCATCGCACGGGCCGCCGCCACCGAACTCGGCCTCTTCTCCGGCATCGGCACCCTCTTCGGAACCGGCGGGAACTGAGCCGCGCCCCGGCGGGCTAGGCTCTTCGGGTGCGTCTCGTCATCGCCCGCTGCGCCGTGGACTACACCGGCCGCCTCAACGCCCACCTTCCCCTCGCCACGCGTCTGCTCGTGCACAAGGGCGACGGCAGCCTGCTCGTGCACTCCGACGGCGGCAGCTACAAGCCGCTGAACTGGATGAGCCCGCCCTGCCGCCTCGAGCCTGAGCAGCCGGGGGAGGAGGAGGCGTCCGCGGGCGTCACCGAGGTGTGGCGGGTCACGCATCAGAAGACCGGCGACGCGCTGCGCGTGCAGATCTACGAGATCCTGCACGACTCGGCCCACGAGCTGGGCGTCGATCCCGGCCTGCAGAAGGACGGCGTCGAGGCGGATCTGCAGCGGCTGCTCGCCGAGCAGGTGCATCGGATCGCCGAGGGCGCGACCCTCGTGCGCCGCGAGTATCCGACCGCGATCGGACCGGTGGATCTCATGGTGCGCGACGCGGACGGCGCCGCGATCGCCGTCGAGATCAAGCGCCGCGGCGACATCGACGGCGTGGAGCAGCTCACCCGCTACCTCGAGCTGCTCGGCAGGGATCCGCACCTGGCACCCGTGCAGGGAGTCTTCGCCGCCCAGGAGATCAAGCCCCAGGCGCGCGTGCTCGCCGAGGACAGGGGCATCCGCTGCCTCGTCCTTGACTACGAGGACATGAAGGGCATCGAATCCGGCATTCCGCGGCTGTTCTGAGTCGTTTCCCTCGAGAGGCATGAACATGACCGCATCCCCCTACACCTGCGTCCTCTGGGACGTCGACGGCACGATCGCCGACGCATCGGCGGGAATACTGCCGCGCCTCGTCGAGGTGTACGCCGCGTTCGGCCTGCCGGAGCCCGCGCAGAGCGAGCTGTCCCGCTGGATCGGGCCGCCGATGTTCGAGTCGTTCCGCGACCTGGCCGGCCTGACCGAGGAGGACGCGCACCTCGCGGTGCGGAAGTACCGGGAACTGGCCATGCGCGACGGCTACGCCGCGAGCGTGCGGATCTATCCCGGGGTGGCCGAGGCGCTGCAGACGGTCAAGGCGGCGGGCATCCCGCAGGCCACCGCGAGCTCGAAGCCGGAGAACCAGGTGCTCGCGATCCTCGAGCACTACGGCCTGATCGACGACTTCGTCATCGTCGCCGGAGCACTGCCCGACGCATCGGGCCTGCACGACGGCAAGGAGGCGGTCCTCCGCCGCGCCCTGCACCGGCTCACCGAGGCCGGCGTCGATGTCAGCCGCCCCGTGCTGATCGGCGACCGCCTGCACGACATCGAGGGGGCCGCGCCTCTCGGCGTGCCCGTGATCTTCGTCACCTGGGGCTTCGGCGAGCCGGGGGAGTCCGCCGGCGCCATCGCCGAGGTCGCGACCCCCGACGAACTGCTGCGGATCCTGCTGCCGCAAAGCTGACCCGGGACGGATCCGGCGCACAAAAAACTCCCCCGATGCCGAAGCACCGGGGGAGTCCGAAGTCCGTGTCGCTCAGAGCGGACGGATGTTCTCGGCCTGCAGGCCCTTGGGGCCCTGTGCCACATCGAACTCGACGCGCTGGTTCTCGTCGAGCGAGCGGTAACCGGACGAGGTAATGGCGGAGTAGTGCGCGAACACGTCAGCTCCACCGTCATCGGGGGAGATGAAGCCGAAGCCCTTCTCCGAATTGAACCACTTAACCGTGCCCTGAGTCATGTACTGCCTTCTTGCTTGGGCTTACGCCGGCGCAAATGCGTCGACGATGCTAACGCTATCCGAGTCGACCCGCATCGCAACACCCCGAATGACAAGGTGACGAAAATGTTGCAACAGAGATCACGGGCGGGATCCGCTCCCGGAGCCGCCGGAGCGCCCGAGGCGTCAGCACGCGCGCCCGGGAAATGGAGCGGGTCCCCACCGCGGGGGGAGCGATGGGGACCCAGGACGACCGGAGGGTGCGTCTGAAAACAGCATAACCCATGTTCGTCGGCTTTGTCCCCCAAAAGGGGGACAAAATCACGAAGTCGGCGGTATCATCCCAATACATCGGAATACTGGGGACGAAGCGGCCCCCCCGGGGGATCCATTGGGGACTGGATGCGCCGAGGGGGCCATTGCACGCACTGGCCGCCGGTCTCTGGGGAAGACCTTCCACCCTCGCTGGGGACGTCGGGCGGGAGCAGCCGTCTTCACGTGCGTGCGGTTCACACTAAGCGAGCGTGCGCACCCCTGTCCAGGACGCACAGGCGCGGCGATCGGAAAACGCTCTCAATCGGTCAGAGAGCGCCATTCCTCCGCGAGAAGCCCATAGTTCATGCCATCCATCCACTCTCCGCTGCGATGCAGCGCGGTGCGGCGGCTGTGCTCCTCCCGCCGCATTCCCAGGCGCTCCATCATCCGCCATGACGGCTCGTTCGCCGCGAAGCAGCCGGCGTGGACGCGGCGCAGCCCGAGCTCGGTGAAGCAGGCGGCCATCACCGCACGCACCGCCTCGGTCGCATACCCACGGCCCTGTTGAGCGGGATCCATGGCCCAGCCCAGCTCCGCCTGCACGCCTGCGGCCTGCGGGAGCACCTCCGTCTGCGCCCACGCGTCCTCGACGCGCAGCATGAGGTCTCCGATCACGCCGACGCCGGGAAGCTCCACGACCAGGGTGATCGCGAGCCGTTCCGGATCCGCGAGGTGCGCGCGGAACGCCTCCGCGTCGGCGGGGGCCGTGCTCAGCCACCGGCGCACCTCGTCGAGGCGGCGGTAGCGCCACACCGCGTCGGAGTCGTCCGGCGTGCTCGCGCGCACGATGAGCCGCTCCGTGCGCAGCGGGAGGGTGAGCCGGTCCAGGGTGGGGGAGGTCATGCCTCCAGGCTAGAGTCCGGATCCGACATGCGGGCGCCGCGCACCTGGACGAGACCGTCCAGCGCCTGCAGCAGGCGCGCGGCGCCGGGACGATCCGGCGTGGTGCGGGTGTGCACCAGCACGTTCATTGCAGCGAGCACGAGCGACACCGCGCGCACGGCCTCGTCGTGATCGACGGCCCGACGCTCGGCCAGCTCGATGAGCTGCTCCCGAACGGACCCCATCCACTGCGAGAACGCGGGCAGCAGCTCGGGCCGGCGGATGAGCAGCTGCTTGATGCGCTGGCGGTCCATGCCTTCGTCCATCGACGAGCCGACCACTTCGCACAGTGCGGGCACGAGCTCGCCACGGGCGCGCAGGAACCGCTTGACCACCTCGCCGCCGGCGCCGGACTCCGGCAGCTTCAGAGCCGCCGCGGCCTTGGAGGGGAAGTAGTTGAAGAAGGTGCGCGGCGAGACGTCGACGGCCTCGCAGATCTGCTCGATCGTGGTGCGGTCCAGCCCCTGCTCCTCGACCAGGCGCAGCGCGGCCTCATGCAGAGCCTGACGGGTCTGCTGCTTCTTGCGCTCGCGCCGGCCTTCGCCGGCGGTGTTCGCGATGCTCATCTTCTTCTCCTCGTACGCGAAGCCGGGGCGGGACGTGCCCGCCCCGGCTGCATCGCTCAGGCGCTCTGGACCCTGATCGTACCGGTCTCGCTGACGCCGGCCTCGTCGGCCTGCTCCTGAAGCGCCGAGCGGGTGCGCAGCGGCGGCGCCTTGAAGAACCAGCTCAGCACGAACGCGAGCATCAGCACGCCGAAGCCGACCCAGTAGATGATGTCGATCGCCTGCGTGAAGCCCACCATGAACGGCTTGGTGAGCACCGGGTCCGCGCCGTTCAGGAACGAGGTGTCGCTGACCGAGCCGCTGGATCCGCTCGACGCCTTCGAGGTGCCCTTGTCGATCTCCTTGACGATGCTCGGCACGAGCTGGTCGACCCAGTGAGTGCGCTGGTCCTTGTTCGACCAGTCCACGACGACCTTGCCGTCCTGCACCGTCGCATGCCCCCCTTCCGCGACCTGCTTCAGGGCCGCGGCCTCCGCACCCGGAAGCGCCTCCGCGACCTTCTGGTCGATCACGGTCTGCGCCGCGGCAGCCGGGACCTGACCCGCCGCGACGGCCTGGTTCACGCCTTCGGTCACCTTCTGCGTCACGGCCTGTCCCGCCGCGGTCTTCGCCGCGGTCGCGCCCTTGTCGAGCTGCGCCTGGATGTTCTGCTCGAGCGGGCCCGTGATCGGCGTCCACAGCTGTTTCATGACGGCCTTGTTCTGCTCCTTGCCCGCCACGGCGGGATCCAGAGCCGCGTTCAGCGCGGCGGTCAGGGTCGGCTTGTCGGCCATGCTGTGCGTGATGTTCAGCGGAAGCAGCGTGAACAGGATCGAGAGCATGATCGCCGTACCCAGCGTTCCGCCGATCTGGCGGAAGAAGGTCGCGGCGCTCGTGGCGACGCCCATGTCGGGCGCGGACACCGCGTTCTGGCTCGCCATCGTGAGCGACTGCATGAGCTGACCGAGTCCGAGACCGACCACGAACATGCCGATCATCATGAACCACACCGGCGTGCTGGACGAGACGAAGGTGAGCAGCAGGAATCCGAGAGCGGTGCACAGCGTGCCGGTGCGCGGGAAGATGCCGTACTTCCCGGTGCGCGACGTGATCTGACCGGCGGCCATGGACGACGTCATGAGGCCGACGACCATCGGCAGCATGGCGAAGCCGGATTCGGTGGGGGTCAGGCCCGCGACGATCTGCATGTACAGCGGGATGGTCATCATCGCGCCGAACATGCCGAAGCCGACGAGCACGCCGATGACGGTCGCCATCGAGAACGTGTTGGAGTGGAACAGGCGGATCGGGATGATCGCGTCGTCCTTCATCGCGATCTCGATCAGCACGAAGGCGATGGCGCCCAGGCCGCCGATGACGTAGCAGGCGATCGCGGCGAACGAGGACCAGCCCCACTCACGGCCCTGTTCGGCCACGAGCAGCAGCGGTACGAGCGCCACGATCACGGCCGTCGCTCCCCACCAGTCGATACGCGGGTTCTTGTGCGTTCCGACCTTCGGAAGGTGCAGGAACGCGATCACCATGCCGAGCGCGATGAGGCCGATCGGCAGGTTGATGAGGAATACCCAGCGCCATCCCGAGATCCAGAGGATCTCGTTCGCGCCGGCGAACAGACCGCCGACGAGCGGGCCGATCAGCGAGGAGATGCCGAACACGGCGAAGAAGTAGCCCTGGTACTTGGCGCGCTCGCGCGGAGCGAGGATGTCCGCCATGATCGCGAGCGGCAGCGACATCAGCGCGCCGGCGCCGATGCCCTGGAAGGCGCGGAAGCCGGCCAGCATCAGCATCGACGTCGAGAATGTCGACAGCACGGATCCGAGGATGAACACCGTGATGCCGAAGATGAACAGCGGTCGGCGACCGAAGATGTCGCTGAGCTTGCCGTAGATCGGCACCGAGATCGTCGAGGTGATCAGGTAGGCGGTGGTGACCCAGGCCTGCTGATCGAGGCCGTGCAGGTCATCGCCGATCGTACGGATCGCGGTTCCCACGATCGTCTGGTCGAGCGACGAGAGGAACATGCCGGCCATGAGGCCGTAGATGACGAGCAGGATCTGCCTGTGCGTCATGATCGGGGCGTTCTGCTTGCGCTCCGTGCGCGTCGCCCCTGTAGTTGCTGTCGCGGTGGACATGGAGTCCCTTTCACGTGGATCGAGGACGCCGTCGCCCGTCGTCGACACCCGTCGCTTCGAGCGCCGACGTTGGCGGCAAGAATGTTGCAGCCATGCAAGATTACACGAAAGGAAAGGTTGCGCAAACGCAGAATCCCTATGAGGTTGCTGGATCCTGCCCGACCGGGACACGGCGGACGCAGAGTGCGCGCACCCCGCGGCGCAGCCGTGCTGCGCGTTGCGTGTACTGTGTCGGTATCCACACGGGTGCCCTCGCAAGGGCTGAGATCGGGCTGACGCGGCTCGAACCGTTCGAACCTGTCCGGGTAATGCCGGCGAAGGAAGTAGGAGCCCTCATGGGATCTCGCGATTCTGCGCGCGCGCTCGCGCATCTGCACGACTCCACGCACGACCTGCACGTGCCCGTCACCCGGATCGCGCTGGATCCGTCGCCGGACGGGACGCAGAACCCGCCGGTGACGATCTACCGCACCGAAGGACCGGGGAGCGATCCGGTCGTCGGCCTGGCCGCGCTGCGGGAGCGCTGGATCGCGGACCGCGACGACACCGACGCGTATCAGGGCCGGGCGCGCGATCTGCACGACGACGGCCGCTCCGCGATCCGCCGCGGCGCCGCCTCCGCGGAGTGGCGCGGCGTGCGGCGGCCGGTCCGCCGGGCCCGTGCCGGACGCACGATCACCCAGATGCGGTACGCCCGCGACGGCCTGATCACGCCCGAGATGCGCTTCGTCGCGCTGCGGGAGAGCTGCGATCCCGAGCTGGTCCGCGCCGAGGTCGCGGCCGGCCGGGCGATCATCCCGAACAACGTCAACCACCCCGAGTCCGAGCCGATGATCATCGGAAAGGCGTTCCTGGTCAAGATCAATGCGAACATCGGCAACTCCGCGGTGACGAGCTCGATCGCCGAGGAGGTCTCCAAGCTGCAGTGGGCGACCACCTGGGGCGCCGACACCGTGATGGACCTGTCGACGGGCGACGACATCCACACCACGCGCGAGTGGATCATCCGCAATTCGCCGGTCCCGATCGGCACCGTGCCGATCTACCAGGCGCTCGAGAAGGTCGACGGCGACGCCTCGGCGCTCACCTGGGAGATCTATCGCGACACCGTCATCGAGCAGTGCGAGCAGGGCGTCGACTACATGACCGTGCACGCCGGCGTGCTGCTGCGTTATGTGCCGCTCACCGCGGACCGGGTGACGGGGATCGTGTCCCGCGGCGGGTCGATCATGGCCGGCTGGTGCCTCGCGCATCATCAGGAGAACTTCCTCTACACGCACTTCGACGAGCTCTGCGAGATCTTCGCGCAGTACGACGTCGCGTTCTCGCTGGGCGACGGGCTGCGGCCCGGATCCATCGCCGACGCGAACGACGCCGCCCAGTTCGCCGAGCTCGACACGCTCGCCGAGCTGACGAAGCGGGCGTGGACGCACGACGTCCAGGTCATGGTGGAGGGGCCGGGGCACGTGCCTTTCCACCTGGTGCGGGAGAACGTGGAGCGGCAGCAGGAGCTGTGCGACGGCGCCCCGTTCTACACTCTCGGCCCCCTGGTGACCGACGTCGCCCCTGGCTACGACCACATCACCTCGGCGATCGGCGCGACCGAGATCGCGCGCTACGGCACGGCGATGCTCTGCTACGTGACGCCGAAGGAGCACCTCGGACTGCCCGACCGGGATGACGTGAAGACCGGGGTCATCACCTACAAGATCGCCGCGCATGCCGCCGACCTCGCCAAGGGCCACCCCGGTGCGCGTGACCGCGACGACGCGCTCTCGAAGGCGCGCTTCGAGTTCCGCTGGCTCGACCAGTTCGCGCTGTCGCTGGATCCGGACACCGCAGAGGCCTTCCACGACGAGACCCTGCCGGCCGAGCCGGCCAAGACCGCGCACTTCTGCTCGATGTGCGGGCCGAAGTTCTGCTCGATGCGGATCTCGCAGGACATCCGGGATCGCTTCGGCGACGGCGCGGAGCAGGAGCGCATCGCCGGCATGGCGCAGAAGTCCGCGGAGTTCGCCCAGGCCGGGGGACAGGTCTACCTGCCTATGCCGACCGTCGGATCGCGGTAGGACAGGATGCTGCGCAAGGGCGCCGCCGTGGAGAGCGACGGCGACCGCATCGTCGTGGTCGGCGCCGGGATCGTCGGGCTGAGCATTGGGTGGCGGGTCGCGCGGACGGGTCGCCGCGTGGTGCTGTGCGACCCGGATCTCGCCCGCGGCGCCACATTCGCCGCCGCGGGGATGCTCGCGCCGGTGAGCGAGTACCACTATCAGGAGGACGAGCTGCTGCCGCTGCTGCTGGCGTCCGCGGCGCGGTATCCGGAGTTCGTGCGCGCGCTCACGCCCGAGGGCCGGCCTGCCGAGGAGACGGCCGGCTACCGGCCCGGCGAGACCCTGCTGGTCGGGGTCGATCAGGGCGATCGCCGCGCGCTCGCGGATCTGCACGCCGCGCACACCGCGCACGGGCTCGCCGCCGAGCCGCTGACCGCCCGGGACGCCCGCGCCCTGGAACCGCTGCTCGGCCCGCGCGTCACGAGCGCCTACCGGATCCGCGGCGACCATCAGGTCGATCCGCGCGTGCTCGCGGCGCGGCTGCTGCAGGCCCTCGAGGCCGACGACCGGGTGCGGATCGTCCGGGAGCGCGTGACGGAGCTGCGGCGCGCGTCGGCGGATCCGGATGCACGGGTGACCGGCGTGCGTCTCGCCGGCGGAACGGTGCTGGACGCGGACGAGGTCGTGCTCGCCAACGCCCTCGGCGCCGGTGCGGTGGCCGGCCTGCCCGTGCCGCTCGGCCCGGCGCTGCGGCCCGTCCACGGCGACATCCTGCGCCTGCGCGTACCGGAGAGGCTGCGGCCGCTGCTCGGCATGACGGTGCGCGGCCTCGTGCGCGGTGAGAGCGTCTACCTCGTGCCGCGGCGCGAGGGCACACTCGTGATCGGAGCGACGCAGCGCGAGGACGGGCTCGACGGCGTCTCGGCTGCGGGCGTGCACCGGCTGCTGCGGGACGCGCAGGAGCTGCTGCCGGCCGTGGCAGAGCTCGAGCTCCTCGAGACGACCGCGCGGCCTCGGCCGGCCACACCGGACAACGCGCCGCTGCTGGGTCGGGTGCGCGGCGGACAGGGCGCCGACATCCCCGGCCTGATCGTGGCGACCGGCTTCTCCCGGCACGGCGTGCTGCTCGCCCCGATCGCCGCCGAGATCTGCACGGGCCTCGTCGAGGGCCGCGCAGATCCGCTTGCGGCGCCGTTCCGGCCTGATCGATTCGCAAAGGCACCGTCCGCCGCCGCAATGCCGCCCGTCGTCACGCCACCTGTCGCCGCGCGGTCCACCGCCCCCGCACCAGAAGGAATCCTCCGATGATCGTCCTCACCGTCAACGGCGAACCGCATGCCGCCGCGGCACCGCTCACCCTCGCCGATGTCATCGCCGACCGCACCGGGATCCGCATCGCCGCCGACGGGAGCACCCCCGACGGCGCGGCGCTCGGCCTCGCCGCCGCCGTCAACGCGTCGATCGTGCCACGCAGCGCCTGGGCCGCAGCCCGGCTCGCCGACGGTGACGCCGTCGAGATCGTCACCGCGACGCAGGGAGGCTGAACATGGGATCCGACCTCCTCGAGATCGACGGCGTCGCGCTGTCGTCCCGGCTGATCATGGGCACCGGAGGTGCACAGAGCCACGCGGGCCTCGGCGCGGCCCTGGACGCATCCGGCACCGAGCTCACGACGGTCGCGATCCGCCGCCACGATCCCTCCGCCGACGGCTCGCTGTTCCGGCTGCTCTCCGACCGCGGCATCCGGCTGCTTCCCAACACCGCCGGCTGCCTGACTGCACGGGAGGCCGTGCTGACGGCCGAACTGGGCCGGGAGGCGCTGGGCACGCACTGGGTCAAGCTCGAGGTGATCGCCGACGAGGACACGCTGCTCCCGCACGGCGCTGAGCTCGCCGCGGCGACCGAGCAGCTCGTGACGCGGGGCTTCTCGGTGTTCGCGTACACGAACGACGATCCGGCGCTCGCGCGACACCTCGAGGAGCTCGGCGCCGTCGCGGTGATGCCCTTGGGTGCGCCGATCGGCACCGGACTGGGGATCCTGAACCCGCACAACATCGCGCTCATCGTCGAGCGCGCCACGATCCCCGTGGTGCTCGACGCCGGTATCGGCACAGCCTCTGATGCGGCGCTCGCGATGGAGCTCGGATGCGACGCCGTGCTGCTCGCGACGGCGGTGACCAGGGCGCAGGATCCGGTGGGCATGGCGACCGCGTTCCGACATGCGGTGATCGCCGGGCGGCTCGCGGCGCGGTCGGGGCGGATCCCGCGGCGCACCCGGTCTCTCGCGTCGTCGCCGATGGACGGGCGGCCCGACCTGTGAGCGCGATCTCCGACGGCTCCGAGCGGCTCGCCCCCCTGGTCGCCCCGGCCACGCCGCTGACGGACGAGGAGGCGGACCGTTACTCCCGGCACATCCTCCTGCCGGAGTTCGGCGAGAGGAGCCAGCGCCGGCTGAAGAACGCCCGCGTGCTGGTGATCGGCGCGGGCGGCCTGGGCTCTCCCGTCCTCCTGTACCTCGCGGCGGCCGGGGTCGGGACGCTCGGGATCGTCGACGACGACCGCGTCGAGCCCAGCAACCTGCAGCGCCAGATCGTGCACTCGACCGCCGATGCCGGGCGGCTCAAGGTCGACTCCGCGCGCGATGCGATCCTCGCACTCAATCCGCTGATCCGGGTGGAGACGCACCCGGTACGGCTGACCGCCGGCAACGCCGTCGACATCTTCGGGCGCTACGACCTGGTCGTCGACGGCGCGGACAACTTCGCCACCCGCTATCTGGTGGCCGATGCCGCGGCGGTCGTCGGGATCCCCTGTGTGTGGGGCGCGATCCTGCGCTTCGGCGCACAGGTCAGCGTGTTCTGGGAGAAGCACGGCCCCGGCTATCGCGACCTCTACCCGGACGCGCCTCCGGCAGGTTCCGCCCCGTCCTGCGGCGAGGCCGGTGTGCTCGGCATGCTCTGCGGCGCGGCCGGATCCGTGATGGCGGCCGAGGTCGTCAAGCTCCTCACCGGGATCGGGCGGTCGCTGATCGGCCGGCTCTCGACGTTCGACCTCGCCCAGGCGCGTTGGCGGGAGTTGCGGATCGTACGAGATCCCTCCCGCCCCGCCGCGGCTGCACCGGATCCGGACTCCGCCTTCTGCGCCGTGCCGGGTGCAGTCCGGCCGCTCGGCGCCGCCGAACTCCGGGCGGTGCTCGCGGAGCGCTCGGCCGGGCGGGCGGCGTTCGCGCTCGTGGACGTGCGGGAGCCGGAGGAGTCGGCGCGCGGCCAGATCCCCGGCTCGCTCTCCGCGCCGCTGAGCGCGCTCGGATCGGACATCGCAGCGCTCGACGGCGTCTCCCGGGAGAGCAGGGTCGTGCTGTACTGCAAGGCCGGAGTGCGCGCACGCACGGCGGCGCGGATCCTCGGCGAGGCCGGCTATCGCGACCTGGATGTGCTCACCGGCGGCATGACGGCCTGGGCGGCGTCCCGCGACTGACCCCCGATGAGCCGGCGCCCAGGCTCAGCCCGCGGCGCGCAGCAGCGCTCCGCGGGCGGCCACGAGCTCCTCGACCGCCTCGAGCAGTCGCGCAGCGCCCGGCCGCTCGCCGCCCGCGGTGCCGTCGTGCACGATCACGCTGAGGGCCGCCATGGTGAGGGCGACCGCCGACATGGCCTCCGCGTCGTCCGCGCGCTCGCGGACCAGGGCGTAGTACTGCTCGCGGATCCCGCCCATCCACTGCGCGAAGGCGGGCATGAGCTCGGGGCGGCGCACGACCAGCGCCTTCATGCGCTTGCGCTGCTGCGCGTCGTCCATCGAGGCGCCGATGAGCTCGCAGAGCGCCGGAACGAGCTCGCCCTCGGCGGCGCGGAACGCGTCGGCGCCCTCGGGGGAGATCCCGCTGTCCGGCAGGTCGAGAGCGGCCGCGGCCTTGGACGGGAAGTAGTTGAAGAAGGTGCGCGGCGACACGTCCACCGCCTCGCAGATCTGCTCGACCGTGGTGCCGTCGAGGCCCCGCTCATCGACCAGACGCAGCGCGGCCTCGTGCAGTGCCTGCCTGGTCTGCTGCTTCTTGCGCTCGCGCCGGCCGCAGTTCTCCGCGTGCGGATCCGACCCGGTCAGCGCCTCTGTGTTGGTCATCGCTCTCCTCGAGAGCCGGGGCGGGCTCAGCCGCCCCGGCTCCGCTCAGGCCCTGTGGGTCCTGATGCTTCCGGTTTCGGTCATGCCGACCTTGTCCGCCTGTTCCTGCAGCGCGGAACGCGCGCGCAGCGGCGGCACCTTGAAGAACCAGGTCAGCACGAATGCGAGCAGGATCACGCCGAAGCCGACCCAGTACAGCGTCACGAGGCCGTGGATGAAGCCGATCATGAACGGCTTGCTGAGCGCGGCGTCCGCCCCGGTCAGGAACGACGTGTCGTTCACCGCAGTGCCGGAGGAACCGGATCCTGAGGCGTCGTTCTCCTTCTTCTTGATCTCGTCCTGCAGCGTCGGCACCAGCTGATCGACCCAGTAGGTGCGCTGATCGTGATCGGCCCAGTCGACCGAGACGGTGTCACCCTGCACGGTGGCGTGCGCCTTCTCGGCAACCGCCTTCACGACCTGCTCATGCGCGGCGGCCTCGGCCGCGGGCGTCGCCTCGGCGACCTTCTGCGCGATCACGGCAGGGGCGGCCGCGGCCGGCAGCTGGCCCGCCGAGACGGCCTGGTTCACGCCCGCGGTCACGGCGGTGGTGACGGCGGCGCCGGCGGCGGCCTTCGCCTTCGCGTCGCCCTCGGCCACGCTCTTGTCGAGCTGGGCCTGGATGTTCTCCGTCAACGGCGTGACCATCGAGGTCCACTGCTTGTCCATGATCCCGGCGTTCACCGCCTTGCCTGCGACGGCCGGATCCAGTGCCGCGTTCAGCCCGGCCGTGAGGGTCGCCTTGTCCTCGGTGGCATGCAGGATGTTGGCGGGCAGCAGCGAGAACAGCACCGAGAGCATGACGGCCGTGCCCAGGGTTCCGCCGATCTGGCGGAAGAACGTGGCGGCGCTCGAGGCGACGCCCATCTCGTGCGGGTCGACCGAGTTCTGGCTCGCGAGCGTCAAGGGCTGCATGAGCTGGCCGAGCCCGAGACCCAGGACGAACATGCCGAGGAAGATCTGCCAGAGCGGCGTCTCGTACCGCAGGAGCGTGAGCGAGAAGAAGCCCACGGCGGTGAAGAGCGTTCCCAGCACGGGGAAGATGCGGTACCTGCCGGTGCGCGCGGTGATCTGCCCGGAGACCAGGGACGCGATGATCAGGCCCACGATCAGCGGCAGCATCGACAGCCCCGACTCGGTCGGGTTCATGCCGACGACGATCTGCATGTACAGCGGGATCGTCATCATGGCGCCGAACATCGCGAAGCCCACGAGGACGCCGAGCACCGTGGCCATCGAGAAGGTGCGGGAGCGGAAGAGCTTCAGCGGAATGATCGCGTCGTCCTTCATGACCGCCTCGATCACGATGAACGCAACGAGTCCGACGCCGCCGATCACGTAGCAGGCGATCGACGCGGCGGAGTCCCAGCCCCACGCGCGGCCCTGCTCGACCACGATGAGCAGAGGCACGAGCGCCATGATCACGGCGGCAGCCCCCCACCAGTCGATCCGGGGACCCTTGTGCTTGCCGACCTTGGGCAGGTGCAGGAACGTGATCACCATGA
This sequence comes from Microbacterium sp. 05N427, assembly GCF_056397105.1. Classification (NCBI taxonomy): domain Bacteria; kingdom Bacillati; phylum Actinomycetota; class Actinomycetes; order Micrococcales; family Microbacteriaceae; genus Microbacterium; species Microbacterium sp. 05N427. The sequence continues at coordinate 114,716 of NZ_JBFTMT010000001.1, forward strand.
ACAGCGCGAACAGGCCGAGCGGGATGTTGATGAGGAACGTCCAGCGCCAGCCGTCGATCCACAGGATCTGGTTCGCGCCGGCGAACAGGCCGCCCACGAGCGGGCCGATGACGGTCGCGATGCCGAACACCGCGAAGAAGTAGCCCTGGTACTTGGCGCGCTCGCGCGGAGCGAGGATGTCGCCCATGATCGCGAGCGGCAGCGCCATGAGGGCGCCGGCGCCGATGCCCTGGAAGGCCCGGAACGCGGCGAGCATCAGCATCGACGTCGAGAACGCGGAGAGCGTGGAGCCCAGGATGAAGATGACGATGCCGAGGATGAACAGCGGTCGGCGACCGAAGATGTCGCTGAGTTTGCCGTAGATCGGCACGGCGATGGTCGACGTGATGAGGAACGCGGTGGTGACCCAGGCCTGCTGATCGAGGCCGTGCAGGTCGTCGCCGATCGTGCGGATCGCGGTGCCGAAGACGGTCTGCGCGAGTGACGAGAGGAACATGCCGCTCATCAGGCCGTAGATCACCAGCATGATCTGCTTGTGCGTCATGATCGGCTTCGCAGCGACCGGGGCTGGTGCCTCGACCGTCGTGACGGTGTCGGTGGCGGTTGCCATAGAGGTCCTTCCAGGGGAACGGGGGATGAGGCGGTGCGGATCCCGCCCGCGGACTTCATCGATCGACGCGAGCGCCGGCGCCGGCGCAAAACTTGCAACTCTGCAATGTTACACGCTTGCAAGCTTTCCTGCACGCACGGATTTCGGATCCGCCTCGTGACAGTGTCGGAGGCATCCGTCACGATGGGGGCATGACGGACGGCTACCAGCCCGGCTTCCTCTCCACCTCTGTCCCGCTCCCACGCCCCGAGCATGAGGTGCGCGAACTCGCGTATCCGCGCTTCACCGTGCTGCTTGACCCCGGGCGCCGGTTGGCGGTGGCGACGGGCGTGAACATCGACGGCGCGGCGCTGCGCGACCTGCCGCGCACCGGCGAATGGCGACTCGACCCCCGGCTCGGAGAGGACGAGCAGACCGGGCCCGCCGTGTACGCGCGCAACGACCTCGATCGCGGGCATCTGGTGCGCCGGCGCGATCCGGGGTGGGGAGAGGTCAGTGAGGCGCGCGCCGCGATGGAGGCCACCTTCGTCTACCCGAACGCGGCACCGCAGGCGGCGCGCTTCAATCAGGGTCCCGAGCTCTGGGTCGGCCTCGAAGACCACGTGCTGACCTACGCCGAGGCGACGGCGCAGCGCATCTCCGTGTTCACGGCGCCGGTGCTCGCCGACGACGACCCGCCCTATCGCGGCATCCGGATCCCGCTGCGCTTCTGGAAGATCGCGGCCTGGGAGGCGGCGGGTGCACTCTCGGCGGCGGGATTCGTGCTCGACCAGAGCGACCTCGTCGACACCAGGGACGGGCTGCTCGCCCCCGCTCCGCTCGGCGGGTTCCGCACGTTCCAGGTGCCGATCGCAGAGATCGCCGCGCTCTCCGGCGTCGATGTCGGGCCGCTCACGGCCGCCGACGTGCTGACGACCCGGGGGATCCGCCCGGTCGAATGGCGCCCGCTGCGCAGCGCCGACGACATCGTGCTCTGATCCGCTGCGGTCAGCCGGCGAGGCGTTCGCGGGCAGTCCGAAGGATTCGGAACCACGTGCGGCGACTGACGTTCAGCGCGGCGAGGCACTGCTCCTCACTCGTGCGCGCGCCGAGATGGATCAGCTCGATCGCGCGACGCAGCCGCCGGTCTTCGGCGCTCGTGTCGAAGACCTCGTCCAGCCGGGCGATCAACGCGCCGATGCGCGCCGGATCCTCATCCTCCGCGAGGAGCGGGCCGGCGTCGAACCGACGCGGGGGGAAGCCGAGTTCCGCGAGCACCATCGCCTCGACGTTGCCCACCGCCCCGAGGGGGCGGAAATCGCTGAGCGCCACGGGCCGCGGCAGGGGACCGGGGACCTCGCTGGCGATGCTCGCGGGGACAGGCGGTCGCCGATCCGGCGCGGGGTAGTGGATCAGCATGGTCTGCATGTCGCCGACGCCGTGCTGCATCATGAAAGCACCCGTGCCCAGCCGTGCCGCCTCGGCCGTCTCGGTGGCGGGCGCGGCCGCGAACAGCACGACGCCGGCGAAGGAGCGATCCGGATCCGCATCGGTGTGCTCCGCCGCGATACGCAGGCTCGCCGCGATCACGCTTTCGGTCGCCCCGAGCTCGTTCGGCTCCCTCAGCGCGCGTACCGGCACGAAACCGCTCACCATCACCAGCGGGCCCTCCCGGCGACGGATCAGCAGGGTGCGGTCCGGCCGTCGCTCCAGCCAGGCGACGATCTCGCGCCACTCCGGTCCGGAATCGAAGCCGTGCTCGCGACCGAACCGGGCCAGTTCGCCCGGTTGCAGCCGGCTGTCCGCGTAATGGGTCTCGCTGGGTTCGTTGCCGATCGCGCCGCGCAGCTCCGCCCCCTCCAGCAGCCGGGAGAGCCGCAGCAGAGCGCCCATGTCGCCGAGCTTGGCACGGGTGGCCAAGTGCTCCGCGATACGGCGCGTGAGTGCCGCCGCCCGCTTCGGCTCCGTCGCGCGCAGGTGCGCCCTGATCGAGGCCGCGAGAACGGCATGCAGGGCGATGTCATCGCCGAACCGCTCCACGACGGGCAGCGCGGCAAGCCTCCGCAGCCCGTCGCGGGTGGCCTGCCCCGGGAGCGCCGCGCTGAGCAGCCGCGCATCCAGGGTGCGGGCGAGGGCGGCGACCTCGAGGACGTCCCGCGACGCGTCGAGGATCGGCTGCCCGACCAGCCACTGGGTCAGCCGCTGCTCCAGCGCGGCGGGGCTGTCGCCTTCTGGTCGGCCCGCGGGGGCGCCGGCCGCCACGGTCAGAGCGAGCGGCGAGCCCTGCGCCCACTCCACGACGCCCGCGATCCGCTCGGCATCCACACCGCCGGCGCGCAGCAGGGCCGTTGCTTCGACGATGCCGAGCGGGCGCAGCGGGAGCGACACGACGATCGCATCGAGGCCGCCCTCGCGCCACGACGCCGACGGGCCGCGGCGTCCGGCCAGCACCACCCGGCTGGACTCGCCGAGGCTGTCCAGCAGGCGGTCGCGCAGTGCTTCCAATCGCGATCCCAGAGCATCCACCTCGTCGAGCAGGATGACACGGTCATCGGCGCCGTCGGACTCGACCGCCTCGACGGCGGACTCGAGTTCCGGGCGCAGGGTGCGTGCGTCGATGCGGGAGACCCGGAAGCCGGCCTCCCCGGCGCGACGGGCGACGGCGCGCAGCAGCGCCGACTTGCCGATGCCCCCTGGTCCGTGCACGAACAGGATCCGACTCGGACTGCGCGGATCGAGCAGTCCAGCCGCCGCCGCCAGCTCGGCTTCTCTGCCGACGAAGCGCGTGGCGTCGGACTGTTCGGCGGTGTCACGCAGTGACCGGGTTCCCACTCTCCAGAAGGTAGTGGATCCGGCCTCCGGGCGGGAGCGGAGCGCGGTCATGCGCTGAGCCGGTCACCCCGGCTCGGAGCGGGCGCCCGAGATCCTGTCCCGCGCCCTCGAGCGGGGTCAGCGCTGCCGCCGCCGTCGCGCTCCGAGCAGCAGCGCCGCTCCGGCGAGGAGCACGAGCGCCCCTGCGACGATCGCCGCGACCGGGACCACCGCACCCGTGCCGGGCAGCGCTCCGTCAGCCGGAGCGCTGACCGTGGCGCCACCGCCAGGCTCGCCGCCGCCCGGGACTCCCGGTGCAGGCGTCGCGCCGGGGGTCGGCGTGCCGGACCCCGGCGTGGAGGTCGGAGTCGGCGTGGAGGTCGGGGTCGGCGTAGGCGTCGGGGTCGGCGTCGGGGTCGGACCGTCGGCGAGCTCTCTGGTGATGAGGACGGTGACGTCGGCAGGCGCGACGACGGAGCGGGAACCCGAGGTCAGCGCGAGCGCGATGGTCAGCAGGTGCCCCTGCTCGTCCGGCGCAGCCGCGGTCAAGAGCGCCGTCGGCACTGTGATCGTGCCACGGGCGACTCCGTCGCGGTCGCGTGAGAGCGTGAAAGTCCCTGATGAGGCGGTGTAGTCGCGGCCGGCCAGGGCCGTCCCGTCGACCGTGTTCCAGCTCAGGCTCGCCGTTTCACTCTCGGGGACGAACGGGGAGGAGACCTCGATCGAGGCGGTGTCTCCGGCCGAGACGACCGTGCTGCTCGCCCGCAGGGTGATCGGGTCGTCATCGACGACCGTCTCGGATCCCGTGGCGGGAAGGATCGCGGACGCGACGTCAGGGGCGGTCGCGCTGGCCGTCAGGGTCAGGGCGCGGTTCGGCTGGGGCTGCGTGTTCCCGCGCAGCACCAGGGGCACCGTCGCCGTCGTGGCGCCTGCAGGCACCGGAATCGTCACGTCGAGCGGCTTGTAATCCGTCCCCGCCGTGGCGGTGCCGTCGGCGGACCTCACCCGCACGCTCAGGTCCACCCCCGCGGGCGCGGAGAGCTGGAGCGTCACCGGTGCGGACGTCAGAGCGTCGTTCCCCTCGGGCGACGACGAGGGTGAGAACGACAACTCCGGCGCCGGATCCGCGCCGACGATCGTGACATCTGCGGTCGGGGCACCGATCACCGCGTTCGACGACACCCCGGTGAGCAGCAACGACGCGTGCCGGTCCACCCCCCACACCCCGTCGGGCGCCGGAAGGGCCAGCGGGACGTCTGCGCGCGTCTGCCCGGCGGGCACCGTGACATCTCCCGTCACGTCGCCGAAGCGCCACGATACGACCAGATCCCCGGTCGCGGGACGATCCAGCTCCACGGCGGCGACGGCGGATCCGCCCTCCGGGCCGATCGCGGCAACCGCCGACACCTGCACCTCGGGTTGCGGTGGCACCCAGCCCGAAGCCGCGACGCGCGCCGACGGCAGCACCAGAGCCACGCCGTTCCACGAGGACGGGTAGTTCTGCAGGACGAATCCGTCGATCTTCGCCGGGTACGGCTGGAACCAGTCTCCGACGTCGGGATGCCCGGAGGATCCCGCCGTGGCGGCACCCCAGGTCAGCAGCGTGCCGTCAGCGCGGCGCACATGCCACGTGGCCCAGGTCGTCTCCACATCCACCGCAGGCGCACCGGGGGGCAGCGGCAGTGAGAAGAGGTTCCAGCCCGGACAGGTCTCGGGCGTGCAGCCGTCGACCTTCATCGCGAAGTCGGTCGAAGCCTTGACCCAGACCTTGCCCGAGGCGGTCACCACCCAGAACTCGTCGGCGCTGTTCGACACGGCCACATCCACCGCAGGATCCGCCGGCCCGAAGTCGCCGAACTGCCTGATGTGGTTGCTGGGTGCCATCGCCGGTCCCGGCATGTCCTCTCCGCACGCGAAGACCCGCCCGTCGGCCAGGCGGAACATCGCCGCGCCATCGTTGTTGCTGCCGCCGATCGCCTGCACGAGGCCGGGCAGGGCCGCTGTCAGCTCGGGTTCGACCACCGCGGTGTAACTGATCGGCCGGTAGCCCGGGGTGTCCGCGCACTGCCGCCGTCCCCACTGCAGCAGCGTGCCGTCAGCCTGCTGGGCAAGGCCAGCCCCGCCCAGGTTCCACACCTTCACCACGTCGCTCAGCGGATCCGGATGCCCGTCGCCGTCGGTGTCGGGCCCGAGCACGTAGTCGGGGTAGTTGCGGCAATTCAGCGCGGCGCCTGCGCCGAGTTGTCCGTCGGTCGTCGCGTTACCTTCACAGCCCACCGAGGCGACATGACCGTCCGACAGGAGTATGAACATGGCGGGCACCATGTAGGTCGTCTCGGTGATGGCGGTGACCCCGGCGAGTTCTCCGGACGCGCTGCCGAGGCCGTACATGGGCCCGTAGTTCGTGCCGGGCAGCCGCGTGATCGAGCCGTTGCCGTCGCCCCAGCCCCACACGGTTCCATCGCTGAGCAGCGCGTTGCCGCCGACCATGAATGCCGAGACCTGCACGGCGTCGGTGATCCCCATCGAGGCGGGCAGGTCGGCAGCGCCCCCGTGCGCGTTGCCGCGGTAGTCGCCCCAGGTCCACACCTCGCCACCCGTGCCGAGATCGATCGGCTCATCGGGGGTCGCGGTGTCGCAGTCGTCGTCCTCGTGATTGAACAGCACCTCCGCCTGCCGCGGGTGCACCGCGGCGTTCCCGTCGTTGCAGTCCGCGACCGCGTTGTCGGCCCAGCCGTCGTGGTCGTGGTCGGGATCGTCGACCTGCCAGCGCCAGGCCTGCTCGGCCACGTTTCCGGGATGCGGATCCTGCACCTGCACGCTCACCGTGTGCGGGCCGCGCAGGTCCGCCGTCGGGGTGAGCGTGAGCGTGGGATCCGTGGAGTCCTGCCGCACGCCGTCGACGAACCAGTCGTACCGTAGCGGTCGGCCCTCAGGATCGCTCGCCTGCGCCGTGAAGGTCCCGCTGTCGCCCACGGCGGTCGTCGCGTAGGCCTTGGCGTCGATGCCGCTCGGCGCGAACGCGTCGATCACCGGCGGCTGATCAGACGCCGTCACATCAACGAGGGCGTGCGCGGTCACCGCGACGCCGGCGGCGTTGGTCGCGGTGGCCGCCACGACCCGATGCCCTGCCAGTTGGTAGGTCACCACGGCCGTGTCGCCGGTGGCGTCGTCGAAGGCGCCGTCGCCGTCCAGATCCCAGGCGACCGTGCTGCCCGCCGATGCAGTGGCGGTCAGCGACACCGGTGCGCCGACGGTCGCCGCCGTGGGGGAGGGCAGGGTCAGCGCGGGCACGGCCGTCGCGGCGGATCCGGTGACCCCGTCGGCCACACCGCGCAGTGCATCGGCCGTGCTGCGCAACAGCGCCGACTGGTCTGCCTGGCCGTTCACGATCGCGGCCACGGGCCCGAGGTTCTCCAGCGGCGCGCAGTTCAGGCCGCCGGCGACCAACCCGTTCGCGCGCACCTGATCCAGCCAGGTCGCCCTGGTGGCCCCCGCGTTGCCCCAGTTGCGCAGCGCCTGATCCTCGGCCGGCGTCAGCCCGCTGCCGTTCGCGCCGTTCAGGCCGCCGAGCACGCGCCGTGCGTCCGCGCACTCGGTCTCGGTGATGGTCGTGAGGTCGGGGATCGCGGTCTGCACTGCGCCGAACCAGTCATCGAGCAGCCCGGCCGTCACGGGAGCCGCATCGGCCAGGGTGTCGGCGAGGTTCGCGGCCGATCGCGCCTGCGCGACGGCCGCCGCGGTGTCGCCCGCGGCTTGCGCCCCCTGGTATCTCTCGATCGCGGCCAGCAGCGCCGTCCACATCAACTGCTCGCGTTCGAGCGCGGTCGCGAACGCGCTCATGGTGTCGAAGACCGGGCCGTCCCCCTGCGTCTGCGGGATCGGCAGGTCCGGTTGCACCACCGAGGTCGCGGTCGTGAAATCGGTGCGCGGCGGATCCGCGTAGATCCCGAAGAACGTCTTGGCCTGGTTCGCGATGAGGTTCTTCGCACCGGACGTGACGAACGTGCGGACCGGGGATCCATCCAGCCCCCAATAGGCCGAGATCAGTCCGAAACAGGCGCCGGCATCGTCGCCCGCGCACCGAGCCGCATCCTTGATCCGGCCGGTCTGCTCGATCCAGGTGGAGATCGCGGGGGAGTCGACCCAGATGTTGATCACCTCGAGACAGCCGTGAACCGCGTCCTCCAGGTCGTCGCCGTGCTCGAAGGCCGCCATGCCGCAGCCTGCGGCCTTGTCGACGTTCAGCAGGGTGTCGAACAGCCGCGAGATCTCCTGCCAGTTACCCCACTGCGTGTGCGCGTTGTTCTTCAGCGCCAGGATCGACTGGTCGATCGGCGGCAGCTCGGGCGGGAAGGCGACCGTGATCATGTCGTGCAGCAGGGTGTCGGACGCGGCGTTGAAGACGCCGTTCTGGCAGGTGTCGACCACGATCGAGTAGTCGCCCTCCGGCAGGGATCCGCTGGGCTGGGTGATCGCGAGGATCTCGTCGACGAACGTGCCGCCGGCCTGAACGATCGTGGTCGGGGTGCCTGCCACATCGGTCAGCGGGTCGCCGTCGGCGGGCTCGTCCTTCGCATCGATGACGTAGATGTCGGCCGCCGGATAGACGAAGTCGTCGATGCCGCCCGCGTTCGCGGCTGCAGAGCAGTTGTTGAAGTACCGCAGCCGCCCGTCGATGCGCACGACCTCGTTCGGCCCCAGTGTGGCGTGCCCCTCCCCGGTGCTGAAGCGGATCGAGTCCTCGTCGGCGTGGGCCGGAATCATCGGAGTCATCACCAGCGCGGAGACGATGAGCGCCCCGATCACCAGGCCGCCACCCACTCGCCGACGCTGCTGCCCGCTCATCCGCCCCACCGCATCGCCCCGTTCTCCCTGATCCTCGGGCCACGCCGACGATGCCCCGTCCGGCGCCGTGCCCTCGCTCTTTCGTCGGGCACGTGCACCGACGCTAGTGGCGGCGGGTGGTCGGTGTCAGTGTCACGGAGGTGCCATTCTGCGCGCGCCGGCTGCCATCCGCCGTGCGCGATCCGGGTCGAAGGTCAGCCCGCGGGCAGGTCGCCGCAGTCCGGGGTCGGCGCCTTGTCGTTCCAACGGTCGAGGGTCCACTGCTCGAGCTGGGGGGTAAGAGGAGAGTCTGGGCCCACGAGCTCGACGTGTCCGAGCCCGGGGTAGGTGCGGTAGTCGACGGGGACGCCTGCGGCGCAACGGTCCTTCACCCACTCATCCTGGATCGCCGGCTTCACGAGCGGATCCGCCAGCCCCTGCGCGACGAGCACGGGAGCGGGGAACGGCCCCTTCGGCTCCTGCTCCTTGAGCATGTCGCCGAACGGGCCGTCCAGCAGCGTGTTCGGGAAGATCTGGTTCGGCACCTGGCTGCCGCGCAGGATCGCGGCGAGGCCGTCGTGCCCGTTGAAGCAGAGCCCGCCGATGCGTTCCACCGGCCCGGCGGATCCGGGGGTGAGGCTCTTCTCCACCTTCAGCTCGGGGAACACCTTGTCCCAGGTCGCCGCGATGTAGGCCGACACCGTCTTGCCGGCCGTCTCCGACTTGATCGCCTCGGCGAGCGCATACAGGTTCGAGGCCGGCGCGAACGCCGCGACGCCCTTGACCGTGAACTCCGGAGCGTAGGACGAAGCGATCTGGCCGGTCCAGAGCGAGCCCTGGCCGCCCTGCGAGTGCCCCCAGATCACAGTGTCGGTGGAGACCTTCACCGCGCTGAAGCCGAGCACCGCCCTGGATGCGTCCCAGACGTTGCGCGCCTCCGCGTCACCCACGAGGTAGGGATGCGGGCCCTTCGTGCCGAGGCCGATGTAGTCGCTGGTCACGGCGACCCAGCCGTGCTTGGTGACCATGTCGACCATGGCCGTGCCGGCGCCGTCGGCGAACGGCTCCGCGCTGAGCGAGGGCGCGCAGCCGGGGACCACCCCGACGGTGCCGTGCGAGACGGTGAGCAGGGGGAGCGGATCCGATCCGGGATCCTCCGGCGCCAGCACCGTGCCGCTCGAGACGGCCGGCGACCCGTCGGGGTTCGTGGTCGTGTACAGGATCCGCCAGGCCTTCGCCCCGGCGGGAACGCCGACCGTCATCGGTTCGGAGCGGATCAGCGTGCCGGGCTTCGAGGGTACGTCGGCGGGTGGCGTGTAGAACGCGTCCGGCACGGGCAGCGGAGTGCCTCCGAGCAGCGCGCCGCTGCCCGCGGCGAGCGCGACGGCGACCACGAGGGCGACGCTCGCCCCGATCGTGCGGAGCCAGCGCACCCACGGGCGGCGCCGGGCGTTCGTCGTGGGAGAGCGCCTCGCGAGCGCGCGCACGATCAGCTGCAGCCCGATGAAGACGAACCACGCCCCGACGCCGAGCCGGAACACGACCAGGGTCAGCACCGGCCAGAACACGGTGATCGCGGCCACCGCGAGCGTCGCGACCGCCGCGATGATCCCTGTGACGCGCTGGTCCGCGCCGGGGCGGAAGGCGCGCACCGCAGTGGCCAGAGCGAAGGCGATCAGCGCGATCGTGAGGAGCAGCGCGAGCAGGGGCGCACCCGCGACCGGCCACAGCGCCATGCCGGCTCCGAGCAGTACGAGCAGCCCGCCGAGCACACGCGCGACGATCACGGCGACCGAGCGTGTCGCGGATCCGTCGTCGCCCTGCCCGTTGCTCTCGCCCGCGGTGAGGAGCACGGCGATGCCGGCCAGCAGGATGCCGATCCCCGTGACGAGCGCGATCGTCTGCACGGTCATCGACACGAGGAGGAAGACGACGCCTACCGCGACGATCGCGATCCCCAGCACGATGCGGATCGGAGCGCTCCCCCGTGCGGCCTTCGGAGCCAGGCGGCGGAGCGGTGCCGCGCGCGGCGCGGGAGTCTTCGGAGCGGCGTTCTCGGGCGCGGCGCTCTCGGGCGCGGGTTCCTCGGCGGCGGGTGCGGACTCGTTCGGAACCACGGCGTCTCCTTCGGCTCGCGCCGCGGTCCGCGGCTGACGCCAGATTAGCGGCGCGGCCACCCTGCGCACACGAACGAAGAAGGCCCGGATCTCTCGATCCGGGCCTTCTTCATACTGTGCGCGAGGGGGGACTTGAACCCCCACGCCCTTGCAGGCACTGGCACCTGAAGCCAGCGCGTCTACCTATTCCGCCACTCGCGCATGCCGGTCCTCGCGAACCAACCTCCCGAGAATATCACGCCCCGGCGCGCACTCCGAACCGGCGCCGCGCCCGCCCGCGTCGCGTGCACGGCTTGCCGTCGAGCGCACGGCTTATGCGCGCAAACATCCCGTGAACCCGGCAGGATCCGGTGCACCCGGCAAGATCCGGTGCACCCGGCAAGATCCGGTCCACCCGGCAAGATCCGGTGCACTCGGCAAGATCCGGTGCACTCGGCAAGATCCGGTGCACTCGGCGCCAGATCCCCGAGCGCCGCACCCGCCCATGTCGAGTACACGGCTTGCCGTCGAGCGCACGGCTTATGCGCGCGAACATCCCGTGCACCCGGCAGGATCCCGTACATCCGGCGTCGCACCCGAGTCCAAGGCAGGCAGGTACCGGTGCACCCGGCAGGATCCGGTGCACCCGACGCCAGATCCCCGAGCGGCCGCACCCGCCCGCACCCAATGCACGGCTTGCTGCCGAGCGCACTGCTTATGCGCGCGAACATCCCGTGCACCCGGCAGGATCCCGCGCACCCGGCACCGCACCGCGGCACCCGGCGCCGAACCAGGGCACCCGGCGCAGAATCAGGACGAGCGGATCGCTCCGACCCCGGATCGCGCCGTCGGGGGGATCATTCAGGCCGTGTCGCTAACATGGCCGTACCGATCGGTGAGCCATGGGAGCCCAGTGGGACTACTAGACAGCTTTGAGAAGGGTCTCGAGCGTGCTGTGAACAGCGCGTTCGCGAAGACCTTCCGCAGCGGCATCCAGCCCGTGGAGATCGCTTCGGCACTGCGTCGCGAGATGGACACGAAGGCGGCCGTCGTCAGCCGCGACCGCATCATCGTGCCGAGCACGTTCCTCGTGCGGCTGAGCGGCGAGGACGCGACGGCCATGCACGGACTCGGATCCGCTCTCATCGATGAGCTGCACGTTCTGGTCAAGGAGCACGCCCGCGCGCAGGGCTACAGCTTCTCCGGCCCCGTGAACATCGCCCTCGAAGCCGACGACAAGCTCGCCACGGGCACCGTGCACGTCGAGTCCGCGTCCACGCGGAGCAGCGGACGCGTCACCTGGCAGGCCGTCATCACCACGGGCGGCACACGCCACCCCGTCTCCAAGGCGCGTACCGTGATCGGCCGCGGCAGCGATGCCGACATCACGATCAGCGATGCCGGATCCAGCCGCAAGCACGCCGAGGTGCTGTGGGACGGCGATCACGCCATGCTCCGCGATCTCGGCTCCACCAACGGCACCAAGCTCAACGGCCAGCGCGTGCGCGAGGCCCAGCTGGAGAGCGGCATGGTCATCACGATCGGCCGCACGGACCTGACGTTCGAGGTCGTGCCCGTCTCCGAGCCCGCCCGCGGCGGCCGCGGCGACGACGCCACGCGCGCGTTCGGGGTCAATCCGTGAGCGCCGCCCAGGGACAGCGGGGCGTGCGCACCAGCACCGAGGGGCAGCTGTCGGGTCCGTCCTTCGTCTCGCTGCGCTCGCTCAGGAACCGGGGGCTGCGCTCGCTCAGGAACCGGGGGCTGCGCTCGCTCAAGAACCGGGAGTCGCGCTCGCTCAGGAACCGGGGACTGCGCTCGGTGAGGAGCATGCGGCATGAGTGAACTGACGCTCCTCCTCCTGCGCATCGGCTTCCTCGTGCTGATGTGGTTCTTCGTCTTCGCGGTCGTCTACTCGCTCCGCGCGGATCTGTTCGGCGTGCGCGTGCGCAAGCTGCCCCAGGGCGAGGCGGCGGCGAGCGCCCCTGCGGCGAAGCCGGCCCCCGCGCCCGCGAAGGCCCCGGCCGCACCGAGGAGCAGGCCCGGCGGACCCGCCACCACGTCCACCGTCACCAAGCTCGTCATCACCTCCGGACCCAAGGCTGGCCTCGAGGTGCCGCTCGGATCCGAGCCGATGTCGATCGGCCGCTCGAGCGAGTCCGGGCTGGTCATCCGCGACGACTACACGTCCAGCCATCACGCGCGCCTGCTGCTGTGGGGCGACCAGTGGATGCTCCAGGATCTCGACTCCACGAACGGCACCTTCCTGAGCGGTGAGCGCGTCGGCGCCCCCGTCGCCGTGTCGATCGGCGCACCCATCAAGGTGGGCGCCACGACCTTCGAGCTGCGGGCGTAACCGGCGGCCATGGTCTTCGAGGGCTCGAGCGCCGCGATCTCCCACACCGGGAAGGTCCGCTCCAACAACCAGGACTCCGGCTATGCCGGGGCGAACCTGTTCGTCGTCGCCGACGGCATGGGCGGCCACGCGGGCGGCGACGTCGCCAGCAGCATCGCGGTCCACCGGCTGCAGAACCTCGACCACGCCTACCCCTCGACCATGGACGCGGAGGCCTCCCTGCAGGCCGCCGCCACGACCGCCGCGGGCGACATGATCCGCGCCGTCAAGGACCGTCCGGAGCTCGCCGGCCTCGGCACCACGCTCGACGCGATCATCATGGTCGACGACTACGCCGTCATCGGCCACATCGGCGACTCCCGCATCTACCTCTACCGCGACGAGACGCTCACCCAGATCACCACCGACCACACGTTCGTGCAGCGCCTGGTCGACTCGGGGCGGATCACGCCGGAAGAGGCGCGCTACCACCCGCGCCGTTCCGTGCTCATGCGCGTGCTCAGCGACATGGACGCGGATCCGGAGCTCGACATGTTCGTCATGCCGACCCTGCCCGGCGACCGCTGGCTGCTGTGCTCCGACGGACTCTCCGGCGTCGTCGATGAAGTGCACATGGAGAAGACGCTGCGGCTGGCCATGGCCCCAGGACGCACCGCGGACGGCCTGCTGAAGTACGCGCTCGACGGCGGCGCCCCGGACAACGTCACGATCGTGATCGTCGACGTCGGCGGCCAGCACCCCGTGCTCTCCGGATCCGCGACCGTCGTCGGCGCCGCGGCGAACCCGCAGGGGATCATCGTGCCCGCCGCGCGCCCTGCGCGCCCGAGCTGGCTGCATCCGGTGCGCCAGGCGGCGAACGAGCCGACGCACTTCGAGCCCGCCGCCGACTACCTCGAGGAGCTCATCGAGGAGGACCACCGCCGCTCTGTGCGTCGCCGCGTGGGGTGGATCACCGGGCTCATCGTGGTGATCGCGCTCATGGCTGCCGCACTGTTCGGCGCTTATGCGTGGACGCAGACCCGCTATTTCGTGGGCGTCGACTCCGAGTCCGACACGGTCGCCGTGTTCCAGGGGATCCAGCAGGACCTCGGGCCGATCTCCCTCTCCCACGTGTACGAGGACACCGGCATCAAGATGTCCGACCTGCCCAGCTTCAACCAGTCGCTCGTGCAGCAGACCATCACCGCACGCTCCCTCGACGACGCGACGGCCATCGTCGGCCGCCTCCGCGCCTCGGCCGGACCGGGGAAGACGCCATGACCGCCACCGCACCCGCCCACAACGCCGGCGACGTCGCGGCCGACACGGCCGTGCTGCGCGCGCTGCGCAAGATCCGAGGCCCGCAGACGCAGCGCAACCGCGAGTTCTGGCTCCTGCTGTTCGCCGTGGTCGTGGCGGGCGCAGCGCTCACTCTCGTACAGCTGGGTGCCCTCGGCCGCATCGATCCGATGATCCTGCTCATCGGCGGCGGGCTCGCCGTGCTCGTGTTCGCCCTGCACATCGTGCTGCGCTTCGTGGCCAGCGACGCGGATCCGTTCGTCCTCCCGATCGCCACGCTCCTCACCGGCGTCGGCATCGCGGAGATCTACCGCATCGACATCGCCAACCACGCCACCGGCTGGAACGCATCGTCCAACAAGCAGATCATGTGGATGGCGATCTCGGTGGCCGGCGCGATCGCTCTCGTGATCTTCCTGCGTAACTATCGCGTGCTGTACAAGTACACCTACCTCTCCGGGCTGGCGGGCCTCGTGCTGCTGGTCCTGCCCTTCATCCCCGGCCTCAAGGCCGACGCGAACGCCGATGTCTGGATCTCGATCGGCGGGCTCGGCTTCCAGCCGGGCGAGCTCTCGAAGATCTTCCTGGCGATCTTCTTCGCGGGCTACCTCGTGCGCACGAGGGAGAGCCTGTCGTCCGTGGGCAAGCGGTTCGCCGGCATCACCTGGCCACGCATGCGGGAGCTCGGGCCCGTGATCGTGGTCTGGCTGATCTCGCTCGCCATCATCGTCGCGCAGCACGACCTCGGCACCGGTGTGCTCATCTTCGGCATGTTCATCGTGATGCTCTACGTCGCGACCGGAAAGACCAGCTGGGTGCTCATCGGCGTCGTGGGCGTGGTGATCGGTGTCGCGGTCGTCGCGCAGTTCCTGACGTACGTGCAGAACCGCTTCAACACCTGGATCAACGCCTTCAACCCCGACCTCATGGAGGACCAGAGCTACCAGCTCACGCAGGGCATCTTCGGCCTCGCGCACGGCGGACTGCTCGGAACCGGCCTCGGCCAGGGCCGCCCGCAGATCACGCCGGTCGCGGAGAGCGACTTCATCATCACGAGCCTGGGCGAGGAGATCGGCCTCATCGGCCTGTTCGCCGTGCTCTGCCTGTACATGGTGTTCGTCAGCCGCGGCCTGCGGATCGGCGTCGCGGGTCAGGACGACTTCGGCAAGCTACTCGCGGTGGGGGTCTCGTTCACGATCGGCCTGCAGGTCTTCATCATGGTCGGCGGCGTCACCCGAGTGATCCCGCTGACCGGCCTCACCACGCCGTTCCTCGCGGCCGGCGGATCCTCCCTCATCGCCAACTGGCTCATCGTCGGACTCCTCCTGCGGATCTCCGACGGCGTCCGCCGTCAACCCAGGGTGGTGATCGGATGACCAAAGAACTCAGAAGGATCAGCATCCTCGTGCTGGTCATGTTCCTCGCCCTGTTCGGCTCGGTGAGCTGGATCCAGGTCGTCCAGGCGGATGCGCTCTCGCAGAACGATGCCAACCGGCGCACCCGGCTGGACAGCTACGAGATCCAGCGCGGATCCATCCTCGCCGGCGACACGCCGATCGCCACCTCGACCCCTTCGGGCGACATGTACTCGTTCCAGCGGGTGTACACGGATCCGCAGATGTGGTCCGCGGTGACCGGCTATTACAACCCGGCACTGGGCAGCGCGACCGGCATCGAGAAGGCCATGAACAGCGAGCTCAGCGGCACCGGCGGCTCGCAGTTCCTCTCGTCGATCGAGCGGATCGTCTCCGGTCAGCCGCAGAAGGGCGCGAACATCCGCCTGAGCCTCGACCCGGTGGCGCAGAAGGCCGCCTACGACGCACTGCAGGGCTATCAGGGCGCCGTCGTCGCGATCGAGCCGAAGACGGGGCGGATCCTCGCGATGGTCTCCACTCCCGGCTACGACACGAACACCCTCGCCGTGCACGACTCGAAGGCAGCCAACGCCACGTACGACGGCCTCGTCGCCGACCCGAACAAGCCGCTGAGCAACCGCGCCATCGGCGGGAACATGAACCCGCCCGGATCCACGTTCAAGCTCGTCGTCGCCGCCGCGGCGCTCGACTCCGGCAAGTTCACGATGCAGTCGACGTTCCCGAACCCGGCCGCCTTCACGCTGCCCGGCACCACCACCGCCGTGCACAACTCGTGGGGCGGCCCCTGCCCCGCCGGCAACGGGCAGACCGTGAGCCTCGCCGATGCCATCCGGTTCAGCTGCAACATCCCGATGGCCGAGCTCGCCGTGCAGCTCGGCGACGAGGCGATCCGCGCCACTGCGGAGAAGTTCGGCTTCGGCAAGGAGTTCTCACTGCCTCTCGAGTCGACCGCGTCCACGTACCCGAAGAGCCTCTCGCCCGACAAGACCGGTCTCACCGGCTTCGGACAGGGCGACGTGAGGGCGACCCCGCTGCAGATGGCCATGGTCTCGGCAGGCATCGCGAACAACGGCGTCGTGATGAACCCGCGCATGGTGGATCAGGTCGTCGGCGACGATCTTTCGGTGCAGAAGCAGTTCGACAACACCCAGTTCGGTCAGGCGATGAGCTCCGACCAGGCCGCGGCGGTCACCGCCGCCATGCAGGCGTCGGTCTCAAGCGGAGCGGCGCAGGGTGCAAGAATAGACGGAGTCGACGTGGCCGGTAAGACGGGCACAGCGGAGAACGGCGACACGAACCCCTACACGCTGTGGTTCACCGGCTTCGCGCCCGCTTCGAACCCGGAGATCGCCGTTGCGGTCGTCGTCGAAGACGGCGGTGGGCAGGGACAATCCGGATCCGGTGATGCGATCGCATCACCGATTGCCAAGAAGGTCATGGAGGCGGTGCTGAAGAAATGAGGCCGACGCAAGGTGTGCATTTCGGCGGTCGCTACGAGCTGCAGTCTCGGATCGCCATCGGTGGCATGGGCGAGGTGTGGGAGGCGACCGATCACGTCATCGGACGGACCGTCGCCATCAAGATCCTCAAAGACGAGTACATGGGGGATCCTGGCTTCCTCGAGCGCTTCCGCGCCGAGGCCCGCCACGCTGCCCTCGTGAACCACGAGGGCATCGCGAGCGTGTTCGACTACGGCGAGGAGAACGGCTCGGCGTACCTCGTCATGGAGCTCGTCCCCGGCGAGGCCCTCTCCACGATCATCGAGCGCGAGGGATCCCTCAGCGCCGACAAGACGCTCGACATCGTCGCGCAGACCGCTTCCGCGCTGCAGGCCGCGCACGCCGCGGGCCTCGTGCACCGCGACATCAAGCCCGGCAACCTGCTGATCACGCCGGACGGCCGGGTCAAGATCACCGACTTCGGCATCGCCCGCATCGCCGACCAGGTGCCGCTCACGGCCACCGGTCAGGTCATGGGCACCGTCCAGTACCTCTCACCGGAGCAGGCCTCGGGGCACGCCGCATCGCCGGCCACCGACATCTACTCGCTCGGCATCGTCGCGTACGAGTGCCTGGCCGGGAAGCGTCCGTTCACGGGCGAGTCGCAGGTCGCGATCGCGATGGCGCAGATCAACGACACCCCGCCGCCGCTGCCCCCGACCGTTCCGCAGCCGGTGCAGAACCTGGTCATGGCCATGATCGCGAAGAAGCCGGCCGACCGGCCGAGTTCCGCGGCCACGGTCGCGCGCGCCGCGCAGGCGCTGCGCCGCGGCGACCTGAACTCCGCCGCGATCGCGGTGCCGGCCGTCATCGCCGGCGTCCTGGGCGCCGGTGCTGTCGCGACCGGCGACGACGCCATGACGCAGCTCATGGGCGCGACGCAGGGTGCGACCACGATCATGCCCACGACGGCGCAGATCCCGACCGGGGCCGATGAGACCCCGGAGAAGAAAAAGCGCAGCCCGTGGACGTGGCCGCTCATCGCGCTCATCGCGCTGCTGGTCATCGTGCTCGGCGGCACGGTGTGGGCGCTGCTGTCGAACCAGAAGGCGCCGCAGCCCGTTTCGTCGTCTGCGGTCTCGACACCGCCCAAGACGCCGAGCAAGACACCCACGCCCACGCCAGCCCCGACCGCCGACACGGTCGCGCTCGGCACGCTCGGCCTGATCGGGCAGTCGTGCGACGGCGCCGTGCAGACGCTCAAGGGCGCGGGTCTTGACGGCACCTGCTCCACGGGCGACCACGCTCCGGCGCAAGACAAGGTGGGCACCGTCTACAGCACGGATCCCAGCGGCGGCAACGTCAAGAAGGGCACCGTCGTGCAGCTCACGGTGTACGGAGACCTCGTGCCGATCGGCGCGCCCGACTCCGCTCCGAAGCTCGCCGGCCCCGCCATCGCAGGCGAAACCGTGCAGCTGAGCTGGGCCGGCTTCGTGTGCCCGAGCGGCACCGGCAATGTGTCGGGCTACGTGGTGACCCTCACCAACGCGACGTTCGTCGGCGACGGATCCCAGAAGACCTTCGACGCCAACACGCTCGATGCCGAGATCTCCATCGCCAACCAGCCGGGCGCCCAGGTCACCGCGACCTACCTGGCACTCTGCGGGGACAGCAAGCGCGAGAGCGGGCCGTCGCCGCAGATGTCGGAGCCGATCCTGCCGGGCACCGGCCCGGTCACACCGCCGCCAACGCCCTGACGGGCCCGAAAGCAGTACGAACAAGAGAACCAGGGGGGTCCTCTGTGGCGACGATCACGCGCGTCATGGCCGGTCGCTACCGCGTCGATGACCTCATCGGCCGCGGTGGCATGGCCCATGTGCACCGAGGCTACGACCTGACCCTCGGGCGCGAGGTCGCGATCAAGATCCTCGACCGCGAGCTCGCTCGCGACGCGGCGTTCCGCACGCGATTCCGGATGGAGGCGCAGGCCGCGTCGCGCATGTCGCACCCCTCGATCGTGCGCGTGTTCGACGCGGGCGAGGACAGCACCCCGGAGGCCGGCGGCACGCCCGCCGAGCCGGTGCCCTTCATCGTCATGGAGCTCGTGCCCGGCGACCTCCTCAAGGACATCATCGCGCGAGGCCCCGTGCCGACCGTCGACGCCGTGCGCTATGCGGACGGGATCCTCGAGGCCCTGGAGTACTCCCACCGTGCCGGCGTCGTGCACCGCGACATCAAGCCCGGCAACGTCAAGGTGACCCCGAACGGCACGGTCAAGGTGATGGACTTCGGGATCGCCCGGGCCGTCTCCGACTCCTCTTCCACGGTCGCCGAGACCACCCAGATCATCGGCACCGCCGCGTACTTCTCGCCGGAGCAGGCCAAGGGCGAGCAGGTCGATGCTCGCACCGACCTGTACTCCGCGGGCGTCGTGCTGTACGAGTTGCTCACCGGGCGCCAGCCCTTCCGCGGGGACTCCCCGGTCGCCGTCGCCTACCAGCACGTCAGCGAGACCCCGTTGCCGCCGAGCGAGGTGCATGACGAGGAGCACTCCCCGGCCGAGCTCGAGCGCATCCGCGCCCTGGATCCGGTCGTGCTGCGCGCGATGGCGAAGGATCCCTTCCAGCGCTTCCCCGATGCGGTCTCTTTCCGCACCGCGCTCGACGACGCCGTGACCGGCGCCGTGCCCACGAAGAAGCAGCTGTCCTCGCTCACCAGCGAGCTCTACGGTTCGAGTCCGCGGCACGCGCAGGAGACCGCGCGCACGCTGCGCCAGCTCTCCACCGACACGACGATGACGCGGACGCAGTCGGGGCCCCCGGTCGCCTGGATCTGGGCCGGTGTCGCGCTGCTCGTCGTGCTGGTGGCCTCGGTGCTGATCTGGGTGCTCGCGATCAAGCCCGCCGCTGACGTGCCGACCACTACGCGCGCGGTGCCGAGCGTGGCGGGTCAGACCTACGAGTCCGCCGTCGCGCTGCTGGCCAAGAACGACCTGCGCGCGATCCGCATCGATCAGGCGGACGCGACCGTCGACAAGGGCAAGGTCGTCAGCACGGACCCCGAGGCCGGCGCCCGCATGGACAAGGGACAGTCGGTGACGGTGTACGTCTCCTCCGGCGCCGCCGATGTCGCGGTCCCGCAGTTGGTCGGCCTCAGCGCCACCGCTGCGAAGGACACGCTGACCAAGGCCGGACTGCAGCTCGGATCCGTGACCCAGAAGAACGATCCGCGCACTCCGCACGACATCGTGCTGTCGTCGAGCGTGCAGGCCGACACCGAGGTTCCTCCGGGCACCGTGATCGACCTCGTCGTCGCCAGCGGTGTGGTGACGCTCAACGACCTCACCGGCTGGACTCTCGAATCGGCGACCCAGACGCTCCAGCAGCTGGGCCTGACCGCGAACCCGGTCGAGAACCCGCAGTGCAAGGCGACCGACCCGAAGACCGTCTCATCGATGTCGGCGCCTCCGGGAGACGTGCCCGTGCTGTCCACGATCGATCTGACCTACTGCACCGGCAAGTGACCCGCCGGCGCCGTCGAGCGTCCTTCGTCTCGCTGCGCTCGCTCAGGAACCGGGCCGCCCTCGGTTCCTGAGCGTCCTCGTCTCGCTGCGCTCCCCACTCGGTTCCTGAGCGAGGAGCGCAGCGACGAGACGAAGGACGCCCGCGTCAGGTCGCGGTCGGCGACGGCTCGATGCTGACGTCACCGGGCGAGATCAGCGGGCTCGCCCACGGGAACACCCAGAACATGAGCCCGTAGAGCACGGCTGCGAGCAGCACGAGCACGATGAACAGCCGCACCCACCACGGGCCGGGGAGTATCCGCCACAGAGCGCCGTACATCAGCTCACCGCTTTCAACGAGGCCGGGGCGCCCAGGGCCCGCGGCTGGAAGCTCTCGAACACCCCGTACGCCACGATGCGCTCGGCGAGCGAGTACAGCGGCGAGCACGCGGTGAGGGTGATGTACCGCCCCCCGGCGGCGACGCCCGTCTCCTGCGGCACGGGGTTCAGCACGTCGACGCTGTCGGGCGTGACGTACTCGAGGGTGCGGAACCGATAGGTGTACCACCCCTGCTCCGTCTCGATCACGATCGCGTCGTTCAGATGCAGCCTGTCGAGCTGATTGAAGGGCTTGCCCCAGGTGGTGCGGTGGGCGGCCATCGTGAAGTTGCCTGGTTGGCCGGGCAATCCGGACGTGGGGTAGACGCCGATCCAGCCGTGATCGAGCGTGTCCGGCCTGGTCACCCCGCCGGCGATCTGCACGTTGTAGTCGGATCCCCACCGCGGCACGTGCATCTGCGCGCCCCAGGGGACGCCGTTCGCGGGCGGGGTCATCACGGGCGGCTCGTACCGGGGATGAGCGCCGTCGACGCCGTTCCCGTCGTCGATCACGGGCGGCAGGGCTGGCGCGGGCTCCTTCGCCCATGCCTGGGAGATCTGCTGCCCCTTGTCGTTCGCGGAGGCGCTCATGATGATGTCGCCGATCCACATCTGCCAGGCGGCGTACAGCAGCACCACGACGCCCGCGGTCAGCAGCAGCTCGCCGAGCACGCTCATGACCGTCGCGCGACGGCGCGGTCGTCCGCCCCGGCCGGCACGGCGCGTGGCGGCTCGCGGGGCGTCGGTCATCCCGCGATCCTATCGAGCGGACCTTGCCGTCGGACGACAGCCTGATGTCGGCGCGGCCTGTTGGGTAGACTGTGCCCATGGCACGATCCCGCAAGCCCGAAGAAGCCGCCGTCGACAAGGTCGAAGGCCAAGCCGCACCCAACGCCGTGTGGTTCAAGCCGGTCATGGTCGGCTTCATGCTGCTCGGCCTGGCCTGGATCCTGGTCTTCTACATCACCGGCATGCAGTACCCGATCCCGGGTCTGCAGTCCTGGAACCTGCTGATCGGTCTGGGCATCGCCCTGATCGGCTTCCTGATGACTACCCGCTGGCGCTGACACCGCGCTCCCCTTCTCCGAAACGCCCCCGCCCGCGCGGGGGCGTTTCTGCATTCCCGGTTCCTGAGCGAGCGAAGCGAGACGAAGGACGCTCAGGGACCTTTCCCGCAGGGTTGTCCACGGATCCGAGGGGTTATCCACATTCTGGGGATGGATATGCACATCCCGTCCCCGAAGTTATCCACAGATCTATCCCCATGTGGGGAGAATTACACGGGTGTTATTCACACGCGGCGATCCCGGAGACGACGAAGGCCCCCGCGGGGAAGCGGGGGCCTTCGTATCGGTCGGCTCAGTGGCCGGCGGTGATGATCAGCGGAGGCACGATCGCCACCACGACCAGCAGCACGAGCACGATCGCGGCGACCAGGCCGATCCACCAGAAGCGCGCGCTGCGGCGGCGGCTCGCGTTCACGTAGACGAGCGCCACCAGCGCCCCGACGACCGCACCGCCGACGTGCGCCTCCCAGGCGATTCCCGGCACGATGAATCCGTACACGAAGTTGATCCCGAGCACGACCAGTGCGCCGATGATGTTGCCGCCGAGGTGGCGGCCGATCACGATCAGAGCGACGAACAGACCGAAGATCGCCCCGGACGCCCCGACCGTGGGCTGGGCCGGATCGATCAGCGCCATCGCAACGGACCCGCCGAGACCGCTCACGAGATACAGCGTGAGGAACTTCGCCCGACCCAGCAGCGGCTCGAGCTGCTGCCCGACCATCCACAACGCCAGCATGTTGAGGCCGAGGTGGATGAGGCCGCCGTGCACGAGCAGAGCCGTCAGCAGGCGCCAGGGCTCGAACGGCGCCCCGGACAGGGACGGGTACAGATTGCCGGCCCAGAACTGCAGGTTGCTCGTGAGGAAGTCGCCGAGACCCGGCACGAACTGCAGCAGGCTCACCGCCGAGGTGATCGCCAGGATCCAGTACGTCACGATCGGACGGCCGCCGACGGCGGTCATCGAACGCGCGCCCCAGCGCCGGTTCGCGCGGCGCTGGGCCGGCGTCTGGCTACGACGCTGCTCCTGCATGCACTCCGGGCAGATCACCCCGACGGGGGCCTGGGTCTGGCATTCCGGGCAGATCGTGCGCATGCACCGCTGACAGAGCACGAAGCTCTGCCGGCCGGGATGCCGGTAGCAGAAGTTGTCGGGATTCGCGTGGAACTCCGAAGTCGTCATCCGTGCGCTCCGGAGTCCGCGGGCGGGGTCAGTTCGCGACGATGTCGACGGACTGCAGCACGACGTCCTCGACCGGGCGGTCGCCCGCTCCGGTGCGCACGGCGGCGATCTCGTCCACGACGGCCCTCGAGGCGTCGTCCGCGACCTCGCCGAAGATCGTGTGCTTTCCCTGCAGCCACGGGGTCGGGTCGGTCGTGATGAAGAACTGCGAGCCGTTGGTGCCCTCGGCCTGGCCGGTGATGGCGTTGCGACGCAGTCCGGCGTTGGCCATCGCCAGGATGTAGGGCTCGTTGAAGTTCAGCTCGCCGTGGATCTCGTCGTTGAACGTGTAGCCGGGGCCGCCGACGCCCTGTCCGAGAGGGTCGCCGCCCTGGATCATGAAGTTCGGGATGATCCGGTGGAAGATGACGTCCTGGTACAGCGCACCCTCGCCGGGCTTGCCGGTGGCAGGGTGCGTCCAGGATCCGGTGCCGTCGGAGAGTTCGACGAAGTTCTTCACGGTGCGGGGAGCGTGGTCACCGAAGAGGTTGATGACGATGTCTCCGTGGTTGGTGTGCAGCGTGGCGACGTGAGTGGCGTGAGGCATGGGTCCATTCTCGCATCGGATCCCCTGCAGTCTCTGATTCCCCCAGGAACTTCTCCGACGCACACCCGCCACTCAGGAGCTTGTCTGGCAAGATGGTGAGTCCGAACTCCGTTTCGATTGGGAGGGCATCGTGAGCCTGAGCCGCAAGCGTCAGAAGGAACTCCGTCAGCTGCAGAGCGAGGCCGCCAAGCTGTGGGCCGCCCAGCAGGTCGTCGTCGGCGATGCCGCGAACGTCGCGCGCGAGGCGGGTCGCCAGCTCGACCACTTCCGCCGCGAGCAGGTCGTGCCCACCGTGCAGGACGTGTACGAGCACCGCGTGGTGCCCGTCGTCGACAAGGGCGTCAAGTTCTCCCGCGATGTCGTCGACCACAAGGTGGTCCCGGCGATCGGCGGTGTGGTCGGATCCGCCCTCACCGCGTGGGACATCGCGAACGCCAAGCGCACCGGAACCGCGCACACCCCGCGCGCCCTGGTCACCGTGCCGGCCGAGCGCAAGAGCGGCCTCGGCATCGGCGCCGTGATCGCGATCATCCTCGGCGCCGCGGCTGCCGTGGGCGTCCTGGCAGCCGCCTGGCAGGCGCTGCGCGCAGACGACGAGCTCTGGGTCGCCGATGACCCGCTGAACGCCCCCGAGGCGTGAGCACCTCCGCTTCACCGGTCCCCGAGCCTGTAGGAGAGTCGGCCACCGGGTCGGATCCGCACGCCCGCGTGCGCGACGCCGCGGCCGAACGCGGTCTCGATATCGAGATCCGGCAGCGTCCGGCCGCGAACAGCCTGCAGGAGGCTGCTGCGCTGCTCGGCCTGGATCCGTCCGGCATCGTGAAGACGCTCGTGGTCAAGCGCAGCGATGACACGTTCCTGTTCGCGCTGGTCCCTGGCGGACGCAAGATCTCCTGGCCGAAGCTGCGCGCCCTGGTCGGCGTCAACCGGCTGAAGCTGCCGGATCCCGCCGTCGCGCTGGCGGCGACCGGCTACGAGCGCGGCACGATCGTCCCGATCGGCAGCACGACCGCGTGGCCGGTGTTCGCGGACGAGACGATCCGCGGGCGGCGGATCGCGATGGGCGCCGGCGCGCACGGCTACAGCCTGTTCGTCGACGGCGACGCGCTGATCTCGGCCTACGACGCGACCGTCGCCGACATCTCCGAGCCGGAGTAGGCCCCGAGCGGTTCAGGCCGCGACGCCCGCCATTCCCAGGGCGATGTCGACGAGCCGCACGCGCTGCAGGCCGGCGACCTCGTCGAGCGGATACCACGCGGCCATGTCGGTGGATCCGTTCTTCTCGAACCGGAGCTTCCCGCTCGTGATCCGCGCGCGATACACGATACGCAGGGTGTGCAGCGGCTTGCTCGCACCGGGCGTGACCCTGCGGCGGGCCGGGATCACGCGGGAGTGGATCCCGAGCAGCTCATCGACGACCACCTTGTAGCCGGTCTCCTCGCGCACCTCCCGGCGGACGGCGGCTTCGGGGTCCTCACCCGGCTCCAGCCCGCCTCCCGGCATCGTCCAGGACACCCGGCGGCCCTCGGTCCATCGCGCCAGCAACACCCGCCCTTCATCGTCGAGGATGACGGCGTATGCCGCGACGCGCATGTCCATGGTTCACACCCTAGGACGTCGCAGCCGGTATGGCGCGGTCAGCCGACCCGCCGTCCACCGAGGTGCACCTCCCGCACGACCGCCTCGGCGAGCTCCTCCGCCGGCACGGTCAGCGGATCCCGGTCCAGCACGATGTCCTGATGGATCGATCAGTTCTGAAGAAGCACGCACGCGCGCGCGTTCCTACGCTGAAGGATGTCCCCGGATCCGCGGGGCGTCGACAGGAGGTTGCCATGACCGAGAACACCGCCCCCGTGCTGACCGACTTCGAGCGCGCGGCTGTGAAGGAGGCCGCGAAGGAGAGTCGCACCCGCACCGCGCGGAAGAAGATCTCACCCGAGGAGGCGCGCGCCGCCGGCGAGGCCGACGTGCGGGCCAAGATCGCCGAGATGGACGGGGAGGACGGCGCCCTCGCTGAGGCGTTGCACGCTCTGGTCGCCGAGCACGCCCCGCACCTCGTGCCCCGCACGTACTACGGCATGCCGGCCTGGGCCAACGCCGCGGGCAAGGTCGTCTGCTTCTTCAAGCCCAAGGCCAAGTTCAAGGTGCGCTACGCCACGTTCGAATTCGAGTGGCCCGCCCAGCTCGACGAGGGCGCCGTGTGGCCTGTTTCCTATGCCGTCACCGCTCTCTCCGCCGCCGACCTGGCGTTCCTCGGCGAGCGCATCCGCACCGCCGCCCCCGCGGAGTGACACCGGACGGATCCGGACTCCACCGCTCAGGTCGCGATTTCTGCCGCGAAGACAGCCCGGATACGGCCGAAACTGCGACCCGAGTGTGGTGATTGCGACCTGAGCGTCAGTCTCCGCGCAGGTGCGCGGCGGTGAGTTCGGCCATCTCCTCGTCGCTGAGTTCGTCCATGCTGCGCGACTCACGCCGGTCGGAGCGGATCCATCGCATCATCAGGATCACGAGGATCGGCACATCGACGATCTCGGCGATGAACCACAGGAAGTCGCCGGACAGCTGCTGATCGCGCAGCGGGTTCGGGAACCAGAGCGGCAGCGCCCCGGGCCAGGCGCCCGCGTGGTCGAAGACGACAGTGCCCAGGCGCAGCAGCACGCCGGGGATCGCGTCGAGCACGAGTTCCACGAAGGCGAACATGAACTCGGCCACGATGAACAGGCTCGTGCGCGCGACCGTGTGCGCAGCCATCGGCAGGATCATCAGCAGTCCCAGCAACGGCACGATCACCGACGCCACTCCCTCGGTGATCGGATTGACCCGCAGCACCGCCGAGAGCGGTGTGAAGAACACCGAGAACACGAGGCACGTGAACACCGGCGCCATGATGGCGTTGCCGAAGAACTTCGCCAGCCAGGAGCGCAGGAAGCCGTTCACCCGAGCGCGGGGCCGTGTCGAGAGCACCGCACGGGCGAGCGACACCGGACGGCCGAGAGTGACGAGCACGGGCACGACGAACATGAGCAGGGCGATCCGCGTCGAGAAGGCCCAGCGCAGCGCCGTGCTCCACGTTCCCAGGAATCCGAACGATACGACGGCATAGGAGCCGAGACCGAGCAGCAGGAACATCAGCGTCAACGACAGCGGCCAGCGATGGCCCCGCCGGCGCAGCACCTCCACCCCGCCGAGATAGAGGCCGGCTGCGACGATCAGCACCACGAGCGCGGTGGGATCCAGGCTCCAGGTGCTGAGGAAGACGGGGATGGAAGGCGTGGCGGTTCCGATCTGCAATGCGGCCGCCGCGAGGCTACGCCCGGCTGCTATGCGGACGGTGAGGACCCTCCTCGATCACTCTCCCCCTGGGGCGCTTAACGCCCGATGAACTCTCGCCGTCGAGTGCACGACGCCGGCTGTTCCCGCGGTCGGGACGCGGAATGCTGACGATCATGAGCGCCGAAGTGATGATCCTCATCCTGGTGGTCGTGACCGCACTCGGTTTCGACTTCACCAACGGATTCCACGACACCGGGAACGCGATGGCCACCTCGATCGCGACCGGTGCGCTGAGGCCGAAGGTCGCGGTGGCGCTCTCCGCGATCCTGAACCTGTTGGGCGCCTTCCTCTCGGTCGAGGTCGCCGCGACCATCACGAAGGACGTGCTCACGATCCAGGGCCCCAGCGGCGACCTCGTGCCGGGCCTGAGTCCCGAGTCGGCCATGATCATCATCTTCGCCGGGCTCGTCGGCGGCATCCTGTGGAACCTGCTCACCTGGCTGCTGGGCCTGCCGTCCAGCTCCTCGCACGCCCTGTTCGGCGGGCTCATCGGCGCCGGCATCGCGGGAGCTGCGACCGTCAACTGGGCCGGCATCGTCGGGAAGATCATCGTCCCCGCCGTGCTCTCCCCGCTCATCGCGGGCGTCGTGGCGGCGGTCGGCACCTGGCTCGTCTACCGTCTGACCCGCTCCGTGCACGCGAAGCACCGCGAGGCCGGCTTCCGCTGGGGCCAGATCGGCACCGCGTCGCTCGTCTCACTCGCACACGGCACCGGCGACGCGCAGAAGACGATGGGCGTGATCGCCCTCGCCCTCATCGCGCACGGCACGCTCACCGGCGACCAGATCCTCAACGAGGGTCTGCCGATCTGGATCATCGTGACCTGCGGAGCGGCCATCGCGCTCGGCACGTACCTCGGCGGCTGGCGGATCATCCGCACGCTGGGCAAGGGCCTGGTCGAGATCGAGTCGCCGCAGGGCCTCGCCGCAGAGGCGTCCTCCGCCGCGATCATCCTCACGTCCAGCTCGATGGGCATGGCGCTGTCCACCACGCATGTCGCCACCGGATCGATCCTCGGATCCGGCGTGGGACGCCCGGGGGCGCAGGTGCGCTGGGGCATCGCGGGTCGCATGGTCACGGCCTGGCTCATCACGATGCCGGCTGCGGGCATCGTGGGAGCTCTCTGCTTCTTCGTCGCCCATGGCATCGGCGGGCTCGCCGGGGCGATCACCGTGTTCGTGCTGCTGCTCGCGGCCGCGGCCCTCCTCTACCTGCGCAGCCGCCGGCAGAAGATCGACCACAACAACGTCAACGCCGAGTGGGACGGCTCCGTCGTGCCCGAGGGCGCGGCGGCCTGAACCGAAGGACGGATGAGATGAATTTCGACATCGCTCAGATGGCCCTCTCCGCGGGCCGTGTGCTGCTGGTCGGCCTGCTGTTCGGCGCGGGGCTTCCCGCCCTGTTCGCGATCGGCATGCGGCTGCAGTCGGCAGGCACCGGCGAGATCGACGGCGAGGCCGCGGGAACGCGCCGTCCGGTGCTGACCGCGGCGGGCTGGATCCTGTTCGCGCTCGTGATCGCCGTGGTGCTCACCGGGGTGCTCTTCATCACGAGGCTGAGCATCTACCACTACTTCGGGATCTCGCTGTTCGGAGCGGGCAAGTGAACGGCAACGTCCTCAGTCGCGTGCTCGACTGGCTGCGCGCCGGCTATCCGGAGGGCGTGCCCCCCAAGGACTACTCGCCGCTGCTCGCCCTGCTGCAGCGGACGCTCACCGCCGAGGAGCTCGCGGAGGTGGTGGCGGCCCTGGCCCGACAGGAGACGGATCCGGTGCGGGTCTCGCAGATCCGCGCGGCGATCGCCGACGTGACCTCGGCGAACCCCGGTGCCGACGAGGTGCGCCGCGTCGCCGTCCTGCTCGCCGACCGCGGAGTGCCGCTGAGCACCAAGGCGCAGCGGATCGTGGGCGATCAGCGGATCCTCCGGGACGCGGCCGCTGAGGGTTCCGGCACGGCCTCCACTGCGGACGCCTCCGATGGGAACCTCATCGCCCAGGCCTTGCGCTGGCTGGGTGCGGGCTACCCGGATGGGATCCCCGCCCAGGACCGGGTGCCGATCCTCGCCCTGCTGCGTCGTCGCCTCACCGACGACGAGGTGCAGGAGGTGTGCGAGGCCGTGGCCGCGCAGAGCGGAGCGGATCCGGAGATCTCCCTCGTCGACGCGCAGGTGCTGATGATGAAGGTGATCGGCGAGCTCCCGGGCGACGAGGACGTGGAGCGCGTGCGCGCCCGCCTCGAGGAGTCGGGGATCACGCTGAGCTGAACCGGCTGGGCTCGGCTCGGCCCGGCTCGGTCCGGCGATCCTTGGCGTTCACCCGCGTGCAGCCGGAAGCAGTACGCGACGCGAACATGACCGCGCTCCGGCGTGTCTCTGCCGGACCGCACGCGCAGTCTGTCTGCACCGTTCTCAGGATGGATCCCCCCATGACGGACGAATCCGCTCGAATTTCCGCGGTTCTGCGAAATCCATCCTGAGTTCGGTTCTGACGGGTGTCGAATCCTGGCCCTCCCGACCCGCGGAACCTAGCGTGGAGGGGTGAGCACGCCATTCCCCGCCTCCGTGTACGCCGCCCGCCTCGACCGCGCCCGCGCCCTGACCGCCGAAGCGGGTCTCGACGCGATCGTCGTGGGTCCCGGTCCCGACCTCGCCTATCTCGCGGGCGTCGAGGGGAACACGATCGAGCGGCTGACCGCTCTCGTGATCCCGGCGAACGGGGATCCGACCGTCGTCGTGCCTCGCATGGAGCTCGCGAAAGTGCGCGACACGGCCGTCGGCGCGCTCGGGCTCGCCGTGGCGGACTGGGTGGACGGGCAGGATCCGTACGCCCTCGTCACCGCCGCGATGCCCGAGGCCCCCGCGCGTCTCGGCGTCTCCGACGCCCTGCCCGCCCTGCACCTGATCCCGCTCGCCGACCGCCTGGGACTGCGGCCCGAGCTCGCCACGCCCGTGCTGCGCGAGGGACGGATGATCAAGGACGCCGCCGAGGTCGCCGAGCTGCGCCGCGCCGGGGAGGCGATCGACGCCGTGCACCGACGCGTCCCCGGCCTGCTGCGCGCCGGACGCACCGAGCGCGAAGTCGGCGCCGACATCGCCGCGGCGATCGTTGAGGAGGGGCACCGCACGGTCGAGTTCGTGATCGTCGCCTCCGGGCCGCACGGCGCGGATCCGCACCACGAGGTCTCGGACCGGGTGATCCAGGACGGCGACATCGTGGTCGTGGACATCGGCGGCGCCGTGCCGGCCGGCTACAACTCCGACAGCACTCGCACCTACGCCGTCGGCGAGCCGGATCCGGAGATCGCACGCAGGATCGCCGTGCTCGTTCGCGCCCAGCAGGCGGCCGTCGACGCCGTGCGCCCCGGCGTCACGGCGGAGCAGGTCGACGCCGCCGCCCGCGACGTGCTCGCCGCGGAGGGTCTGGCCGAAGCGTTCCTGCACCGCACAGGCCACGGCATCGGCGTCACGACGCACGAGGAGCCGTACATCGCGCCCGGCAACGCACTGCCGCTGCGCGAGGGCATGGCCTTCAGCATCGAGCCCGGGATCTACTTCCCCGGCGAGTGGGGTTCCCGCATCGAGGACATCGTGGTCGTCACCGCCGACGGCTGCGTGAACCTCAACACCACCCCGCACGCGTTGACCCCGGCCGGGGCCTGAGCGGCCCGGGCACGCCGATCGAGGCGACGCCCTTCGTCTCGTCGCTGCGCTCCTCGCTCAGGGACCGATCCCAGCACCGGTTCCTGAGCGAGCGGAGCGAGACGAAGGACGCGGCCGCAGTGTGGGTCTCCCGGCGCGGGCGCAGGGGGCAAGCCCGCACCGGGAGGTCTGTGCGGCGCGGTCAGCGCACGCGGTCGAGCGCCTCGGGGATCTCGATGCGCCAGGACGACGGCGCCTCCGAGGCGGGCGCGGCGGGCAGAACGCCCTCGCCGTCCGGGTGCGGGATCGCGTCGAGCAGCGCCGCGGTGTAAGGGTGCACCGGATTGGCCCACACGACAGGGGTCGCGCCCGACTCGACGATCCGCCCGCGGTACATCACGGCGACACGGTCGGCCATCAGGCGCACCACGGAGAGATCGTGCGAGATGAACAGCATCGCCGCGCCCGAGGCCACGCACAGTTCGCGCATCATTCCGGCGACCGACGCCTGAGCGGAGGCGTCCAGCGCCGAGATCGGCTCATCGGCGACGATCAGATCGGGCTTCGCGGCGAGCGCGCGAGCGATCGCGACGCGCTGCCGCTGGCCGCCGGAGAGCTGGTACGGGTACCGATTCTCGAGGGCGGACGAGAGGCCTACCGCCTTCAGCCAGTGCGACGGCGCCTCCGAGTCGACACCGCGCGCGCGGGCGGCGCGGGATCCCTCCGCGATCTGCTGCGCGACACGGATCCGAGGGTTCAGCGAGGAATTCGGATCCTGGAAGACCATCTGGATCGCAGTGAGCTCCGCGGGACGCGTGCGCATGCCGAGCGGCTGCACCGCGCGGTCCCGGTAGAGCACCTCGCCGGCGCGAGGCTTCTCCATACCGATCACGGCGCGAGCGGTCGACGATTTCCCGCAGCCGCTCTCTCCGACGAGCGCGAGCACCTCACCGGCGGCGATGTCGAACGAGACGCCGTCCACCGCACGGAACGCGGCGCGGCCGCCGTATTCGACGACGAGGGAGTCGACGTGCAGGACCGGCTTCTGATCGCTCATCGGGTCTCCTCGGGATCCTCGGTGTGCTTCGTCGGTTCCTGACCGAGCAGAGCGCCCTTCGTCTCGTCGCGCTCGCTCGGGGACCGAGACGGGTCGGCGGGTGCGTCCACCAGGGAGTCCTGCGCGTCGGGCATCGCGTCCAGCAGCTCTCGCGTGTAGGGATGCTGCGGGTTCTGGAAGACCTGCTGCCTCGAGCCGGACTCGACGATCCGTCCGCCCCGCATCACCGCGACCTCGTCGGCGACCGCGCTCATCACGCCGAGGTCGTGCGTGACCAGCAGCACGGCGAGGTCGCGCTCGGTCGCGAGGTCGCGCAGCAGGTGCAGGATGCCCGCCTGCACCGTCACGTCGAGCGCCGTGGTGGGCTCGTCCGCGAGCAGGACCTCCGGCTCGCAGGCCAGGGCGATCGCGATCGCGATGCGCTGTCGCTGGCCGCCGGAGAACTGATGCGGATACTTCTGCAGCGCTTCCTCGGGATTCGGCACGCGCACCAGCGCGAGCAGCTCCGCCGCCCGCTTCCTGGCCTCGGCGCGGGACAGCGCGAGATGCGTGCGGATGCCGTCCGCGAGCTGGGATCCGACCGTGATCTGCGGATGCAGGCTGGCGGACGGATCCTGGAAGACCATGCCGATCCGCTTGCCGCGCACCGTGCGGTAGGCGCGGCCCGTCATGCCGACGAGCTGGAGGTCCGTCTTGTCCGCACCGCCGAGGACGATGGATCCCGACGCCGTCCCGCCCGCGGGCAGCAGCCCGAGGATCGCCATGGCGGTCATGCTCTTGCCGGATCCGGACTCTCCGGCGAGGCCCTGGATGCGCCCGGGGACGAGGTCGAGCGAGATGCCTCTCACGACCTCGGTGCGGTTGCGACGGCTCTGGCCGAGTTCGACGTGCAGGTCGCGGATCGCGAGCGCGACGGTCACTGTGCCACCTCCCCGGTCGATGCGGCGGCGGAGACCGCCGTGGGCGATTCCGCCTCGCGCTCGCGGGCGGCGAGCGGGTCGAGGGCGTCGCGCAGCGAGTCGCCGATGAAGTTGAAGGCCATCACGATGCTGAGGATCGCGATACCCGGGAACAGACCCAGCCACCAGGCCGAGGGGTTCTGCATGGCTGCGGCGATCATCGTGCCCCATTCGGGCGTCGGCGGCTGCGCGCCGAGACCGAGGAACGACAGGCCGGACAGCAGCAGGATCGCCGTGCCGATGTCGAGCGAGGCGAGCACCAGCACAGGGCCTGCGATGTTCGGCAGCACGTCCCGCAGGAGCGAGCGCAGCGGGGACGACCCCAGCAGCCGACCGGCGATCACGTAGTTCTGCGTGCGCAGGCCGAGCACGAGCGACCGGGTGATGCGGGCATAGGGCGGCCAGGCCACGATGATGCCGGCGATCACGGCGTTCATGATCGACGGGCCGAGGGAGGCGGCGATGACCATGGCGAGGATCACGGTCGGGAACGCCATCACCATGTCGGTGATGCGCATGAGGACCTCGTCGAACCAGCCACCGAGGTACCCCGCGACGGCGCCGACGACGGTTCCGACGATCATCGCGCAGACGACGAGCATCAGGGCGAGCGGGATCGTGGTCTGCGCGCCCAGGAGCAGCCGCGAGAACATGTCCCGTCCGTTGACGTCGGTGCCCATGATCGTCTCACCGCTGGGCGGCGCGAGGCGCGGGAAGTTCTGCGCCAGCGGGTCGTGCGGGGCGATCCACGGCGCGAGGATCGCGACGACGATCCAGATCAGCGCGATGACCGTGCCGACCACGGCCAGCGGCGTGCGCCAGGCGCGCGGCAGCCAGGAGCGGCGGCGCTTCGGGGCGACCTTCTCGGGGATGACGAGGTTCACGACAGCCTCACTCGCGGATCCAGGACGCCGTAGAGCACGTCGACGACGAGATTGATGACGAGGTAGAACACGCCGACCACGAGACCGACACCGGTCACCGCGAGCAGGTCGAGGTTCTTCGACGCGTTGTAGGCGTACGTGCCAAGTCCCGGCCAGGCGAACACCGCCTCGACGAGCACGGTGCCGGAGAGCAGGCTGCCGAACGCGATGCCGACGAGGGTCAAGATCGGCAGCGCTGCTCCGCGCAGCACGTAGCCGACGACGACTCGGCGGCCGCTGAGCCCCTTCGCCCGTGCCGCGCGGGCGTAGTCCATGTCGAGCACCTCGAGCACCGAGGTGCGCACGAACCGGGTGAGGGTGGCGATCGTGAACAGGCTCAGCACGAGCACCGGCAGGGCCAGGTGGCTGGTCGCGTCGAAGAACCCGACCGAGTCGCCGTTCAGCAGGTAGTCGATCGTGTAGAAGCCCGTGATCCGGGGCGGCGGAGTGAGCGTGGGGGAGATCCGGCCGGATCCGCTCACCCAGTGCAGCTGCATGAAGAACAGTTGGTAGGTCAGGATCGCCATCCAGAACGTGGGGATGCTGAGGCCGATCAGGGTGACCACGCGCACGACCTGGTCGGTGACCTTGCCTCGACGGTACGCGGCGAGCGTTCCGAGCACGATCGCGACGGCGAGGCTGATGATGATCGCGTAGAAGGCGATCTCGGCGGTCGCGGGCACGGCCTTGGCGAGGTCGGCGGAGATCGGCTGTCCCGACTTCAGCGAGGTGCCGAGGTCGCCGCGCAGCAGATTGCCGACGTAGAGGAAGAACCGGATCCACACCGGCTGATCGAGTCCGTACTTCTCGCGGAACGCTTCGACCGTGGCTGGGTTCGACGCGGCGCCCTCGCCGAGGGCGGCGCGCACCGGGTCGCCGGGCACGATCACGGTGAGGGAGAAGGTGACCAGCACGATCCCGAACAGCAGGATCACGCTCGTCACGGCCCGCCGGGCGAGGAAGCGCAGCAGCGTGCTCTGCGCTTTCCGCGACGTGCGGGTGGCGATGGCTTTCGTCTCGGACACAGGGGGCTTCCGGGTCTACGGGGCGGAGAGGGCGTGGTGCTGCGGGGGTCGGAACCTCGTGGCTCCGACCCCCGCAGAGCTCACTTCGCGGGGTGCAGCGTCCGCAGGTCGAGGGTCCAGGTCACGTTGTACTCGAGACCGGCCACCTTGGTGGTGCTGGCGAGGTTGATGCCGGGGACGATGAGCGGCACGAAGGGGCCGGACTCCTGCATCGCCTTCGCGTAGTCGCTGAACGCGGTGTTGCGCGCGTCCACACTGGTCGCGTTCTGCGCCTTGGTCACCAGGCCGGCGATCGAGGTGTCGGCCTCGGCGGCCCAGCCGGCGCGCAGGCCGACCTTCTGACCAGGGCCGAACGGCAGGAACGAGGAGGTGTCTGCGTAGTCGGGGCCCCAGTACCAGAGCGAGAACGCCTCCTGCGCCTTGACGTAGGGCTGCACCTCGGTCGCGAACGGGGCCGGAGCCAGGGTCACGTTGATGCCCGCAGCCTTGAGCTGCTCCTGGACGCGCTCGGCGACCGGCGTGAACTCCACACCGCCGACGGGGTTGTCGTTCGGGAACTGCAGCTTGATCTCCTGGCCCGTGTAGCCGGAGGCGGCGAGGGCGGCCTTGGCCTTGTCGAGGTCCTGCTTCACACCGGACTTGTTCGCACCGGGGAACATCGGCGGGATGACGCCGGTGGCCTGCACGGATCCCTTGCCGGCCAGCTCGAGGAGCTTGTCGTAGTCCAGCGCGTACCGCACCGCTTCTGCGAACTTCGGGTTCGCGGTCGCGCCGCCCACGTTCTTGTCCTGGTTGATGAGGAGGAACAGGGTCTCGGCGGACGGCGCCGAGTTGACCGTGAAGCCGTCGCCCAGGTTCTTCACCTGGTCGCCGGAGAGGTCGACCGCCACGTTCGAGTCGCCGCCCTTGAGGTTGGTCAGCTGCGTGGAGGACTGCGAGATGTTGCGCACGACGATCTTGTCGTAAGCCGCCTTGTCATCGCCGTCGTACTTGTCGTTCTTCACGAGCACGACCTGCGACGCGAGGTCGAGCGACTGCAGCTTGTAGGGGCCGGATCCGGCGGAGTTCGCGTCGAGCCAGCTCTTCGCGGCGTCGGCGGAGTCGGTCTTGCCGCCGTTCTTCTCCACCACCTTGGAGTTCAGGATCGCGAGCGACGGGTTGGTGACGATCGCCGGCAGTTGCAGCGACGGCGCCTTGGTCGACAGCTTCACGGTCTTGTCATCGACCTTGGCGACCGTGATCCCCGTCATCAGGAAGTTGGCCTTGGAGTCGGTGATGCCGGCGACGCGGTCGAGGGAGAACACGATGTCGTCCGCGGTGACCGGAGTGCCGTCGGAGAATGTGCGGCCGTCCTGGATCGTGAAGGTGAACTCGGTCGCGTCCGCGTTCTGCTTCATCGTCGCGAGGTCCGGCTTCGGGGTGCTCGAGTCGGATCCCTGGAACGTCAGCAGCGTGTCGTAGACGGCGTGCAGCACCATGTTCCCGGTGGGCACGTAGTTGCGGCCGGGATCTCCCGTCTCCAGCGAGAAGGCGGTGTCGACGACGAGCGTGCCCCCTCCGGAGGAGGAGCTGTTCGAGTTGTTCGCGGAGTTGCCCCCGGAACAGCCGGCGAGCGCGATGGCGGCCACGGCGATGAGCGCAGCAGCGGCGTGGCGGTGTGAACGGCCCACAGGCGTTCCTCCTCGTTGAAGATGGACAGGTCAGACGACCAGATCGGGTTTTCCGGCACTATATCCGACTGAACGGCTGGATTCCGGTCATTCGATTGTCACGCTTCCGTCACTACGGCAATATGTCCAGTATGAGCGACGATCAGCCCTCCGCCCCTGGACGATCCGCGCCCGTGATCGACGAAATCGCCTACGACATCCTCCGGGCGTTGCGCCGCAACGGGCGGATCTCGATCGCCGCCCTGGCGCAGGAGGTCGGGATCTCCCGAGCCAGCGCCTACTCGCGGGTGGAGTCGCTCACCCGCGCCGGGATCCTCACGGGCTACACCGCGGAGGTGGACACGACGCGTCTCGGCCTCGGCGTCAGTGCCCTCGTGTTCTGCACGATCCAACCGCAGTCGTGGACATCGTTCCTGCAGGCGATCGGGGAGATGCCCGACGTCGAATCGGCCAGGGTGATGACCGGCGAGCACGATGTGATGCTCGTCGTGCGCAGCGTCGACATGGAGGCCATGCAGTCGCTCGTGATCGGCACGATCGCGGACCGTCCAGAAGTCACCAAGGTCGAGACCGCGATCGTGATGGGCGAGGTTTTCCGTCGTCCCTTCGTGCTCCCGGACGAGATCCCGCAGCGCGTGGCGATCGGCGTCGACAGCGGCCTGATGCGGTTCACCCGCACCGACGGGAGCCGCGGCACCCGCATCTGACCCCGGCCCCTGAGCGAGCGCAGCAACCCCGGTCCCTGAGCGAGCGCAGCGACCCCGGTCCCTGAGCGAGCAAACCAACCCCGGTCCCTGAGCGAGCGCAGCGAGACGAAGGGTCAGACCTGCAGGCAGACGCTCACGTGGTCGATGCCGTCGACGGCGAAGTCCTCGATGAGACGGAGCCGGCCGTCGTCCTCCTGCTCGGCGCGACTGACCGCGTCCCCGCGCACGACGGAGCCGTCGCTGACCAGCGCATGCGCGAACGAGACGCGCACCTCGGCGCCGGCAATCTCGCCGACGAACCGGCCCTCGGTCACGGTGTCTCCGGTGTACTCGCCCCAGATCAGGCGGCCGTCCTGGTGGTAGTCGAAGGTCGTCGGGGCGTCGGAATCGACGTCGCTCGCGGTCGAGGAGACCATGGCGAAGCGCATTCCGTCGAGGAAGAGCGTGGAAGGCATGACGACGAGTATGGACCCGTGACCGGTCTTCGGCGCAATCGCCGTGTCGTCCGCCGCGGCGCTCGAACCCGGCCCGCGGAGGGGCTGCCGACATCGTCCGACCCACTCTGGAATGACATTCTCCACAGTGCCGGAATCTATTAACAGGTTCATCCACATGTGGATTACTCGGTGAATGCGGAAATCGTCCCGCTGCGCGAGGTGCGACCGGCGTCATCCCCGCGATACCGGCTGTTCACCGGTTGTTTTCCCGAGACCGGCGACGCCACATCCCGGCCGCCGCCGGAAAGCATCCGCCGATATTCCAGAGGCCCTCCCCGTCCCGCCGAGAACACCGAGCGAGGCTCTCGGATCCGTGTCAGGAAATGCGTCGGAAGACCGCGTTCCCCGCGGCGGCCAGAGCGCTCCCGACAGCGAGGATCGCCGCGCCCCCGCCGGCGTAGGCGATCTGCAGATGGCTGCCGTGGTTCTGCACGGTGATGAAGATGATGACGAACGCGACGCCGGAGGCGAGCGCGCTCACCCCCGCGATCCACCACAGCGCCGGAAGCCGGCGGGCTGGCGGCACGGCCTCCGGCACACGCCAGAGCAGCAGAGCGATTCCGCCGATGCAGCCGCATGCCGCCACGAGCATGAAGGCGGCGACCACGTCGCTCGGCCGGTGCCACTGCTGGATCACGAGCAGGATCCCGGTGACCACGGCGAACGCGCCGCCCAGCACCGCTGCCAACGGGCGCCATCGCGGCCGGCACACGAGGAAGATGGCGAATGCTGCCGCAGAAGCGACCGTCGCATGCCCGGACGGGAATGAATTTCCGAGCAGATCGGTGGCGCCGGTCTCGGCACGCTCCAGGAACACGTGCTTGGCGAGTTCCGCGGCGACCACCGCGATCCCTCCCACGGCGAGCGCGACCAGCAGGTGCCGGAACCGTCGCGTGACCAGGCCGATGACGAGCGTGAGGAGAATGCCCCCGCCGATCGCGATGGTCGGAACATTGCCGAGCACCATGCCGGTCAGGCGGTAGACCAGGTCATGCTGCGTGGACGCCCCCACGAAGGCCCGCTCGTCGACGATCTGCCCGACATAGGTGCGCACGAAGAACACGTACGTCGCCACGAAGGCCGCTGCCAGGACCACGGCGGCTATCGCGAAGGACCACACTCCACGTCTCGCCGTCATGCACCCATCATGCAGGTTCGAACTGTGCGATCCCTCACCAGTCGCTGCGATCACGCGCAGCCCGCAGATCGCCGAGGGCACGTGAGTCGTCGTGCGTCGCGATGCCGCCGCGTTGCAGAATCGGGCGGGGGAGCCGGGCATCCTCCTGGATCCGCGTGCGGATCTCCGGTGTCTCCGTCTCGGCACGACCTCGCCGGCCCGTCCGCGCCGTGTCAAGCAGGGGCAGCGCGATGTGCACGAGCGGACCGATTCCGAGCGCGAACACGACGGTGCCGACGCCGACCGTTCCGCCGAGCAGC
The DNA here is from genome assembly GCF_056397105.1 of Microbacterium sp. 05N427. Lineage (NCBI taxonomy): Bacteria > Bacillati > Actinomycetota > Actinomycetes > Micrococcales > Microbacteriaceae > Microbacterium > Microbacterium sp. 05N427. Next base: position 153,448 of record NZ_JBFTMT010000001.1, read on the forward strand.
CATCCGATCGCGAGCACGGTGAGCTCGACCGACAGGCGCGACACCCAGATCGGCCAGCCGAGACGCGCGTTCATCCCGGTCATCAGACCGTCGCGCGGTCCGGGTCCGAAACGCGCGCCGATGTAGAGCCCGCTGGCGAGGGCGACCACGAGGACGCCGGCGACGAGCACGAGCACCTGCACGAGGAGGCCGTGTACGGGAGGGATGACGGTGACGGTCGCCTGGATCGCGGTGCCCACGAGCAGCACGTTCAGGAGCGTGCCGACGCCAGGTTTCTGCCGCAGCGGGATCCACAGCAGCAGCACCAGCAGCCCGACGATGTTCGTGATCCAGCCGACGCCGATGCCGGTGCGCAGCGCGAGTCCCTCGGCGAACACCGTCCACGGATCCACGCCCAGCCCGGCGACGATCGTGAGTCCGCAGCCGAAGCCGTAGAGCACGAGCCCGACCAGCAGTTGCAGCACGCGTCTTGTCATGGATCCATGATGATCCCCAACTGGCCTGTTGCGAACAGTCCAATCACCCTAGGCTGGCCTGATGGACTCCCGTCTCTCCGCGCGCGCCCTCGTCGAGCTGCTCGGGCTGTGGCGCACGAGCGAACCTGCCTTCGACGCCCTCGCCGACGGCATCCGCCTGCTCTGCCTCGACAACCGGATCGCCCCGGAGACGGCGCTGCCCGCCGAGCGCGAGCTCGCGGCGGCTCTCGGTGTGAGCCGCACCACGGTCGCCGCGGCCTACCGCGGCCTCCGCGCCACCGGGCACATCGTGAGCCGGCAGGGGTCGGGCAGCGTGACCAGGCCGCTCGGGCGCACCACGTCGGCGCGCTGGTTCGACCGCGAGGGCATCGACCTGCAGCAGGCCAGCCCGCCCGCCTGGCCAGGTTTGCCCGGCGTGATCGCCGAGACCGCCGCGTCGGCCACCGCGCTCGTCTCGCGCGCGGGGTACGACATCCTCGGGCACGCCGAGCTTCGGTCCGCGATCGCCGACCGCTACGCCCTGCTCGGGATCCCGACCTCGCCCGCGCAGATCATGGTGACCACCGGAGCGCAGCAGGCGCTCAACCTCATCGCTTCGACCCTTCTGCGCCGGGCCGATCGCGTGCTCCTGGAGACCCCCAGCTATCCGCACGCCATGGAGACGTTCCGTCGTGTGGGTGCCCGCCTCGTCGGCGTGCCCGTCGAGACCGCGCACGGGTGGGATCTGGATCGCGCCGCACAGGCCTTCGCCCGCGCCAGGCCCGTGCTCGCGTACCTGATGCCGGAGTTCCAGAACCCGACAGGGCGTTCGATGACCGTCGAGGAGCGTGCGGTGTTCGAACGCGCCGCGCACGACGCCGGCTCCTTCCTGCTCATCGACGAGACCACGGCCGACCTCGACATCGACGGCGTTGCGCGCTTGCAGCCGCTGGGCGCGACGGACACCGGGACGATCCGGGTCGGGTCGCTCGGCAAGTCGGTCTGGGGAGGGTTGCGGATCGGCTGGATCCGCGCGGCGGACGACGTGATCCGCCGTCTGCGCGCCGCCCGCCCGACGCACGACCTGGGTACACCGGACCTCGAGCAGGCCGTCGCCACCCGCATCGTGCACCGCCTCGACGAGATCCTGCCGCAGCGTGCGGCTCTGCTCGGCGCGGGCAGGGACGCCCTCACCACGGCTCTCGTCCGGGAGCTGCCGGATTGGTCCGTGCCGCAGGTGCACGGCGGCGTCGCGATCTGGGCCGGGCTGGGCGCGCCGCTCAGCTCGGCGCTCGTGATCGATGCCGCGTCGCACGGACTGCACCTCAGCGCGGGCCCGCGGTTCGCCGTGGAGGGCGGTCAGGAGCGCCACCTGCGCATCCCGTTCACCACGGAGCCGCGCGAGCTCGAACGCGCCGTGGAGATCCTCGCCGGCTCATGGCAGCGCGTCATCGCGGGTGCCCCGCGCATGGCGGCATCGTCCTCGACGCTCGCCGAAGCGGTCGTGTGATCCGCCGCTCAGCCGATGTACCGCTCGTCGGGTCGGCCTAGGCGGCTGATTCCCCGGAACCCAACTCCTCACCCGCTCGCCAGAAGTTCATCGCTGAGGCGATCCCGGCAACGATCAGAACGGCGCCGAGCAAGAGGAACGCGATCACCCATGGCATCGCGCCGGCGACCTCCGTCACGGCCGAACCAGGGGCAACGGCGGAGGACAGTGGCGTCATCGCGAGCACCAGGTCGACGCCCCCGAGGCCGGCCAGCCAGAGATCGAAGCGCCAGCGGTAGTCGAAGAAGCGCCAGAACCGGCGTCCGGGGGCATCCACACCGGGCCGGGTCCTCCCGGCGGCGACGGCCCGTTGATACGCGAGCTTCTTGATCAGCGAGGTGATCGCCGCGACGGTCACACCGAAGCTGATCGAGCCATAGATGACCCAGTAGTGCGAGAAGTCGTTCTCGCCTCCGATATCGGCCGGCCAACCGCCGGTGAACCAGGAGATCATCGGCAGCCCCACGAGGACGAACGAGATCACGAGGCCGACGACGATCCAGAAGATGTGCCAGCCGATCGAGAGCACTCTGAACCGGGAGACCATGCTCGCGGAAGAACGGCGGGCATCCGACGGGGCGGGGTTGCGTGTCATGGCGCCTCTGCGCAGCTGCTCGCCCGCGACCAGCCCGCACATCGCAAGCAGCAGGATCACACCGGGCGCCGCACCCATTGCGACGGCGGCCGACGCGCGCAGACCGTCGAGCGAGGAGTCATCCCGGCCGCCCGCGATCGCGGTCATGAGGAGCCCGCCCCCGATCAGGAGCACCAGTGCAACGGCAGAGAGCACGGCTCCGATGATGCTGAGCACCTTCCCGAACCGCCGGTTGGCTTCGGCGACACGCGCCCGTCGTGCGACGAGCGCTTCCCCTGTCAATTCGTCGGTCACGTGGCCTCCCCTGTTCGTCGTTCCGCCCGACTCACGGACCGATCGGTCGATCGAAGAGCGTGCGGCACGCTGTGCCCTGCGATGAGCCCGGCAGTCACGAACTCTCCCGACGCCGGCCCACCAAGGGGCGTGTGTGGGAGATCCGCTGCAGGCTCATGTCGCGCACACTATCCCCCCAGGCATTCATCATCCGCCGCCGAGACGACCGTCACCTGCGTTTCGTGGTCACCGCACCCATGGCGAATCCGACGATGGCCGCGCAGGCAGCCACGAGCAGGACCGTGCGCGTCGGATGATGTTTCACGTGGGTGACCGCTCTGTCGCCGACGTCGCCGACGTACTCCGTGGCCTGGCGCACTCCTGCGACGACTTCCTGGCGAGTGGCGTCGATCGCGCCCGTGACCGCGCCCGCCGCGACGTCCACCACGTGCGACGTGGCCTCGGACACCGTCGAGACGGTGCTGTTCGCCGCATCGGCGGCCTTGTCCGCGACGTCCTGCACCGCGTCGGCGGCGGCCCGACCCATGTCGCCCGCCTCGTGCCCTGATTCCGTCATCGCTGCGACCCGCTCTTCTTGACTTGCTTCATGGCGGATCGAGCGGCTGCTTCCGCTCGTTTGAGTGCCTTCTTGCGGGCCTTCTTCACCTTGGGGTCGTTCCACATGGCATCGATGCTCGCTCTGATGTCGCGGTACCGACCGCGACCCGCCTTCGCACCGTAGAAGTAGGCCACCATCGCGACCACGCCGATACCGAGCCAGACAAAGTACTTTCCCATTTCGCTCTCTTCCTCCACACGGAACGCCGTGCGGTCGCTGGGTACGCTCGAAGGATCACGCCGTTTCGGGGTCAGCACCAGACCCTTGACAAGCACGGGCCGCTGTCCCCTCGGATGCGATGAGGACACGCAGAGGCCCAGATCCACTGCGAGAGTCTTGCCGACGGTGAAGTTCGCGAAGCTCGCCGGATTCGGTTTGAGCGGCTGTGTCCGTGGGAAGCAAGAACGGGTTGGATATGCATCCAACCCGTTCACTGTGTTGTGGAGCCTAGGAGATTCGAACTCCTGACATCCTGCTTGCAAAGCAGGCGCTCTACCAACTGAGCTAAGGCCCCGTGTCGATATTTCGACGGGTTTCGACCGAATGAGCGGATCCGATTTCTCGGATCCGCTCACATGTCGGTGGGGCTACCAGGACTTGAACCTGGGACCTCTTCATTATCAGTGAAGCGCTCTAACCGCCTGAGCTATAGCCCCTTATCAACCTCCAAGACTTTACCGGACGTTGACACGATCACGAAATCGAGCGGAGCTCAGCTGCCCTCGCGCAGGGTGATGCTGCCGGCGGACAGACGCGCACCGATGCGGTGGGTCGAGGACGGATCCGTCTGGAGCCGGGCGTCGATGGTGCCCGCCGACGAGTCCTTCATGAGCGCATAGCGCCCTGTCGGCACCGTCACGTCCATGGATCCGGCGCTCACGTCCAGGACGATGTCATCCGGCTGGCGGCCCGAGATCGTCGCGTTCAGCTCTCCCGCCGACATCGACAGGTCCGCGGTGGTGACGTCCTCCAGGCGCAGCGTGGCGGATCCCGCATTCACCTGGGTGGTCACGGTCTTCGCGCCCCCGTCGAGCGACAGCGAGCCGGCGTTCACCCTTGTGGTCAAGGTGTCGAAACGGCCTTCGGCCGAGAGAGTACCGGCATCCAGCTGCAGATCAGCGGTCAGCTCGCCCTCCAGCTCCCGGGGGAGCGTGAGCGTCATCTGCGGATCGATGCCGAACCAACCGCCGATCCACCAGCCGAACGGCCCGTTGGGGCGGTCGACCCGCAGTACATCGCCGTCGCGACGCACCGTCCAGTCGCTGCTGCCGGTGCCGCTGACCTGCATGGTGGCCTCGTTCACATCGTCGAAGCGGATCGTGGCCGAGCCGCGCCCTACCTCGACCTTCAGGCCGGTGACGCCCGTCGTGTCGACGCTGGTGCTGCGCGCCGCCGAGCCGTCGCTCGACGCGACCTGAGTGACGGCCGCGAGAGCGGACCCGCCGCCGACCGTGACCAGCGCCCCGCCGCCGATGATCGCCGCGGCGATCGTGATCGCGGTCAGCGTCCCCCGGCTCGGGCTCGGGCCCGGGTTCGCTGCAGGAGCGGGAGCGGATGCGAGAGGATCCGGACCGTTCGACGCTGATGCGCGGGTCGGGTCGTGCTCCGGGGCGCTCAGAGGGGTGAGGTTCGTCATCGGTTCGTTCCTGTCTGTGTGCCGTTCAGACCGGCATTGGAGATGTGGGCGATCGTGGCGAGCACCCGGCGGTTGCCGGACTCGTCGGGCTCGAGTCCGAGCTTCTGGAAGATGGCGGTGATGTGCTTCTCGACGCTGGCCTCGGAGAGGAACAGCGTGGCCGCGATGGCCTGGTTCGACTTGCCCTCCGCGATCAGAGCGAGCACCGTGCGCTCCCTCTCAGTGAGGCTCTGCATGCGGTCGTCCTGGTTGCGACGTGTGAGCAGCTGCGCCACCACCTCCGGGTCCAGCACCGTGGATCCGGACGCGATGCGCGCGACCGACTCAATGAACTCGGAGACGTCGGCCACTCGATCCTTCAGGAGATAGCCGAGCGGACCCGCCGATCCCTGCGCGATGATCAAGTCGCGCGCATAGCGCTCCTCGACATACTGGGAGAGCACGAGCAGCGGGAGCTGCGGGAGTCGCTTTCGCAGTGACAGCGCCGCGCGGATCCCCTCGTCCACGAACGTCGGCGGGAGCCTGACGTCGAGGATGCAGAGCTCCGGATCGGTGGCGTCGACGCTCTCGTCGAGGTCGGTCGCATCGGGGAGCGCGGCGACGACCGTGTGACCGGCGTCCTCGAGGAGCCGCACGAGTCCCTCCCGGAGCAGAACCGAGTCCTCGCAGATCAGGATCCTCATGAGATGCGCTCCTTCGGGGCGGCGTCGTGGTGCTGGTCGAGAGGCGAGCGGGTCAGGATGCGCACGGGACGCTCACCTCCAGGCTGGTCGGACCGCCCGCGGGGCTGTCCAGGCGGAACGCGCCGCCGGCCGCGAGCACGCGGTTGCCGATCCCGTCGAGGCCGCCGCCGGGCAGCACGGTCGCGCCGCCGATGCCGTTGTCCTCGACCCGTGCCCAGAGCGTTCCTCCGTCGCGCACACGCACGACGACCCGGCATTCGCTGGCCCTGGAGTGCTTGGCCGCGTTGGTGAGCGATTCCGCGATGGTGAAGTACACCGCGGCCTCGGCATCGCGCGAGCATCGCCCGCTGAGCCGCACGTCGAGCACGACCGGCACGGGGGAGCGCCCGGCCAGGGCGGACAACGCCGCGTCCAGTCCGCGGTCGTCGAGCACCGACGCGTGTATTCCGCGGGCGAGCTGGCGCAGCTCGGTGATCGCGGCCTTCGTCGAGGTGTGCGCCTCGGCGATGAGGGCCTTGGCTGCCTCCGGATCCGAGTCGATCTTCTGCTGCGCCATCCCGAGGGTCATGCCGACGGAGACGAGGCGAGGCTGGACGCCGTCGTGCAGATCCCGCTCGATGCGGGTGCGCTCGACGTCCGCCGCGCGCACTGCGCCCGCACGCTGGGCGGTGGTCGTGCGCACCTGCTCGCTGAGGTCGAGGTTGCGATCGGGAGTGGCCACGATGCCGCGCGAGATCACCCGGTGCAGCAGAGCCACGCTGATGATGCCGACGATGCCGGCCGCGGCACCCGCGGCACCGATGAGCGGAGCCCAGGCGCTCGGATACCTCGTACCCCAGCCGGTGTCGACCTCACCCGACGTGAAGAGCGGTGCGAAGGCCGTGACCGCCGACCAGCCGAACCAGGCCATGAGCCGCAGCACCAGGGATCCGAGAGCGCAGGCGATCGCGAAGTTGGCCAGTGCCCGCCACATCCGGCCGTTGTAGGCCTGACGCCACAGCGAGAGCAGCCAGCCGCCGAAGCCGGGGTGGTCGACCGCACGCCAGCGCAGAGCCGGGAGGTCGAACCCGTACAGCCCGTTCAGCCGGGCGATCTCGAACCAGGCGACGCCGAACACCGCGTAGACCAGACCCACGAGCACGATCACGCCGACGCCGATGAAGCTGAGACCGAAGCCGAGCCCCAGGCCCCCTCCGAGGATGCCCATCACACCGGATCCGACCACGCCGAGCGCGGCGAGCTCGAGGATCGTGAGGAACAGGCGCACAGGGGTGCGCGCCGCCGCCGCGACAGGACCTGTCGCGGGGGGCGGGGAGTAGGACGGTGCTGTGCTCATACCTCCACGCTAGGGGCGCGCTCGTGAGCGCGGAACGGAGGAATCCGGGTGATCCGCTTCGGGGTTTCCGTAAGGATCCCGGTTATGCATGCCTTGCCTTGATGGACTCCGGTGCGCACAGGTGCTTACGTGGACCCATCGATGTCCTCGGCGAACGGAGTGAGACGACGTGACTGCACTGCATCCGCACGAACCCCACGGCACGGGCCTCGGGCAGCGTCTGAACTGGCTGCGCGCCGGAGTGCTCGGCGCGAACGACGGCATCGTCTCCGTCGCCTCGCTCGTGGTCGGAGTGGCCGGCGCGACGACCGACAACGCCGCGCTGCTCGTCGCGGGCCTCGCCGGCCTGATCGGCGGCGCGATCTCGATGGCGCTCGGCGAGTACGTCTCGGTGAGCAGCCAGCGCGACAGCGAGCACGCCCTCATCGCGAAGGAGCGCGAGGAGCTGCGCACCATGCCCGAGGCGGAGCTCGCCGAACTCACCGAGCTGTATCGCCAGCGCGGTCTGAGCGACGACACCGCGCAGCGGGTCGCCGTGGAGCTCACCGCCCACGATGCTCTGGCGGCGCATCTCGAGGTCGAGCTCGGCATCGACCAGGACGACCTCGTCAATCCATGGCACGCGGCGATGTCCTCTGCGATCGCGTTCACGGTCGGGGCGATCCTGCCGCTGCTCGCGATCCTGCTGCCGCCAGTGGGCTGGCGGGTGCCGGTCACGTTCGTCGCGGTGCTGATCGCCCTCGCGGCGACGGGCTTTCTCTCGGCACGGATCGGCGGTTCGAACCCGGTGCGCGCCTCGATTCGGCTGGTCATCGGAGGGGCGCTGGCCCTCGTTGCGACGTGGCTCATCGGCACGCTGCTCGGAGCCACCGGAGTCGTCTGACCAGTCCCGTCATCTCCCTTCGGTTCCTGAGCGCCCTTCGTCTCGCTGCGCTCGCTCAGGAACCGCGAAGGCCCGGATCCGAGGATCCGGGCCTTCGCGCTGAAAGCGTCAGTTCGAGGTGAAGCCGACCAGCAGTCCGCCGGTGACCTTGACCGCAAGGTTGTAGATGCCGGCGACGATCGCGCCGAGCACCGTGAAAACGATGAGGTTGAGGATCGCGACGACGGATCCGAACGCCAGCACCTGCGGCAGTCCGATGACGGCGCTCAGCTTGGCGCCGTCGGCGATGCCGGCGACGAACTCGTCCGCCTTGGCGATCAGTTGCGTGGCGTCCAGCACCAGGTAGATGAGCAGGAACGAGACCAGCGTCACGATCGCGATGGCGATCGCACCGAGGAAGGACAGCTTCACAGCCGACCAGAAGTCGATGTAGACCAGGCGCAGGCGCACCTGCTTGCTGGAGGTCTTACGGGAAGACTTCTTCGCGAGCTTGTCGGCTACCGTGCTCATGCGTCAGTTCCTTCGGGGGCTTCGGGGGATTCTGTCTCGGGTGCCGCGCCGGAGTCCTCGGACTCGTCATTGTCGGCAAGGCCGCGCTCGGTGTTCCGGGCTATCGCGAGGATCCGATCGTCCTCTGCGGCCCTCGCGAAGACGACGCCCATGGTGTTGCGACCCTTCGCCGGCACCTCGGCCACGGCAGAGCGTACCACCTTGCCGCTGGCAAGAACCACAAGGACCTCATCGTCCTCCTGGACGATCAGACCCCCCGCCAGAATGCCCCGGTCATCGTTCAGTTTCGCGACCTTGATGCCCTGGCCGCCGCGGCCCTGCACCCGGTATTCGTCGACGGAAGTGCGCTTCGCGTAGCCGCCGTCGGTGACCACGAAGACGAAGCCGTCACCGGTGACGAGCGACGCGGAGAGCAGGCTGTCCGCCCCGTTGAACCGCATGCCCTTGACGCCCTCGGTCGCGCGCCCCATCGGACGCAGCGCCTCGTCGGTGGCCTGGAAGCGCACCGACATGCCGTGCCGGCTGATCAGCAGGACGTCGTCGGTGGCGTCGGCGAGGAAGGCACTGACGAGCTCGTCATCCTCACGAAGGCGGATCGCGATGACCCCGCCCTGACGGTTGGTGTCGTAGTCGTGCAGGCGGCTCTTCTTCACCAGGCCGCCGCGCGTGGCGAGCACCAGATACTGCGCCGCGTCGTAGTCGCGGATGTCGAGGATCTGCGCGATCTTCTCGTCCGGCTGCAGCGCGAGCAGGTTCGCGACGTGCTGGCCCTTCGCGTCGCGGCCGGCCTCGGGGATCTCATACGCCTTGGTGCGGTAGACCCGGCCCTTGTCCGTGAAGAACAGCAGCCAGTGGTGCGTGGTGGTCACGAAGAAGTGCTCGACGAGGTCGTCTGCGCGCAGCTGTGCGCCCTTGACGCCCTTGCCGCCGCGGTGCTGCGATCGGTAGTTGTCGCTGCGCGTGCGCTTGATGTAGCCGTCACGGGTGACCGTGATGACCATCTCCTCCTCGGCGATGAGGTCTTCCATCGAGACGTCGCCGTCGAAGCCGTGCAGGATGTGGGTGCGACGGTCATCGCCGAAGCGGTCGACGATCGCGGTGAGCTCCTCGCGGATGATCGCACGCTGGCGGCCCTCGTCGGCGATGATCTCCTTGTAGTCGGCGATTCGCACTTCGAGCTCGTTCGCCTCGTCGATGATCCTCTGGCGCTCCATCGCCGCGAGGCGGCGCAGCTGCATGTCGAGGATCGCCTGCGCCTGCTCGTCATCGATGTCGAGGAGGCGCTGCAGGCCCTCGTTCGCCTCCGCCGCGGTGGGCGAGCGGCGGATCAGGGCGATGACCTCGTCCAGCGCGTCGAGCGCCTTGAGGTAGCCCTGCAGGATGTGCATGCGCGCCTCGGCCTTGGCCAGGCGGAACTTCGTGCGGCGCACGATGACGTCGATCTGGTGGTCGAGCCAGTGCGTGATGAAGCCGTCGAGCGCGAGCGTGCGCGGCACGCCGTCGACGATCGCGAGCATGTTGGCGCCGAAGTTGTCCTGCAGCTGCGTGTGCTTGTACAGGTTGTTCAGCACGACCTTCGCGACCGCGTCGCGCTTGAGCACGATCACCAGACGCTGGCCGGTTCGGTCGCTGGACTCGTCGCGGATGTCGGCGATGCCCGTGATCTTGCCGTCCCGGGCCAGGTCGCCGATCTTCACCGCGAGGTTGTCGGGGTTCACCTGGTACGGCAGCTCGGTGATCACGAGGCACGTGCGGCCCTGGATCTCCTCGACGCCGACGACCGCGCGCATCGTGATGGATCCGCGTCCGGTGCGGTACGCCTCCTGGACCCCCTTCGTGCCGAGGATCTGCGCGCCGGTCGGGAAGTCCGGCCCCGGAATCCGCTGGATCAGGCCCTCGAGCAGCTCCTCCCGCGGAAGGCCGGGGTTCTGCAGCGCCCAGAGCGCGGCCTCCGAGACCTCGCGCAGGTTGTGCGGCGGGATGTTCGTGGCCATGCCGACCGCGATGCCGATCGAGCCGTTCACGAGAAGGTTCGGGAACCGCGCCGGCAGGACGTCGGGTTCCTCGGTCTGGCCGTCGTAGTTCGGCGAGAAGTCGACCGTGGCCTCTTCGATGTCGCGCACCATCTCCAGCGCGAGCGGGGCCATCTTGGTCTCGGTGTATCGCGGGGCCGCGGCGCCCATGTTGCCAGGGGAACCGAAGTTGCCCTGTCCGAGCGCGAGCGGGTAACGCAGCGACCACGGCTGCACGAGGCGCACGAGGGTGTCGTAGATCGCCGAGTCGCCGTGCGGGTGGTACTGCCCCATGACCTCGCCGACGACGCGGGCGCACTTGGAGAACGACTTGTCGGGGCGGAATCCGCCGTCGTACATGCCGTAGATCACTCGGCGGTGCACGGGCTTGAGCCCGTCGCGCACATCGGGGAGCGCGCGGCCGACGATGACCGCCATCGCGTAGTCGAGGTAGGACCGCTGCATCTCCGACTGCAGGTCGACCTGGTCGATCTTGCCGTGGTTATGCCCGTCGGGGCCGGTCACTGAGCCTGTCGAAGTGTCGTCAGTCATGAATCAATCTCTCGTGTGGATCGCCGCTGTCGTGGAGCGTGCGGATCAGATGTCGAGGAAGCGGACGTCCTTGGCGTTGCGCTGGATGAAGCTGCGGCGGGACTCGACGTCCTCGCCCATCAGCACGCTGAAGATCTCGTCGGCGGCTGCGGCGTCGTCGATCGTGATCTGGCGGAGCGTACGCGTGCTGTGATCCATCGTGGTCTCCCACAGCTCCTTGGCGTTCATCTCGCCGAGACCCTTGTAGCGCTGGATGCCCGCTTCCTTGGGGATCCGCTTGCCGTTCGCGAGGCCGTCGTTGAGGAGGGCGTCGCGCTCCGCGTCCGAGTACACGTACTCGTGCGGCGAGTTCGTCCACTTCAGGCGGTACAGCGGCGGCATCGCGAGGAACACGAAGCCGGCCTCGATGAGCCCGCGCATGTAGCGGAACAGCAGCGTCAGCAGCAGCGTGGTGATGTGCTGGCCGTCGACGTCGGCATCCGCCATGAGCACGATCTTGTGATAGCGCGCTTTGCCGAGGTCGAAGTCCTCGCCGATGCCGGTGCCGAAGGCCTGGATCATCGCCTGGACCTCTTTGTTGGCGAGAGCCTTGTCCAGGCGCGCGCGCTCGACGTTGAGGATCTTGCCGCGCAGCGCCAGGATCGCCTGGGTGTGCGGGTCGCGACCCTGCACGGCCGAACCGCCGGCCGAGTCGCCCTCCACCAGGAAGATCTCGCTGATCGACGGATCCTTGCTCGTGCAGTCCTTGAGCTTGTCGGGCATCGCAGCAGACTCGAAGACGCTCTTGCGCCGCGCGGTCTCGCGCGCCTTGCGGGCCGCCATGCGGGCGGTCGCGGCCTCGACGGCCTTCGTCACGACGTTCTTTGCCTGCTTCGGGTTGCGCTCGAACCAGTCGCCGAGCTGGTCGCCGACCACCTTCTGGGTGAAGGCCTTCGCCTCGGTGTTGCCGAGCTTCGTCTTGGTCTGGCCCTCGAACTGCGGCTCGCCGAGCTTGATCGAGATGACCGCGGTGAGTCCCTCGCGCACGTCGTCGCCGGTGAGGTTGTCGTCCTTCTCCTTGAGGATGTTGTTGGCGCGCGCGTAGCGGTTGACGAGCGTCGTCAGCGCCGCGCGGAAGCCTTCCTCGTGGGTGCCGCCCTCGTGCGTGTTGATCGTGTTGGCGTAGGTGAACACGTTCTCGGTGTATCCGGTGGTCCACTGCATCGCGACCTCGAGTGAGATCTTGCGCGCGGTGTCCTCCGACTCGAACGCGATGATCTCGTCGTTGACGACATCGGCCTTGCGCACGTGGTTGAGGTACTCGACGTAGTCCACGAGACCACGCTCGTAGAAGAAGACGTCGGCGCGCTGGTGGGTGACGACGGTGCCGTCGACCTCCTCGTCGACCGTGGCGCCCTCGCGCTCGTCGAGCAGCTCGATCCGCAGGCCCTTGTTCAGGAAGGCCATCTGCTGGAAGCGGGTGCGCAGGGTGTCGTACTCGAACTCGACGGTCTCGGTGAAGATCTCCGCATCGGGCCAGAACGTGATGGTGGTTCCGGTCTCGTCGGTCGCCTCGCCCTTCTCGAGCTGCTGCTGAGGGGCGCCGCCGTCGGCGAACCGGTGTCGCCAGACGAAGCCCTTCTGCTTGACCTCGACGTCGAACCGGGTCGAGAGGGCGTTGACCACGGAGGATCCGACGCCGTGCAGACCGCCGGAGACGGCGTAGGCGCCGCCGCCGAACTTGCCGCCGGCGTGCAGGATCGTCAGCACGACCTCCACCGTCGACTTGGTCGGGTCGGAGGAGTGCGGGTCGACCGGGATTCCACGGCCGTTGTCGATGACTCGGACGCCGCCGTCGGCCAGCAGCGTGACGAGGATCTTGTCGGCGTAGCCGGCGAGCGCCTCGTCGACGGAGTTGTCGACGATCTCGTAGACCAGGTGGTGCAGACCGCGTGGTCCGGTCGAGCCGATGTACATGCCGGGGCGCTTGCGCACCGCCTCGAGACCCTCGAGGATCTGGATCGAGTCGGCACCGTATTCCACTTCTGCGGCAGGCTTCGCCGCCAGGGCGGGCTCGCTCGGCGTCGTCGCGGATCCGGGTGCTTCTGCCCCCGTCTGGGTCGAGTCGTTCGCGGTCGATTCGTTCGCGTCAGAGGGGGTTTCAGGCGTCATCTGAGAGGAGGCTCCACATCGAAGATCTAGACCCTCAGTCTATCGGAAAGGACCCCTTCCTGTCTCGTTGTACGCGCTTCTGCGCGCCTGAAGTCCCTGGGACGGGATGGATCATGTCCTAACCGTAGGTATCGCGCGGACCCCGCCCTGGAGCGACTCTGGGGCCCCATTTCCACGAAGGGACGTCCGGGCCGACGAAGCGGAGGTTCTGCACACCGGCCTCCGGATACCGACGCCCGATCTCGGTGATGATCACCGCGCGCATGTACTGCAGGTTCTTCGCCCACGCCGTCGAATCGCACTTGACGGTGAGCATGCCGCCATCGAGCGACACCGGCTCGGAGTGCTTCGCGGTGTCAGGGCCGGCCAGCTCCGCCCATTGGAGCACCAGATCCTCGCGGCTCAGCGCCGCCTCCCAGCCCGCATCCTTGGTGAGTTTCGCGAGGACATCGCCGAGCGTGCCCGGATCCCGGCCCGCGGTGAACGGCGCATTCTCGTCGTCGACGAGACGCTTCTTGCGCTTCCAGTTCTTCGAGCTGGGCTTCAATCCCCGCAGCCGGAGGTAGGTCGCGATGGTCTCCGGGACGTCGGGCTCGGAGCGTTCAGCGTCGATCATCGGTCACCTCCTGTCCGTCATCCTGCGCCGTTGCCGCCGTTTCGGGGCGCACTTCTTCGTTTTGGGGCGCGTCCTTCCCTGAATCCGTGGGTTCCTGCGCCCCAAACGTCGATTCTGCGCCCCGAACCTCGCGTTCGTCCATGATCGTGCCGGCCGAGACCCGGACCACATGGCGGTGCAGCACCTCGGGGATGTCCTCCTCGACCGCGGCGGTCACCAGCACCTGCTCGTATCCCGCCGTGATCCCGGCGAGACGGCGGCGGCGCTCGGCGTCGAGCTCGGCGAACACGTCGTCGAGGATGAGGACCGGATCCCCCGCAGGGGACTCCGCGCGCAGCAGCTCGGCGGAGGCCAGACGCAGAGCGAGCGCGATCGACCAGGATTCCCCGTGTGAGGCGTATCCCTTCACCGGAAGGTCGCGCACCCGCAGCACGAGGTCGTCCCGGTGCGGCCCGACCAGGGTCAGCCCGCGCTCGAGCTCGGCCGCGCGCTTGGCGACGAGGGCGTTGCGGAAGAGCTCGGCTGTGGATCCGGCTTCGGCATCGTGATCCGGTCCCTGCGCCTGTCGAAGGGCGTCGCCCTCCTCCGGGTCGCCGCCGCGGATCGACTGGGCCCAGTTCAGGCGGGGATCATGGTCCGCCCCCGCGATCGCCGAGTAGGCGCCGGCGAGACCTGGCTGCAAGTCGGCAGCGAGCCGGGATCTCGCGTCGATGATCTCGGATCCGAGTGCGATGAGCTTGTCGTCCCAGACGTCGAGCGTCGTCAGAGCCTCGGCCTTCATCCCTCTGGCACGCGCGGACTTCAGCAGTGCGGTGCGCTGGCGCAGCACCCGGTCGTAGTCTCCGAGCACGGCCGACATTCGCGGGGTGCGCTGGATCAGCAGCTGATCAGCGAACCGGCGTCGAGCGGACGGATCCCCTCGTACGATCTGCAGATCCTCCGGCGCGAACAGCACGACATGCGCGTACCGGGGCAGGTCCGCCGTGCGACCTGGCGCGCCGTTGATGCGCGCCTTGTTCGATCCCTGACGATTGATCTGCACCTCGATCAGGACTTTTCTTTGCCCATGTGCGAGCCTGGCTCGAACGATCGCTGCATCGTGGCCGTCGCGCACCATGGGCGCATCCGAAGACACCCGGTGCGAGCCGAGCGTGGCGAGGAACACGATCGCCTCGGCGAGGTTCGTCTTGCCCTGACCGTTGCGGCCGACGAGTACGTTCGGGCCGCGGTGCAGGGTGAGTTCGGCGGTCGCGTAATTGCGGAAATCCACGAGGCTGAGATGCTCCACAATCACCAGAGCAACCTTACCCGCGGGCCCCGACACCGAGTTCTGCCGGGAAGTGCCCTCTCAGAGGCCGCGAGCGACGTAGACCATGCCGCCCTCGCGGCGGATCTCGCTCATGCCTGCCCGCTGCAGGACCGCGAGTGAAGCGAGGTTCGCCTCATCGGTGTCGGCGATCGCGCGGACCGCGCCGTGAGCGGCCGCGAGCCGCAGTCCCGCGGCGACAGCGGCGGTGGCGAGACCTCGTCCGCGGGCGGAGGGGACGAGTCCGTAGCCGAACTCGACCGTTCCCGTCTCGTCCGGCGGCCCGAAGAATCCGAAGCCGCCGACCGCGACGCCTGCGTCATCGCGGATGACGTGGAGCGTGAAGACCGGATCCGCCCGCTCGCGGGAGGCGAGTGAACGCAGCGGCACGAGCTCGTCCTCGAACGGGTACTCCGGATGCCAGTCGTCCCCGACCCGCTCATCGCGCGCCACGATCCGCGCTGCGAGAGCGGGATCGATCGGATCCAGCCTCATCCGCTCAGCGGAGCAGCAGGTTCGGTTGCAGCAGGTACTTGTACGAGTCGAGGCCTGCCTGGTCGACGGACGTCTGGCTCGTGATCAGCACGGGGCTGAGCTTGTTCGCGTTGTCGGACGAGGTGAACGTGACGCGCACGAACTCGCTCTTGAGCGCACCGAGCGCTTCGAGCAGGTACTGCGGGTTCAGTCCGAGGGTGACCTCTTCGCCGTTGAGGTGCGCGTCGACCGACTCGGAGGCGCGAGCCTGCTCGCCGCCGGAGGCGTCCATCGTGACATCCGAGGTGTCGAACGTGAACCGCAGCGGAGCGGAGCGGTCCAGCACGAGCGCGACACGGCGCACGGCCTCGGTGAGGTCAGCCGTGCTGACCACCGCGTGGTGGTCGGTCTGCTCGGGGAAAAGCCTTCTGACCGGGGGGAAATTTCCCTTGATGAGCAGCGACGTCACGGTCTTGTTCCCCGCGGTGAACGCGATGATCTCGCGGTCGCCGGCGCCGGAGAACGAGATCTGGATCGTTCCCGCGTGACCGAAGGTCTTGCCGACCTCCTGCAGCGTGCGCGCCGGGACGAGCGCCGTCTGCTCCGCGGCTTCGCCGTCCCAGGGTACGTCCCGGAGCGATACCCGGTAGCGGTCGGTGGCCACGAGGCTCAGTGTGTTCTCGCTGACCTCGAGCTGCACTCCGGTGAGCACCGGGGTCACGTCGTCGCGGGAAGCGGCGAAGGCGACCTGCGCGATCGCGGTGCCGAAGTCCTCGGCGGGAACGACGCCGCTGGTGCCGGTGACCTCGGGGATGGAGGGATATTCCTCGACCGGCATGGCCGCGAGGGTGAAGCGGGCGGATCCGCAGCGGACCGCGATGCCGCCGTCCTCCTCGACAGAGATCTCGATCGGGGCGTTGGGCAGACGACTGGCGATGTCGGACAGAAGGCGGCCGTGCACGAGGATCGTGCCCGGTTCGTCGACGGTGGCTTCGATCGTGGTGCGTGCGGAGGCCTCGTAGTCGAAGGCCGAGAGTGTGAGCCCCTCGTCACCCGCCTCGATCAGAACTCCGGCCAGGATCGGCTGCGGGTTGCGCTGAGGCAGCAGCTTGACCACGAAGGACACAGCTTCGCTGAAGACATCGCGATTGACCTGGAACCTCACCGGCGCCCCTCCGTCTACGTCATGCGGAGGATGACATGTTTCTCCGCCCCATGGCACACACCAGGGGATCCCATGCTAATGCCACGCGGCGTCAGGTCCAGGTCCAAGTGCTTCGGAACCGGATCCATCCCCAACCGGGCACCGGATGGTGATCGATGGAATGAGATTCGAAAGGAGTTCTTAACGGTGTTAACGCCTGTGGATACTGTGGATAACTCTGGGGATGCTTTGCGGCTCTAGGGAACTACAAACGTGTGAGTTGTGGAGACCCTGCGGAAACAGTGGGGTCTCGGGGGGGTCCCTCGCCGATCCGATCCCCCGAGTTATCCACAGGTTGTGGTTCCGGATGGGGAATCCACGCCGTGCGGAACTCGAGATATCCCCAAGTTATCCACATGTGGACTTCCGGGCGAGGCGGATGGCGGAAATCGTCGACGGGTCGCCGAACGGGCCTCTTCGACCTTCCTGCGGTCGGACGGAGGGGGCTGAGCGAAGAGCGCCTCAGCGCCGGCTGAGCTGGGCGGTGATCTCGGTCACCTGGTTGAAGATGGCGCGACGCTCCTTCATGAGCTCGCTGATCTTCTTGTACGCGTACATCACTGTGGTGTGGTCGCGATTGCCGAAGAGTTGGCCGATCTTCGGGAGGGAGAGGTTGGTCCGCTCGCGGCAGAGGTACATGGCGATCTGCCGCGCGGTCGCGATCTGCTGCGACCGGCTGGACCCGTACAGGTCGTCCTCGGAGAGCTTGAAATAGTTCGCCGTCGTCGTGATGATGTCGGTCGGCGAGATGATGCTGTCCTCGTCCTGGTCGACGATGTCGCGCAAGGCGGTCTGCGCGGTGGCGATGTCGAGCGCGGAGCGGTTGAGGTTCGCGAACGCGGTGGCGCGGATGAGGGCGCCCTCGAGCTCGCGGATGTTGGAGGAAACCTTCGTGGCGATGTACTCGAGCACGTCGTCCGGAACGTGCAGCTGCTCGCTCTGCGCCTTCTTGCGGAGGATCGCGATGCGCGTCTCGAGGTCGGGCGCCTGCACATCGGTGATGAGGCCCCACTCGAAGCGGCTGCGCATCCGCTCCTCGAAGCCGGTGAGGTGCTTCGGCGGGAGGTCGCTCGTGATGACGACCTGCTTGTTGTGGTCGTGCAGCTGGTTGAACGTGTGGAAGAACGCCTCCTGGGTCTCCGCACGACCCTGCAGGAACTGGATGTCGTCGATCATCAGGATGTCGACCTCGCGATAGCGCGCCTGGAAGGCGGATCCGCGGTTGTTCGCGATCGAGTTGATGAAGTCGTTCGTGAACTCCTCGCTCGACACGTACCTCACCTTGACCCCGGCGTACAGGGACTGGGCGTAGTCGCCGATCGCGTGCAGCAGATGGGTCTTGCCGAGTCCGGGTCCGCCGTAGATGAACAGCGGGTTGTATGCCTTCGCGGGCGCTTCGGCCACGGCGACGGCGGCGGCGTGTGCGAACCGGTTGGACTGACCGATGACGAAGTTGTCGAAGACGTACTTCGGGTTCAACCGTGATTCATGGCGGGTCGGTGTCGGCTGCTGCTCGATGGGGGAGTCGATGCGGGACGGCTCCTGCCGACCAGGCACGAAGTCGGCGACCGGGATCGGAAGGGTCTGCTGCTCGACCATGTCGTGGTTGACGGTCACGCGGAAAGAGGTGACCTCGTCGCCGATGCGGGCGAGTGCTTCCATGATCGGCAGGCGGAGGCGCTTGTTGATCTGTCCTGCAGTGAGGTCGTTCGGCACCTCGAGATAGAGGGTGGCCGTCATCACGCCGGCAGGCACCGCGAGGTTGAGGAAGCCCTGCAAGGGTGCGGTGACCCGTTCATCGTGGGCGAGCTCCGCGAGAAGTTCGTCCCAGATGGGGACCTCGGACTCTGCGGCTGCGGACATGGTTCCCCCGGGCGACTCGGCACAGCGGGCGGATCTGGACACGCTGCCTGTGGATAACTGCTCGTGCCACGGTAGTCAGACTGGGCCGCAAGGGCAACCTGTGACTGGGAACGACGCACGGCGTGTCCCTGTTGAAGGATCCCTCCACAGATGTGGATAATGTTCCTTTCGGCTGCTCAGTTTGCGATGTCGGGGTCGACGTCGTAGCCTTAATCGGTTGACTTATGCCATTTCGGCAGTCTTTGTCCACCGTCTCCGGCCGCATCGATCCCGGTGACAGCCTCACTTCCCGGAGAAATCATGAGCAAGCGCACTTTCCAGCCCAACAACCGTCGTCGCGCCAAGAAGCACGGCTTCCGTGCCCGCATGCGCACCCGCGCCGGCCGCGCCATCCTCTCGGCTCGCCGCGAGAAGGGCCGCACCGAGCTTTCGGCGTAAATCCGTGCTCGCCCGCCCGCATCGCCTCGTCCGCGGGTCCGACTACCGCACGGTGGTTCGACGCGGGCGGCGATACGGCGGGCCGCGGTTGGTCGTCTCCGTGCTTGACACCGGAGAGCAGCGACCTGTGCGCTTCGGCTTCATCGTGAGCAAGCAAGTGGGAAACGCAGTGATCCGGAACACCGTCCGGCGACGCCTGAAGGACGCATGCGCCCGTCAGCTCCCGTTGCCCGACGGCGTCGACATCGTCATCCGCGCCCTGCCCTCTGCGGCAGAGGCGCCTTTCGTGGATCTGCTCTCGGATCTCGGACGGGCCGTCGACCGAGGTGTGCGATGAGCGCGCTGCCCGCATACTCACGGGGAACTGCTCATATGCACGCCGGTGACGCGCTGCGGGCGGTTCCGCTGGTACCCCGCAACCTCGTGCTGGGTTTCCTCACCGCCTATCGAGCGGTGGTGTCACCGCTCTACGGCGATGTCTGTGCGTACTACCCATCTTGTTCCGCCTACGCTGTAGGTGCGGTGCAGCAGCACGGCGCGGTGAAAGGCGCAGGCCTCTCGGCGTGGCGGATCCTGCGCTGCAATCCCTGGAGCCACGGCGGCGTGGACGACGTGCCACCGCATTCCGACTTCCGACACGCCCTCACGCCACGAGGATTCGTCGTACCCTCCCGAAAGGACTGATCAGTGGGTTCCGACCTCCTGTTTGCCGCGTCAACGACGCCCGCTGCCTCGAGCGGTGGCTTCGATCTGCTCGGCATCGTCATGTGGCCGTTCAAGGCGCTGGTCGAAGCGATCCTCGTCGCCTGGCACTGGCTGTTCACGGCGATCGGCATGCCGGGCGCCGCCGGTCTCACCTGGGTGCTGTCCATCGTCGGGCTCGTGCTCGTGATCCGCGCGGCGGTCTTCCCGCTCTTCGTGCGGCAGATCAAGAGCCAGCGCAAGATGATGGAAATTGCCCCTGAACTAAAGAAAGTTCAGGAGAAGTACAAGGGCAAGCGCGATCAGCTGAGTCGCGAGGCGATGAGTCGCGAGACCATGGCGCTGTACAAGAGGCACGGCACGACACCGATGTCGAGCTGTCTTCCGCTGCTCGTGCAGATGCCCTTCCTGCTCGGCATGTTCTACACGCTGAGCGATGTGAAGAAGCACGCGGTCGCGGGCGATGGCGGCGTCTGGCTGCTGACCAAGCAGCTGACCAAGCAGTTCTACGACGCCACGCTGTTCGGCGTCGCCCCGCTGCACACGAGCCTCACCGACGCCGTGCAGCAGCAGCCGGCCGGTTGGGAGACCACGGTCGCGATCCTCGTGGTGCTGGTCGTCCTCATGATCGGATCCCAGTTCTTCACGCAGCTGCAGATCATCTCGAAGAACCTATCGCCCGAGGCCAAGACCGGCCAGGCGTATCAGATGCAGAAGATCATGCTCTACATCCTGCCGCTGGGCTTCATCTTCTCCGGTCTGTTCTTCCCGCTCGGCGTGGTCATCTACTGGTTCATCAGCAACCTGTGGACCATGGGCCAGCAGTTCCTCGTGCTCCGAGAGATGCCGACGCCCGGATCGGATGCCGCCAAGGCACGGGAGGAGCGCCTCGCCCGGAAGGGTAAGGCGATCAATTCAGATGGCAAGGTCGTGCCGATGGCCGCGTATCAGGCCGAGCAGCAGAAGATGCTCGAGGACGCGGAGCGTCTGCGGGCCCAGCAGCCCAAGCGGCAGCAGCCGAAGAGCGCCAAGCGCGCCAAGAAGGACCAGGACAGGACCCCGAACGGAGACATGGCATGACCGAACAGGATCTCGCCGAGCCGACCGTGTCCGATCTCGAGAACGAGGGCGATGTCGCCGCGGACTTCATCGAGGGACTCTTGGACATCGCCGACATCGACGGCGATCTGACGCTCGACGTCAGGCAGGGACGGGCGTACGTCTCGGTCGAGGCGGAGGGGGACGGTCTCCGTCTGCTGTCGGCCCCCGAGACGGTGCAGGCACTGCAGGAGCTGACCCGCCTCGCGGTGCAGAGCAGCACGGGATCGTTCTCCCGTGTGATCCTCGATGTCGCCGGATCCCGTGACGCGCGCCGCACGCAGCTCGAGCGCCTGGTCGATTCCGCCGTGGCGAAGCTCGATGAGGGTGCATCGCAGGCGTCGCTGCCGTCGATGTCCAGCTACGAGCGCAAGCTCATCCACGACATCGTGGCGGAGCGGGGCCTGATCTCCGAGTCCTACGGCGAGGGACCGACCCGCCACACGGTCATCCGCCGGAACTGATGTTTCACGTGAAACATGACTGAACCGGTGTCGTCCGAGCTGGAGCAGGAGCCGGCCGCCGCGTCGACGCTGTTCGGGGATCGCATCGACCTCGCCCGTGCCTTCACTGCGGCGCTGGCCGAGGAGGGGGAGGAGCGCGGCCTGATCGGCCCGCTCGAGGCGCCACGACTGTGGACGCGGCATATCCTCAACAGCGCGATCGCTGCCCCGCTGTTCCACGGATCCGTCGCGGATGTGGGTTCGGGTGCAGGGCTGCCCGGCATCGTGCTTGCGATCTCGCGACCCGATGTGCAGTTCACGCTCATCGAACCGATGGAACGCCGCGTCGTGTGGCTCGACGAGCAGGTCAGGGCGTTGGACTTGCCGAACGTATCCGTCGTGCGT
Source organism: Microbacterium sp. 05N427 (assembly GCF_056397105.1). Taxonomy (NCBI): domain Bacteria; kingdom Bacillati; phylum Actinomycetota; class Actinomycetes; order Micrococcales; family Microbacteriaceae; genus Microbacterium; species Microbacterium sp. 05N427. The sequence continues at coordinate 175,251 of NZ_JBFTMT010000001.1, forward strand.
GGGCGTGCGGAGGAGGTCGGCCTCAGCGGGACCTTCGACATGGTCACGGCCCGCGCCGTGAGCGCGCTGCGTACCCTCATCCCGTGGACGGCACCCCTCGCCCGCAATGGCGGAGAGCTCGCACTACTCAAGGGCATCAATGCGGCGAATGAGATCACCGCAGCCCAGAAGCAGATCCGCAAGTTCCTGCTGAGCGACGTGCGCGTCGAGGTCCTCGGTGAAGACGTGCTCACCGAGCCGACGCGGGTGCTACGCGCGACCGTTCGCGGCTGATTCCCTCAGGTAGCTCGTGTCGCGGGGTCTCTTATGGCCCGGCTCGACGGTGTGCGCCCGGGCTACGGGGAGTGAGTCCTACGAATCGGCGGGCTCCTTCCCGCTTCGCGGGCCCCTCCCGATATTCGTAGGCCTCACTCCCCTCCACCCTCCTCAACAGCGGGCTGGTTGTGCGTGCTCCGAGTGGTAGGTACCCACCGGTGCGTTTCACGTGAAACCTTCCCCAATCCGGGGATAGAGACCGGTTTGGCGCTCTCTGCGCACTGTAGGGATGGCTCCGGGTGACACTGCGTCGACGGCACCTAGCGCTCCGTTCGCCGGAGTTGGACTGGTCCCATGCTCCGGATGGAGAGCAATCCCACCATGTTTCACGTGAAACATTGTCCCTATCTCCATTCGCAAGGCAGCTGCGCCTGGCGGGAGAGGGCGCAGGGGTGTGCCGGTGGCGAATATAGGGAGGGGCCCGCGAAGCGGGAAGGAACCCTCCGATTCGTCACCCGCACACCCCGGAGCCCGGGTCCTCAACGAGCGGCGGAGCACGCACAGACAACCAATGGCCGCGAGGCCCCTCGAGCGCCAATGTTTCACGTGAAACATCACCTCGATTCGCCGATGCGGAAGGGGATTGTCGGCCGCGCAAGTTAGAGTGGAGATTCCGTCGTTCCCCGTCGGAGATCGTCGAAAGGAGTGGATGTTTCACGTGAAACAGTCCTCAAGCACCTCGACTGCTGGATACGGCGTGGACACCCCCCTGGCGCGGGAACTCGCGGATCTGACCGCTCGCCGCAGGGCGCTGGAGTCAGTCACGGTCCGTTTCGGTGGACCGACCCGTGTCTTCACGATCTCGAACCAGAAGGGCGGTGTCGGTAAGACGACGACCGCCGTGAACATCGCCGCAGCGATGGCAGATCTCGGGGCTAAGGTCCTCGTCATCGATCTGGATCCGCAGGGAAACGCCTCGACAGCGCTGGGGGTTCCGCACACCGCTGATCTGCAGAGCATCTACGACGTTCTGATCAGCGATGTCCCCCTTGCGGATGTCGTACAGGAGAGTCCCGAGTCGCCGAATCTGCTGTGCGCCCCTAGTACCATCCATCTCGCGGGCGCGGAGATCGAGCTCGTCTCCCAGGTCGCGAGAGAGCATCGCTTGCGGACAGCGCTCAATGACTACCTGGCCGGGCACCCCGCGGACGTCGTCATCATCGACTGCCCGCCATCGCTGGGTCTGCTCACGATCAACGCCTTCACCGCCGCCTCTGAAGTCATGATCCCGATCCAGTGCGAGTACTACGCGCTGGAGGGCCTGAGTCAGCTGCTCGGCAACATCCGGATGATCCAGAAGCACCTGAATCCGGAGCTCACGATGTCGACGATCCTTCTGACGATGTTCGATGGACGCACCCGTCTCGCCCAGCAGGTCGCGGAGGAGGTGCGCGGGCACTTCCCGCACGAGGTCCTGGACACCGTGATCCCGCGTTCCGTGCGTGTTTCTGAGGCACCGAGCTTCGGGCAGACGGTGATCGCCTACGACGGACAGTCCGTGGGCGCGGTGGCCTACAGAGAAGCAGCAGTGGAGATCGCCCGTCGGGCGACCGAAAACGAGAAGGGGCACTGATGGCCAAACGCACAGGACTCGGCCGGGGGATCGGCGCACTCATCCCCACTTCGGATGCCACGGAGCGTCCTGTCGACGTGTTCTTCCCGGGCGCACGTCTCGAGGCGGTTCCCGACGCAGCTCCTGCAGCAAAGGCGGCGGAGCCGGAAGAGGACCTCATCGCCGTACCCGGTGCTCGCCTGATCCGCGTGAATCCGCACGACATCGTCCCGAACCCGCGCCAGCCGCGCACGCACTTCAACGAGAGTGACCTCGCGGAGCTCGTGCACAGCGTGCGTGAGTTCGGTGTGCTGCAGCCCGTGGTCGTGCGTGAGAACGAAGACGGCAAGTACGAGCTCATCATGGGCGAGCGCCGTACCCGTGCGGCGCGGGAGGCGGGGCTCGAATCCATCCCCGCGATCCTGCGCGAAACGGCGGATGAGGATCTGCTGCGCGACGCGCTGCTCGAGAACCTGCACCGTTCCCAGCTGAACCCGCTCGAGGAGGCTTCTGCCTATCAGCAGCTTCTCGAGGACTTCGGGATCACCCAGGAGGCGCTCGCGCAGCGCATCGGTCGCTCGCGTCCGCAGGTCAGCAACACGATCCGCCTGTTGCGCCTGCCGGTTCCGGTGCAGCAGCGTGTGGCTGCCGGCGTGCTGTCTGCGGGGCACGCCAGGGCGATCCTGTCCCTCGACGATGCCGATCTCATGCAGCGGCTGGCGGACAAGGTCGTCAACGAGGATCTGTCAGTTCGTGCTACCGAGGAAGCGGCGAAGACCGTCGCCGCGGCCGGAACGGTGGCGAAGTCGGTCAAGCCTCAGGCCGGCGCGCGCCGCGCCTACCTCGACGACGTTGCGGGGAAGCTCGGGGACCGTTTGAACACCCGGGTCCAGATCGCGCTAGGAGCAAGGAAAGGCCAGGTCAAGATCGAGTTCTCGTCTATTCAGGACCTGAATCGTATCCTGTCCGAGATGGGTGAAGAAGGGTTCGGCTCCTAGGCGACCACGCACTCTCCGCCCTTAGCGAAGGCCCGGTGACGCTCCGCGTAAGCGGATCCTCCGGGCCTTCCTTCATTTCACTCCGCGTAGGCTTGGGGGGTGACTGAATCTCCGACCCGCCGCGCCAGCCTCGAAGTGCTGCGCGCCGAAGCGGCGGATGAATTGGCGGTCCTCGTTCAGGAACGGCTGCTCGGGGGAGAGGATCCCTGGGCCTTCATGGAGGAGCTGCCCAGCGTTGATGAGCTCGTGGTCTTCCTGTTGCGCGCAGACGAAATCATTGAGAGCGGAGGCGTCCGCCCCGACGAGGCGGGCAATTTCGATGTCCTCCGTCGGATCGCCCTCGACTACCCCGAGCTCACGCCTATCGTCTGGGGCTTGCTCGGGGACGGGCCGAAGTACCGTCGGTGGGATCTCCTCACCGATGACGCACGACCCTGACCTTGTTTCGCGGTGTTTCACGTGAAACATCGCGTCAGCACTCCCCACGAAGGCTGAGGGGGGCGGTCAGCGGCGCTTGCGATTCGCGATGTGGTCGATGAGATGCTGCACCTGGGCGGGGTCCGCGTCCGTGGCGAGGGTGACGTAGTGGTCCATGACGCCCGGCCGGTACCTCACGGGCATCGTCTGTCCGGGGGCGAGTCGGGTGAGCGCCGTGATCGTGAAATCCTCGTCAGCGATTCCGCGAAAGGACAGGCCATCGGCAGTCTCGACGTCGAGCATGAGGACCACGCGTGGATTGCTGTTGACCTCGCGCCAGTCGACGAGAGTTCCGATGGCGAGCGGGCCGGTACGCAGTTCTGCGTTCCGTCGACGTGCATCGCCGCTCAGGACGGGGTTCGGGGCGACGCCAGGGAAGTCGGGCCCGACGCCGAGCGACTCCCGACTCAGGTCTGGCCTGAGCTGCTCCATCAGGCCGGCGAGCTTCTTCTTCGAACCGAACATGGCGATCCCCCTCGCACCAGCGCGGAGTCTGCGCTTGGCGGCTCTTTCCTTACGGCGATTGTACGTGTCGGGTGCGCGGTCTTCTGCTCGGCTGCCCTGAGATCGAAGGCGGTCCTCCCTGCAATCCTGGATGCGATGTTTCACGTGAAACGCCGCCGGGAAACGAGGAAGCCCGCCCTCCCTGAGGAGAGCGGGCTTCGAATCCGTCGGTGGGATCAGCCGAGGAACGCGGCCAGATCCTGCTCGAGCGCGAACTTCGGCTTGGCGCCGATGATCGTGGTCTTGACCTCGCCGCCCTGGAACACCTTCATCGCCGGGATAGAGGTGATCTGGTACTTCATGGCGAGATCGGGGTTCTCGTCCACATTGAGCTTGAGGATGGTGATCTTGTCGCCGTTCTCGGACTGGATCTGATCCAGGACGGGCGCGACCATACGACAGGGACCACACCACTCGGCCCAGAAGTCGACCAGAATGGGGCCATCGGCCTGAAGCACGTCCTGCTCCCAGGTCGCCTGGCTGGTTGCCTTGGCAGTCATGATTCTCCTTTGTGAAAGCGTGAGACGCTCAGAGGCGTCAACAGCGATAGGGGCTGAAGTGTTCCCGAGGCCTAGACGAGAACCGACTCGGCGGCGGTGCCGTCCGAGAGTGCGGCGAGGAAGTGCTCCACGTCGAGTGCTGCGACGGTGCCGGATCCGGCTGCTGTGATCGCCTGGCGGTAGGTCGGGTCGATCACGTCGCCGGCTGCGAACACGCCGGGAACCGAGGTGCGCGAGGTGCGCCCATCGACCCAGATCGTGCCTTCGGCGGTCAGGTCGAGCTTCCCGTGAACGAGGTGCGTGCGCGGGTCGTTTCCGATCGCGATGAACAGGCCATCGAGGGGGAGGTCGGTGGTGCTGCCGTCTACGGTGTTGCGCAGACGCACGCCCGTGGTCGCGTCCTCACCGAGGACCTCTTCGACAGCGCTGTTCCAGATGAACTCGATCTTGTCGTTCGCGAAGGCGCGCTCCTGCATGATCTTGGAGGCGCGGAGCGAGTCCTTGCGGTGGATGATGTAGACCTTGGAGGCGAACTTCGTGAGGAAGGTGGCCTCCTCCATGGCCGAGTCTCCGCCGCCGACGACGGCGATCGTGCGCTCACGGAAGAAGAAGCCGTCGCAGGTGGCGCACCACGAGACGCCGTGACCGGAGAGGCGCTCCTCGCCCGGGATGCCCAGCGTGCGGTAGGCGGATCCGGTCGCATAAATGACAGAAGACGCTTCCAGGACCGTGCCGCTGCCGAGCGTGACCTTCTTGATCTCGCCGTCGAGCTCCAGCTCGGTGACGTCGTCGTAGAGGACCTCGGTGCCGAACCTCTCGGCCTGCTCCTGCATCTTGGCCATCAGATCGGGGCCCTGGATGCCCTCAGGGAAGCCAGGGAAGTTCTCGACCTCGGTGGTCTTCATCAGCTCGCCTCCGACCTCGACCGAACTCGCCACGAGAACCGGGTTCAGGTTCGCGCGAGCCGCGTAGATCGCCGCGGTGAACCCCGCAGGTCCCGAACCGATGATGATGACCTGTCGCATTGCCTCTCCTTGCTTTCGCACGCTTCAACACATGGTACCGGCGCGGCATTCCGTAGAGCTGGGCGAGCCTCATCCGGGGAGGGCTGCAGGCGTCAGTCGGCAGTGACGTCGACGACGCGGGTCGCGCCGAACACAGGCGAGAGGGATCCGGCCGACAAAGCGGCGAGGTCGTCGATGAACAGGGCGCGGTCGGAGGGAGGAACCCAGAGCGTGAACGACGCCAGGGCTCCGTACACGACGTCGCCGTAGGCGGATCCGTGCGAGCCGGCCCAGTCCCGGAGACCGTTGTCGATGCGTCCGGCGTCGGCGTGTGGCACATCGATGCGTGCTTCCAGGAGCTCACGACGATGCAGCAGTGCCGCGTCGTCCAGCGCGTCGGAGACCGCCGTCGAGTAGGCGCGTATCAGTCCGCCCGCACCGAGCTTCACGCCGCCGAAGTATCGGGTGACGACAGCGACCACGTCGGTGAGACCGCGGCGTCGCAGCACCTCGAGCATCGGGATCCCCGCCGTGCCGGAGGGTTCGCCGTCATCGGAGGATCGTGCCTGGTCGCCCGTCACGCCGGTCACCATCGCGGTGCAGTTGTGGCGCGCGTCCCAGTACTGCCGGCGGACGGAGGCGATCACTTCGTCCGCCTCGACCACGGACCGGACAGGGACCAGGTGGGCGATGAAGCGCGACTTCTTCACGACGAGCTCGCGGGTGACGGGCGCGGCGATCGTGTCGGGGTAGGAGCGTGTCATGGCGCCGTGATGACGATGACGCTCATCGTGAGGGCGCGAAGCGCCGCACGAGGCCCTTGAGGGCGTCGAGCTCCGGAGCGCGCAGCAGGGCGAGCAGGCCGATGTAGACGATGAGGACTACGGCGGCGATGATCAGGCAGCCGATCGCGGCCGGAATCCGGTCCGCTGTGGTCCATCCGCGTGTGCCTCCGAGGAGGAGGAACACTCCCCAGCCCGCCGCAGCGGAGGGAATGGCGGCGAGGATGAATCGCCCCAGCGCCAGGATCCAGCTGCCCGTGCCGATGCCGTTGAGGCGGCGGTGCAGGAGCACCGTCGCGACGATGGTCTGCAGGACGCTGGCCAGGGACTGTCCGAGTGCCAACGTCGCCGCCAGAGCCGACAACGGCACGATGCCGGCGTCGTGGAGGAGCTGGGTGCCGAAAGCGGTGGCGGCGATGAGGACGCACTGGAAGATCGTGAAGAAGAAGGGTGTGCGGGTGTCCCCGAGGGCGTAGAACGTGCGCTGCACGATGAAGAGCACCGCGAGGGGCAGGAGCGCGACCAGGTAGCCGACGAGGACGAGGGCTGCGGCCTGCGCCTCGTCACGGTTATCGGTGAAGATGCGCGATGCGGGGACGGTCGCAGCGACCACCGCGGCGAGAGCGCCGGTCAGGAAGAAGCCGAGCGTTCGGATGCTGCGGCCGATGTCGGTACGCAGGTCGTCGAGGCGTCCGGCGTGGGCATGTTCGCTGAGCTGCGTGAAGTAGGGCGTCCCGATCGACAGCACGATCACCGAGTACGGGAGCATGAAGATCAGCCAGGCGTTGTTCATCACGGTCAAGGACGCGTTGGAGCCCGACGCGGCCAGTGCGACACTGTGCTGATAGAACCCGGCGATGAGGCTCGACAGCGCCATCAGCATGGTCCAGCCGGCCAGCTTTCCGACATTGCCGAGACCGACCCCGCGCCAGCGGAAGTCGATGCGCAGGGCGAGCCGCGTGCGCGGCCAGAACGCCAGCAGGACGCCCGCCTGCACGGCGATGCCCAGGGTGGCGGTGGCACCGAGCCAGGCGATGCGGTCGGCAGGCCAGTCGGAGACCGCGTTCAGCGGCGATCCGAAGAGGGATCCGATGATGAGGAATCCGGCGATCGAGACCACGTTGTTGACGACCGGGGCCCAGGTGAACGGTCCGAAGATCTTGCGTGCGTTCAGGGTCTCCCCGATGAGGGCGTAAAGCCCGTAGAAGAAGATCTGCGGCAAGCACCAGTATGCGAAGGCGATGGCGAGCTGTTGCTGCTCGGGGGTCGTGCCCGCCTTCATGATGACGCTGATGATCCAGGGGGCCGCGAGCATCGCGGCCACCGTGGCCACGAGAAGCACGACCGTACCGGCGGTGAAGATCTTCGAGATGAAGGCGCTGCCGCCGTCCTCCCCGGCGACCGCCTTGACGATCTGCGGCACCAGGACAGCAGTCAGAAGACCCACCGAGATGATCGAGAACACGTCGTTCGGCAATTGATTGGCGAGCGCGAAGGCGTCTGGTGCCTTGCCCACGGCCCCGATCACGCCGACCAGCACGATCGTGCGCAGCAGTCCGGTCACGCGGGACACCATCGTGCCCGCCGCGAGCAGGGCGCTCGCGCGGCCGAGGCTACTCATGGGTCTCCTTGTCCGCCGGAGCGGATCCGGCCTTTCCGTCTGCGGAGGTCAGCGTCTGCCGTTCATCCTCGGGATCCGAGGCCGCGTCCGATCCCTCTATGCCGTCTGCGGCATGCTTCGCGGTGGCGCCCTTGCGGCGGCGGATCGTGCGGACGATCCCGGCGCCGATGAGGAGCACTCCGAGGCTGCCGAACACGATCAGGCCGATGGTCTCCCACTCCGCACGGATCGTGAGTCGTGCCGTCTGCTTCGGACCGATCGCCACTCCTGTGGGGCTGGTCAGCGTCATACTCAGGGTGAGCTCGGTGTTGGCCACGTGCGACTCGAGGGGGAGTCGCACGGGCGTGGTGCTCGAGGGCTGCGCCTCGACGTCGGTCGTCGCGGGCACATCGATGCGGCTGTCGCTGGAGGAGACGTTGAGCCGCACGCGGACCGGATAGGGGAGCTCGTTGCGCACCCAGACCGGGACGTTGACCTTCGGGCTGATCAGGATCGGGTTCGACGGCTGGATCCCGACCGCGCCCATGGTCTTCCGCGTCGCGTCGCGATGCGTCTTGAGCGCGGCGGCGAAGTCGTCGGGCTTCGTGTGCACGCCGACGCCGAGCAGGCGCATGATCGAGATACGCTCGCGCACGGTGAGATCGGCGGGACGCTCCAGGATCGTGGCGAACTGGGCCAGGCGGTCCGCGTCCTCGTTCAGGGCCGACACCGCGGCCGCGCGGTCCTCCGCCGAATCCGTCGAGACGGTCAGCTCCGTGGGCGCGCTGGACAGCACGCGGTCGAGCCGTCCGTCCTGTCCGCCGCTGAACGCCGTGACCGCGCTGGACAGTCCCTCCTCGGACCGTGCGTCGGCACGGGACAGACCGGCGAGCACCGTCGAGCCCGGGGCGTCGAACCACAGCATCGCGTTCGCCTCGGTCAGGGCGCCGCCGCGCTCGGCGGCATCGGCCTGCCTGGCAGCGGAGCTGAGCGCTTGCGAGACGGCCTCGTCGCTGACGAGCACAGCCGCACCGCCGACGGTGCCTCTCGAGGGGACAGGCGCGTCCTTCGCCCCTGCGGCGAACGTCGTCGACGGGAGGATCGACACGGTGCCGGTCCCGGACGCGCCGTAGTGCGACATCGTCGCGACCTGACCCGCGGTCACCTGGCCGCGCGGCCACAGGATGTCGGTGCGGGATCCGGCGATCGCCTCGGGCGACGCAGGGCCCTGCCCGGGAGCGGCGGTCGTCGTGGGTGTCGGAGTCGGAGTCGTCGGGGTCTTGCCGCTGGGGTTGAGGAACGGGTCGAAGTCATCGACGGTGAGCGGCGCTTTCAGGCCGGCCGCGGCCTGGGCCGTGGCATCCGCGTCGCCGAACTGCAGCGTGAGCCGCTCGTTGGGCAGCGCCTCGAGCCGCGCCAGCCATGCCGTCGCCGTGGCGGGTGCGCCGACGCCGAGCACGCGGATCGCCGCCGGGATGGAAGGGTCGACCGCGAGCACAGCCGGAGTTCCGGCCACGGCGTTCAACTGCGCCGTGAGTGCGCCGGCGGGCGCGGTGAGGGCAGTGAGCTCGGCGGCGCTCAGCAGGTCGCCAGCCGGGGCCGCGGTGATGGGGACGACCGTGATGACCGTCGCACGTGCACCCTGCGCGACCACGAGGGCGCTGCGTGCGGGAGCCGGCGCGTCCGCCGCCGCCGGAGTGGACTCGAACCGGGCCTGCAACGGATAGACGCCGGGGGCGAGCGCACCGACATCCGTCGCAGGGACCACGACCTGGGTGCGCGAGGTTCCTTCGGCATCCAGCACGGCGGTGCTCACGTTGCCGATCGGGCTGAGTGCAGGAGCCGCGCCCGATCCGTCCAGCCAGGCTCCCACGGTCTGGCGGTCGCCGAGCGGAGCACGTCCGAGCTCTAGATGCACCGTGCCCGCCCCGAGGCCGGTCGTGGCGTCGTTGCGGAGGGTGAGCGTCGCCGTCAGGGGTGTTCCGGACGCATAGGATCCGTTCCCGTTCGGCTGCAGGGAGAGCAGAACGCCCGCGTGCTGCGGTGTCTGCGTCGGACTCGGCGTGGGCGTCTCCGCCGCCGCCGCGGGCGACGCCGCGGCCAGGGGGAGCCCCAGACTCAGCGCGACGACGAGGGCCCCGGCCGCGCGGCGCAGACGCCGTCGCAGGGGGGCAGGTTCGGTCTGAGTGGAAGTCATCGGGGATCCGTCGGGCGCGCAGGGCGCGAGGGGAGTGCTGGCCCTGAGATTCTAGGCGGCGTGCTGCATCGATCCCTGGAGGCGGGCAGGGTGGGCGGCATCCCTCTCCCGTCCTCGGGTGCGTGCGCGGCGTCGCGCGTAGGCTGACGCCGTGGTCCGACACCTCCTGCCTCATCCCGATTCCGTGCTGTGCGCGGCGCTCGCCGCCGACCTCGATGCCGCCGACCTGCGCTCGGAGCCGTTGCGGGCCGCGTGGGGCGCGGAGGCCGACGACGCGCTCGCCCGGGGCATCCGCTCCCCGCTGCTCGGTGCGATCGCGGGCCGCACCGATGCCCTGGCCACACTCGGGCGCCTGTTCGTGCTCGGCATGCCGCAGCCGGAGCCCGAGGTCGCCGCTGCTCTCGCGCGCACGGGTGTCGACGGGCTCGAGACCCTGGGTCTCGGCTATCGCGAGGACGGGCGCGTGGTTCCGGCCGCCCTGATCCGGCCCCAGTCGTTCGTCGATGCCGACGGCGTCGGGGAATGGTGGATCGCGAGCGACCTCGACGAGCTCGCCCTGCACCACATGGACGGGGGCGGCGCTCTGCCGCCCGACCACGTGCTCGGCGTCGGCGGCGCCTCCCGCACCCTCGCGTCGCTCGTCATGCCGGTCGAGGTCGAGCGGGCCCTGGACCTCGGCACGGGCTGCGGAATACAGGCGCTGCTCGTCTCCCGGCACGCGGGATCGGTCATCGCCACCGACATCTCCGCGCGCGCTCTGGCCTATGCCGAGCTCAACGCGATGCTCGCCGGCGTGCGCAACATCGAGTTCCGCCAGGGCAGCATGTTCGAGCCGGTCGCCGGGGAGAGCTTCGGGCTCATCGTGTCGAATCCGCCGTTCGTGATCACGCCCCGTGGCGCCGGCGTGCCGGAGTACGAGTACCGCGACGGGGGCCTCGTGGGAGACGCGCTCGTGGAGGCGTTCGTCACGCAGGCTCCGGCGCATCTGGTCCCGGACGGATCCGCGCAGCTCCTCGGCAACTGGGAGTCCGTCGGATCCGCTCTGGGGCTCCGGCGCCTGGAGTCGTGGATCGCGCCCGAGTTGGACGCCTGGGTCGTGCAGCGCGAGACGCTGTCGCCGCTCGGCTATGCGGAGCTGTGGATCCGTGACGGCGGCACGACGCCTCGCGATGCCGCGTTCGAGCCGCTCCTGGACGCCTGGCTGGCCGACTTCGCCGCCCGTGGCGTGACCGAGATCGGGTTCGGATACGTGCTGATCCGCAGGCCTGCGGCGGTGGAGGGGAGCGAGGCCGAAGCCGCCCCGCTGCGCCGCTTCGAGACGCTTCCGCAGCCCGTGACGAGCGTGGGCCGGGCGCTCCGTGACGGCCTCGCCGGGCACGACGCGCTCGCCGAGGGGCTCCCGGACGTGCTGCTCGTCGCACCCGATGTGACCGAGGCCCGCCATCACATGCCCGGCCAGGAGGCGCCGAGCGTGATCGAGCTGCGCCAGGGCGGGGGCTTCGGGCGCACGATCTCGGTCGACCCCGCGCTCGCCGGCTTCGTGGGCGCGTGCGACGGCGATCTCAGCGTGACGCAGATCGCGGGCGCGCTCGCCGACCTCTTCGAAGTGCCGCTCGTCGACCTCTGGGCCGACCTCGAGCCGCGCCTGCGCGCACTCGTGACGGACGGCTTCCTGATCCCGGCCGACCGATGAAGGGAATGCATGACGGGATCCATGCGTTTGAATAAATCATGAAGGCTTTCGGATTCCTCTCCTTCGGGCACTATGCGAACGTGCCCGGATCCGTCACCCGCACGGCCGGGGAGATGCTGCACCAGACCATCGAGATCGCGCAGGGCGCCGACGAGATCGGCGTGAACGGCGCCTACGTGCGCGTGCACCACTTCGCGCGACAGGCCGCCTCACCCATCCCGTTGCTGTCGGCGATGGCCGCGACCACGAAGCGCATCGAGGTAGGCACGGGCGTGATCGACATGCGCTACGAGAACCCTCTGTACTTCGCCGAGGAGGCCGCCGCGCTCGACTTCATCGCCGACGGGCGAATCGCCCTCGGCGTGAGCCGTGGCTCACCCGAGACCGCGCTGCGCGGCTATGAGGCGTTCGGCTACGTCGACGAGGAGGATCGCGAGCGGGGAAGCGTGCTGGCCCGCGACAAGTTCGATCTGTTCCTCGAGGCGATCGATGGCGCCGGCATCGCCCCCGGCGATCCGCGCATGGTCGGGGAGGGGCGCTACCTCCCCGTGGAACCGCGCTCGGCGACGCTGCGCGATCACATCTGGTGGGGATCCGGCTCCCGCGCCACGGCGGAGGAGACCGGGCGGAAGGGCCTCAACCTGATGAGCTCGACGCTCGTCACCGAGGCCACGGGCCAGCCGTTCCACGAGCTGCAGCGCGAGCAGATCGACCTGTTCCGCGCCGCCTACAAGGAGGCCGGCCACACCGGCACCCCCCGGGTGTCGGTCAGTCGCAGCGTGTTCCCGCTGATCAGCGATCAGGATCGGGCGTACTTCGGGCTGCGCAACGAGGAGAACGGCGACCAGATCGGCGTGATCGACGGGTTCCGCTCCACGTTCGGCAAGACCTACGCGGCCGAGCCGGACGTGCTCATCTCGCAGCTGAAGCAGGACGAGGCCGTGATGGCGGCCGACACCCTCATGCTGACGATCCCGAACCAGCTCGGCCCCGAGTACAACCTGCACGTGCTGCAGGCTTTCGCCGAGCACGTGGCGCCGGCGCTCGGCTGGAAGCCGAACACCGAGGGCCCGGTGCAGGGCGACCCGGTCTGAGTCCCGGCTCAGACGCCGAAGGGGCGGGTATCAAGACGATGCCCGCCCCTTCGGCGTCGCCTACGCTGTCGGACATGACCGACTACTCGACCGAGGCGCAGGTGCGCCGCATCACCGAGGAGTTCGCCCGCAAGCGCTCCCGCATGTTCGTGGCGTTCGCGTGCATCGAGGGCGCGGTGCTGGCCGGTGCGGCCATCGTGGTCTACGCGCTGAAGCTCGTCGATCCCGACGTCGGCATGTGGATCTTCGTGGTGCTCGCCCTCATCGGAGCGCTGGTTCTCAGCACGATGGTCATCCAGCAGATCAAAGCCCAGCAGCAGGCGATCCGCGACGTGGGCGGCACGCCGTTCCCCGGCTCGACCGGCCCGACCTTCTGACGGCACCGGCCGAGCCCGCCCCGGTACCCTGGAGACCATGCTCAACATGGCCGATTCCCTCGCGCGCCTGGGCGCCCTCGCCGAGAATCCGGTCGTGCGGACCCTGGCCACGGCGTTCGCCGAGGCCGGCTTCGACCTCGCCGTGGTGGGCGGTCCGGTGCGCGACGCGCTGCTCGGGCGCCCCACGCACGACCTCGACTTCACCACGAACGCCCGTCCTGACGACATCCTCCGCATCGTCAAGCCGATCTCGACCACCCAGTGGGACATCGGCCGGGAGTTCGGCACGATCGGCGCCAAGGTCCCGTCGCCCGACGGTCCCTCCGAGCAGGTCGAGATCACGACATACCGTGCCGATGCCTACGACGGCGTCACCCGCAAACCGGTGGTCTCGTTCGGCGACGACATCGACGGCGACCTCGTGCGCCGCGACTTCACGGTCAACGCCATGGCGTTCCTGGTGCCGCAGCAGAAGCTCGTGGATCCGACCGGGGGAGTCGAGGACCTGCTCGTCGGCCTCCTGCGCACCCCGACCACCCCGGAGGTGAGCTTCGGGGACGACCCGCTGCGCATGCTCCGCGCGGCCCGGTTCAGTGCCCAGCTCGGCTTCAGCATCGAGGAGCGCACGCTCGCCGCGATGGCGGAGCTGCGGTCGACGCTGAGCATCGTGAGCCCGGAGCGCATCCAGGCGGAGCTGATCCGCCTGCTGCAATCCGACGATCCGGTGCGCGGGATCCGGGTGCTCGTCGACACCGGGCTCATCGACGAGTTCCTGCCCGAGGTGAGCGCGCTGCGGCTCGAGATCGACGAGCACCACCACCACAAGGACGTCTACGAGCACTCCCTGACCGCGCTCGAGCAGGCGATCGCGCTCGAGCACGCCCGTCAGCCGGGCGAGCCGGCCGATGCGGTGCTGCGTCTGGCGGTGCTGCTGCATGACATCGGCAAGCCGCGCACCCGCAAGCTTGAGCCAGGGGGCGTCGTGAGCTTCCACCACCACGACGTGGTCGGATCCCGGCTCGCTCGCAAACGGCTGCAGGCGCTGCGGTTCGACAAGGAGTCAACCGACGCCGTGGCGAAGCTCATCGAGCTGCACCTGCGCTTCTTCGGCTACTCCGAGGGGGCATGGACCGACTCCGCCGTCCGACGCTACGTGCGCGACGCCGGCGACCAGCTCGAGCGGCTGCACATCCTGACCCGCGCCGACGTCACCACGCGCAACAAGCGCAAGGCCGGTCGCCTTGCAGCGGCCTACGACGACATCGAGGAGCGGATCGCGACCCTGCGCGAGCAGGAGGAGATCGATGCGATCCGTCCCGAGCTCGACGGCAACGACGTGCAGCGGATCCTCGGCATCGCCCCGGGCCGCGAGGTCGGCGAGGCGTACCGGTTCCTGCTCGAGCTGCGCCTCGACGAGGGACTCATCGGCCCCGAGACCGCCGAGCAGCGCCTGCGCGACTGGTGGGCCGCGCGCGGCTGAGGGTCAGCGGCCCCGATGGCTCCCGGATCGGGGTCCCGGGTCTGTCGGCCCGATGGTCGTGGTCGCCTGCTGGTACGAAACTCAGTCGATTCGGGGGACTGGTGGCCGAAGTCGCGGCCGTTGCGCCCGTATCGACTGAGTTCGACACGCGGTCGGGTCGTACACCGGGCTCTGTGACTGAGTTCAGTGGGATCCGGCGGCGCCCGGATACGTGGTCGAGGCGAGGAGGCCGCCCTCGCCGGGCTCGCCGGGCTCGTGGACGGCGTCGGCGGTGGCGCTGCGGCGTTCGCCGCGCAGCGCGGCCTCGACGAGGTGCGTGAGGTCGATCGAGACGATCCTTGGCGCCGTCATCGCTCAGCCCGCCGGAGTCGGGGTCGGCGTGGGGCTGGGCACGGCGTCGGTCGGCTGCGGTGAGGGAGACGGCGTCGGTGGCATGGTCGACCCCGTCGTGGGCTGGGGCGTCGCCGTGAGCGCGCGATCGGGGGCGCGCAGGAACGGGGGCTGGGGAGTGAGGGTCGTCGACGGCTCCAGCTGGCCCGTCGCGTCATCGATCCGGCCCAGCTGCAGCGGGTAGACGTTCCAGACCGGACGTCCCTGCGCGTCCCGGAACGGCAGGGTCGTGGTGCCGCTGTCACCCCACCCCCAGAACGCGGCGGCGCTGTCGTACTGCTCGCCGTCGCGTCCCATAAGGCTGAGCGGGGTGCCGCGGTTCGTGTAGATCTGCGCCCCCTCGACCAACTTGCCGTCCTTGTCGTAGACGAAGAGATTGACGACGCGGTCGCCGTCGAGCGACACACCCGGAGTCTGCTGGCTCACGGCGTCGACCGTGTTCCCGTGATTCGTCACCGCCGTGATGAAGACCCCCGCGGCGATCGGCAGGATGAGGAGGGCGACGATGCTCGCGACGGTGCGGATGTGCTTGAAGCGATTCTTCGGCAGCCAGCGGTCACGCCCCCATTGAACGCTGAGCACTGTCAGCAGGATCAGCAGGGTCCACGCGAGGATCCGAGTACCCGGCCACCCTTGACTGAGCATCGTCCAGATTCCGAAGCCGAGCAGCACACTGACCACGGCGAACAGTCCGAATCCGCGCGCGAGCCACCACAGGGGTCGGAGCGCGCCAAGGATGCCCAGGACCTCAGCCCCCGTACGTGAGGACCGGATCCGCTCTACCGCGCGCCCTGCCGCGGCGGCGACCCGCTCGTGCAACGGGGTCTTCGTCGCTGAGATGGGACCTCGTTCGGGTAGGCCGGCCGCGGAGCGCAGCTCCTCCGCGTATGCGGCGGGATCACCCAGATCGATCGCGCCGTCGTGGTCCGCGGCCTGATCGGTGAGGTCTCCGACGAGGCCCTCGACGAGGTCGTCGACCTCCTCGGCAGGAAGGTCCGCCAGCTGGGCGCGCACGGCGTCGGCGAACGCCCGGATCCGTTCCGCGGCGGTCAAGGTGGTCTCGTTCATCGCTGCGCTCCTTCGGAGAGGATCCCGGTGGGTTCTGCGGGGGGATGGAACAGGGCGGGTGCTGCGGCCCCGGCCGGCCCTGGCGGAGCGGCGGCCGTGGGCGGGACGTGCGGGGCGAGCAGTCCCGACATCGCCACCGCGAAATGCGACCACGTCGAGATCTGCTCGTCGAGCATGTGCTTGCCCTGCGCGGTGATCGCGTAGTACTTGCGGTGCGGCCCACCGTCGGAGGGCACCACGTAGCTCGAGAGCGCCCCGCCCGAGTACAGGCGGCGCAGCGTTCCGTAGACCGAGGCATCGCCGACGTCGCCGATCCCGGCGTCACGGAGGCGCCGCACGATGTCGTAGCCGTAGCCGTCCTCATCGCGGACGACGGCGAGCACCGCGAGATCCAGCACACCCTTCAGCAGCTGCGTCGTGTCCATTCCGCCTCCTGTTCACTGCATTGCTCGGCACACTACCACGCAACACACAGTAGTGCGGAGAGGGCTGCACTTCTTTCCGCTGATCGTGGTCCTGCGCTCGTCTGGATCTCAGTCGATTCGAGGCGTCCGGGGCCCAATCCCGTGCTGCCGTGCCGTATCGACTGAGTACGACACAGATCCGACCTCGGCCCGACGGATCCCTCGTCGTACACTGGACCCACTCCGTCACCGATGATCGGAGACCCTGTGTCCTCTGGCTGGCTGCCCTCCCGCGAGCCCGCGCCCGCGGCGTCGCGCCTGCTCATCGAGCGCGCGCACGAGGAGCTCGTCGCGGGCAACATCGGCGACGGACGGCTGCAGAACGTGCGCTCGCTCGTGCGCGAGTCGTGGGAGCGGTCCTGGCGGCAGCGGGTCGGCGCCGAAGGGCTCCCTCCGCTCGACTTCACCGCGGACGCCCTCGACGCCTATCGGCTGGCGCATCCGCTCGCGGGCGCGATGGACACGATCCGCGCCCTGTTGCTGCCCGGATCCGCGGACGACTCGGGCGTCATCGTCGCGGTCGGCGACCACGCGGGCCGGCTGCTGTGGGTCGAGGGCGACGTGAATCAGCGGATCCTGTCCGGCGAGATGGGCTTCGTCGAGGGCGCGAACTGGTCGGAGCGCGCGGTCGGCACGTCCGCTCCCGGAACCGCGCTCGAGCTCGGCACCTCGGTGCAGATCCATGGCGCCGAGCACTACAACCGTCTGGTGCAGCCGTGGTCCTGCACCGCCGCGCCCGTGTTCGACCCGGAGGACAGGCGCATCCTCGGAGTGATCGACGTGACAGGCGGATCCGAAGCGGCGAGCCCGCAGGCGCGCATGCTCGTCGACGCGACCGCCCGCGCCGTCGAGGCGGAGTTGCTCGTGGCGCGGCTGCGGGCCAGGGCCGAGCCCGCCGCCCCCTCTCCGTCATCGAGGCGGCGCCCGGTGCCAGAGCGTGCGGGCCTGCGGGTCCTGGGCAGGGATCGCGCCCGGCTCGAGGTCTCAGGCGACGACGGAGAACGGTCGGTCGAGCTCAGCGCGCGGCATGCCGAGATCCTGCTGCTGCTCGCCGTGCACCGGCAGGGGCTGTCGGCTGAGCGCCTCGCCGAGTTGGTCTACGGCGAGGGGTCCTCGGCCGACACGCTGCGCCCCGAGATGGTGCGTCTGCGGAAGGCGCTGGAGCGGATCTGGTCGGCACTCGTGCCCGAGTCGCGTCCGTATCGGCTGACCGTGCCGTTGGAGACCGATGCGCATGACGTGCTGTCTCTGCTCGACCGCGGGGCGCACCGCGTGGCGCTCTCCGCCTACCGCGGACCCGTGCTGCCGGACTCGACCTCCCCGGGCATCGAGGAGTTCCGCGAGACCGTGCGCTCGACCCTGCGCGAGACGATGCGCACCGAGGCCAGCATCGACGTCCTGCTGTCGTATGCCGAGATCCCCGAGGGATCCGAAGACGCGGAGATCCTGCGGCTCTGCCTGGAGCTGCTGCCCGCGCGCTCGCCGAAGCGGGCGGGCCTGGTCAGCCGGATCGAGCGCCTCGAGCAGGGTTGATCCGGATCCGGGGCGCCCTTCGTCTCGCTTCGCTCGCTCAGGGACCGGGGGTTCGCTCGCTCAGGGACCGGGGGAGCGGGCCGGGCAACCCGTTGCAACGTGACGCACCGGGGCGCAACGTCAGCGCGCCTACCGTCGAGGCACACATCAACCCTCGCGGCGATGCGGCCGCAGAACGTCGAAGGAGACGCGATGACCATCATCGAGGAGAGCGTGTCGACCGCCTATGCGGCACCAGGGCAGCCGGGCGCGCTCGCGAACTACCGCCCGCGCTACGGGCACTACATCGGCGGCGAGTTCGTCGACCCCGTCAAGGGCCAGTACTTCGAGAACGTCAGCCCGGTCAACGGCAAGCCGTTCACCGAGGTCGGACGCGGCACGAGCGAGGACATCGACCGCGCCGTCGACGTCGCCTGGAAGGCGTTCGCGAGCTGGGGCAAGACCAGTCCCACCGAGCGTGCCAACGTCCTGAACAGGATCGCCGACCGGATCGAGCAAAACCTCGAGGCCATCGCGATCGCCGAGACCTGGGAGAACGGCAAACCGGTACGCGAGACTCTCGCGGCCGACATCCCGCTCGCGGTCGACCATTTCCGCTACTTCGCCGGCGTGCTGCGCGCACAGGAGGGCGGGATCAGCCAGCTCGACGAGAACACCGTCGCCTACCACTTCCACGAGCCGCTCGGCGTGGTCGGTCAGATCATCCCGTGGAACTTCCCGCTGCTCATGGCCACGTGGAAGCTGGCCCCGGCGCTCGCCGCGGGCAACTGCGTGGTCATCAAGCCCGCCGAGCAGACCCCGGCGTCGATCCTGTTCCTGTTCGAGATCATCGGCGACCTGTTGCCGGCGGGCGTCGTGAACATCGTGAACGGATTCGGCATCGAGGCCGGGGCTCCCCTCGCGCAGCACAAGAGGATCCGCAAGGTCGCCTTCACCGGCGAGACCACGACGGGGCGCCTGATCATGCAGTACGCCTCGCAGAACCTGATCCCGGTCACGCTCGAGCTGGGGGGCAAGAGCCCCAACGTGTTCTTCGAGGACGTCGCGAGCTCGACCGCCGATCCGTACTACGACAAGGCGCTCGAGGGCTTCACGATGTTCGCCCTGAACCAGGGGGAGGTGTGCACCTGCCCGTCGCGCGCGCTCATCCAGCGCTCGATCTACGACGGCTTCCTCGCCGACGGCCTGGAGCGCGTGAAGAAGGTGGTGCAGGGCAACCCGCTGGATCTGACCACGATGATCGGCGCCCAGGCGTCGAATGACCAGCTCGAGAAGATCCTCAGCTACATCGACATCGGGAAGCAGGGCGGTGCGAAGCTCCTCATCGGAGGGGAGCGGGTCGACCTGGGCGGCGATCTCAGCGGGGGCTACTACGTCGAGCCGACCGTGTTCGAGGGCACCAACGATATGCGGATCTTCCAGGAGGAGATCTTCGGTCCTGTGCTGTCGGTCACGAGCTTCGCCGACTTCGACGACGCGATCTCGATCGCGAACGACACGCTCTACGGTCTCGGTGCCGGCGTCTGGAGTCGCAGCGGAGACACGGCCTACCGGGCCGGCCGGGCGATCGAGGCGGGCCGCGTCTGGACGAACACCTATCACCAGTACCCGGCGCACGCCGCGTTCGGCGGGTACAAGCAGTCGGGCGTGGGGCGCGAGAACCACAAGATGATGCTCGACCACTACCAGCAGACGAAGAACCTCCTCGTCTCGTACGCCGAGGGGCCGATGGGCTTCTTCTGAACCGCCCTTCGTCTCGTCGCTTCGCTCCTCGCTCAGGGACCGGTGATCCACTCGGTCCCTGAGCGAGCGAAGCGATCGGTCCCTGAGCGAGCGAAGCGAGACGAAGGGCGCCCGGCACACGAGAGGAGTGGTGATGCCCGAGTTCCACCGTGTCGACGTCTCTGAGGAGGCGGCGGCGCTGCTGCGCGCGCTCACCGCACAGCACGGTCCGCTGATGTTCCATCAGTCCGGAGGCTGCTGCGACGGATCCGCGCCGATGTGCTTCCCGGTGGGGATGTTCCTGATCGGATCCGGAGACGTGCTGCTGGGCGACCTCGAAGTCGGCCTCGATGAGACGGTGCCGGTCTACATGTCCGAGTCCCAGTTCGAGTACTGGAAGTACACGCACCTCACGATCGATGTCGTCGACGGGCGCGGATCCGGCTTCAGCGTCGAGGCACCGACCGGCAAACGGTTCCTGACCCGCTCGCGGTGCTCGATCAGGCCGAGCTGGAGCACTTCGCCCTGGCCGTACAGGATCAGTGCGCACCCGAGGCCGAGCGGGATCGACAGGTCGACGCCGCCGGCGAGGTCGCCGAGAGGGCCGACGAACTGACCGGGCAGGTTCACGAAACAGAGCCCCACCGCGGCGGAGACCAGCCAGGCGCCGAGCCCGCGGAAGTTCCAGCCGTGTGCGAACCAGTAGCGGCCACCCTGCTGTCGGCGGTTGAACACCTGCAGCGAGTCCGAGTCGTACCAGCCGCGGCGCACGACCCAGCCGATCGTCATGACGATCATCCACGGGGCGGTGCATACGACGATGAGCGCCGTGAACGTCGAGATCGACTGCACCACGTTGAAGGCGAATCGGCCCACGAAGATGCCGACGATCGCGAGGACACCGATGAACAGGGTCGCCCGCACTCGGGTGAACCGGGGGAACACGCTCGCGAAGTCGAGGCCGGTGCCGTACAGCGACGTGGTGCCGGTCGACATGCCGCCGATGAGTGCGATGAGGCAGACCGGGATGAAGTACCAGTCCGGGGAGATCGCGAGCAGGCCCCCTGCGTAGTTGCCGTCCGCGATGAACTGCGGGTGCACGGTGGCGACGATGGACGCGGTCACGATGCCGAACAGGAAGGGGATGATCGTCGCGATCTGGGCCGTGAACGTCGCGATCATGAGCTTGCGCTTCGGCGTCTTCCGCGGGATGTAGCGCGACCAGTCACCGAGGAATGCGCCGAACGAGACCGGGTTCGACATCACGACGAGGACGGATCCGACGAACGCGGCGAGGAATCCGGGGTCACCCGGTGCGAGCGCACCGGGCGCGCCAGGATCGAACATGCCCGCGAACGCGATCGCGCCCAGCACGAACAGCACGGTGGCGGCGATCACGGCGATCTTGTTCACGAGAAGCATGAACCGGAACCCGTAGATGCACACCACGAGGACGAGCACCGCGAACAGGCCGTACGCGATGCTGAGCGTGACGTCGTTCGAAGGGACGCCGATCGCCCGGTGTGCGGCGCCGACGAGCACATCGCCCGAGGACCACACCGAGATGGCGAAGAACGCGAACGCGGTCAGCAGGGAGAGGAAGGATCCGACCACGCGACCGTGCACGCCGAGATGCGCCGAGCTCGAGACAGCATTGTTCGTGCCGTTGCGGGCGCCGAACAACGACAGCGGCGCCAGGATCAGCGCCCCCAGCACCAGCCCGGTCACGGTCGCGAGCAGCGCGTGCCAGAACGAGAGACCGAACACGATCGGGAAGCTGCCGAGCACGACGGTCGCGAACGTGTTCGCCCCGCCGAAGATCAGCCGGAACAGGTCGAGCGGTCGAGCGGTGCGTTCGGCATCGGGGATCTGCTCGACTCCGTGCGCCTCGACCTCGGTGACACCGGGCGCGGTGCCGATGGCGACTGTCTCGGTCCGGGGCGCGACGCCGGTGCCCTCCGCCTCGACGGTCATGCCGTGATCTCCGCTCCGGCGTGCACGGGGGAGAGATGCTCATGGACGGCGGTCAAGCCTCGGGCGGTGCGGGTGAACACGATCGACTCGCGTTCATGCGTCTCCTCCGTGACTCCGCCGACCTCGGTCACCGTGTGCACGGAGTGCGCGAAGACGGCCGTGTCGCCGCACACGGTGACCACTCGGTCGGAGCTCTCGCAGGAGACGACGCGCCAGCCGGCGTCGACCCACTCCGCCCAGAGCCGCTCGTAGGCGGCGCGATCGGGGAGGATCTCCGGTTCGGTGTGGAAGAGGAACGTGGCGTCCTCGTGGAAGCACGCGAAGTACGCGTCGGTGTCGGTGGCGGCGAAGGCGGCGATCAGGTGATCGGCGGCGTCGAGCACCGCGCTGGGATCGAGCAGGGCATTCATCGGTGAACGGCTCTTTCGGGTCGGGTCGGGTCGGGTGTTCCGGGTCAGGGCTGAGTGCTCTGGCGGGTGCGATCGATCTGCATCGACAGCAGCGTGATGAGTTCGTAGACGACGTGGCTCGCGGCGATGCCGGTCATCTGGGCGTGGTCGTAGGCGGGCGACACCTCCACGACATCGGCGCCCACGATGTTCGTGTCGCGCAGGCTCCGCAGGATCCGGAGCAGCTCTCGGCTGGTGAGGCCGCCGGCCTCGGGAGTTCCGGTCCCGGGCGCATGCGCGGGGTCGAGCACGTCGATGTCGATCGAGACGTACAGCGGCGCGTCGCCGATACGGGTCAGGATCCGCTCGATCGCGGCCTCGACGCCGTGCTCCTCGATCGCTTCGCTCGTCACGATGGAGAATCCGAGACGGGCGTCGTCTTCGAGGTCGCTCTTGTCGTAGAGCGGGCCGCGGGTGCCGACGTGGCAACTCGCGGTCATGTCGATGAGCCCCTCCTCGCTCGCACGGCGGAACGGGGTGCCGTGCGTGATCGGCGCGCCGAAGTAGGTGTCCCAGGTGTCCAAGTGCGCGTCGAAGTGCAGCACCGCGACCGGGCCGTGCGCGCGTGTGACGGAGCGCAGCAACGGCAGGGCCAGGGTGTGATCGCCGCCGATCGTGACGATGCGGGACGCCCGCTCGCCGAGAGCCGTCACGGCACGGTCGGTCTCCTCGACGGCTTCGGTGATGTCGAACGGGTTGAGCGCGATGTCGCCGGCGTCGACCACCTGGGCCCGCGCGAAGGGAGAGAAGTCCTGAGCGGGGTTGTACGGGCGCAGCAGACGCGAGGATTCGCGCACGTGCGATGGCCCGAACCGCGTGCCGGGGCGGTAGCTCACGCCCGAGTCGAACGGCGCGCCGACGACGGCGATGTCGGCGCGGTCGACCTCCTCCAACCGCGGAAGGCGGGCGAAGGTGGCGAAGCCCGCGTAACGCGGGTTCAGCGAGGCGTCGACGGGGCCGATCGGAGTGTTCATTGCGTTCTTCCCAGGCGGGGCGGCAGGAGCGCCCGGTGAGGATCCTCTGTCGCCGATGGTTTCGGATAGCGAGGATGCTAGAGCGAGCGGAGAGGACGAGCAAGAGCAGAAGATCGGCAGACGGTAGACATCTCCATTGTTCTGTCGCGAAAGTGCATCAGAACCGCTCTGTCACTTTGCAAAGACGCGTCTGTACAGTTGATCTGATCGCGGGGGTCGCCACCCGCCGCGAATCCGGCGATCTTGCCGGAGACCGCCACCGGCACGGGAGATCGCATGGAAATCGACGAGGATCTCATCGCCGCGCTGCACCAGGACGGCCGGATCAGCGTCCAGGATCTTGCACGGAGCCTGGGGCGTCCGCGTGCGGCGGTGGCCGGCCGACTCAGGGCGATCCTCGACGAGGGCATTCTTCGCGTGGCGGCGATGGTGGATCCGGCCCTCTCCGGGCAGCACGTGATCGGCCATCTCTCGATCGACGTCTCGGCGCGCGTGGAGCCGGTTGCGGCGTCTCTGCGGGCCATGGACGAGACGGTTCTCGTCTCGGCGATCGGCGGCGCGCACGACATCGTCAGCGAGGTGCGCGCCTCATCGACCGCAGCGCTGCAGGAATCGATCGCACGCATCCGTGCGATCGATGGCGTCTCAGGAGTGAACACGCTCATCTACACCGATGTCGTGAAGGGATTCTTCGTCTCGCGATACCGGGGCGAGAGCGTGATCGACGACCTCGACACGGCCATCATCGAACAGCTCCAGGGCGATGGCCGGATGAGCTATCGCGCACTCGGTGAGGCCGTGCGCCTGTCCCCCTCCGCCGTCGCGACGCGGGTGCGCCGCCTTATCGATGGCGGAGTGATGACGATCTCGGCGGTCGAGGCGCGCAGCCTCGCCCACCGGCAGTTGTCGATGGGTGTCGGGCTCGTGCTGAACGATGACGGCGATGCGGCGCTGGCCGCCCTGAGCGCCCGTCCTGAGGTCGATTTCGCGACGCGCACGATCGGGCGGTTCGATGCTGTGGTGACGCTCGTGCAGCCCTCCGCGGGTGGGCTGAACACGGCGCTGGAGCGGGTGCGCGGGCTCGCGGGCGTCGAGCGGATCGAGACCTGGACCCATCTCTCGGTGACCAAGGAGGACTACGCGAGATCGCTCCGCCCCGTGGTCGCCATCCGCTGAGATCGGGGCCCCTTGGCGCAGCAGGAATATCTGCGGTGGAGGTCACGTCTCGGCGTCGGAACTCCCGGGAATCGCCGACCCATGCCTACAATCGGGTGTCCCGTGCGCCGAGAACCCTGACGGCCATGGATGTTGCGGCCGCGATGAACTGCGGCCACGGAACCGATACAGAGGTGTATATGTCATTCCACAGCACTCGAGGCCGACTCGGCCTCGCCATCGGCGCGCTCGGCGCCACAGCCCTCGTTCTTGCGGGCTGCGCGACGAGCAGCACGGGCGGCGGGGGTTCGACCGGGGGGTCCTCCGGCAGCACGATCACCGTCGGCACGACCGACAAGATCACGTTCCTCGACCCGGCCGGCTCGTACGACAACGGCTCGTTCGCGGTGATGAACCAGGTCTACCCGTTCCTCATGAACAGCAAGTACGGCACGGCGGAGGTCACTCCCGACATCGCTGAGTCGGCGGAGTTCACCTCACCGACCGAGTACACGGTGAAGCTCAAGAAGGACCTCAAGTTCGCCAACGGCGACCCGCTGACTTCGGCATCCGTGAAGTTCTCCTTCGATCGCATGGTCAAGATCAACGACCCCAACGGCCCGGCCGTGCTGCTCGGCAACCTCGCCAGCACCGCGGCGCCCGACGCGACCACGGTCGTCTTCACCCTGAAGAACGGCAACGACCAGATCTGGCCGCTCATCCTCTCCAGCCCTGCCGCGCCGATCATCGACGAGAAGGTCTTCTCGGCGGACAAGGTCACCGATGACGACACCATCGTCAAGGGCAAGGCCTTCGCCGGTCAGTACGAGATCACCGACTACAAGAAGAACCAGCTCATCTCCTACAAGCCGTACGGCGGCTACCAGGGCGAGCTGGGCAAGGCGGCCAACAGCCAGGTCAACGTCAAGTACTTCGCGGACGCGTCGAACCTGAAGCTCGCGGTCGGCAACGGCGACATCGATGTGGCCTTCCGCAGCCTCTCGGCCACGGACACCGAGAACCTGAGTAAGAACAAGAAGGTCAAGCTGGTCGAGGGCCCCGGTGGCGAGATCCGCTACATCGTCTTCAACTTCAACACGATGCCGTTCGGCGCGACGACCCCCGAGGCGGACCCGGCCAAGTCCCAGGCCGTGCGCCAGGCGGCGGCCGACCTCGTCGACCGCGCGGCGATCGCGAAGGACGTCTACAAGGACACGTACAGCCCGCTGTACTCCTTCGTCGCCGACGGCATGGCCGGCGCCACCCAGCCGCTGAAGTCGATGTACGGCGACGGCAACGGCGGGCCCTCGCTCGACAAGGCGAAGAAGGTCCTCGCCGACGCCGGCGTCACGACTCCGGTCACGCTGAATCTGCAGTACAACGGCGACCACTACGGGCCGTCCTCGGGTGACGAGTACGCCGCGGTCAAGACGCAGCTCGAGCAGGGCGGTCTGTTCTCCGTCAACCTGCAGAGCACCGAGTGGACGCAGTACTCGAAGGACCGCACGGCCGACGTGTACCCGGCGTACCAGCTCGGCTGGTTCCCGGACTACTCCGAGGCCGACAACTACCTGTCGCCGTTCTTCACGACCGACAACTTCCTGAAGAACCACTACGACAACACCGCAGTCAATGACCTGATCGTGAAGTCGCAGACCGAGACCGACAAGGACAAGCGCATGGCCGACCTCGCGCAGGTGCAGGACATGGTCGCGAAGGACCTGTCCACCCTGCCCCTGCTGCAGGGCAAGCAGGTCGCGGTCGTGGGCACGGGTGTCGAGGGCACGACGCTCGACGCCTCGTTCAAGTTCCGCTACGCGCCGCTGACGAAGTAGCGCACCCGCAGACGGGGCACCGCCGCACTCGCGACGGTGCCCCGTTCTCGTTCCAGGGCGCCGAACCGGTCTCTGAGTCCGTCCAGGCCCGGATCCGCCCGATTCCGGCTCGCAGTGAAGCGACCGGATCCGCTCCACCCTCACGAAGGTTCTCCATGTCCGTTGATGTCCTCGCCGCAGATCCCGTGGCGACGCGCCCCAAGTCCTCCGGAGGAGGACTGTGGCGCTACATCCTGATCCGCCTCGTGCTGATCATCCCCACCGTCCTCATCCTGATCACCCTGGTCTTCTTCCTGATGCGGGTCACCGGCGACCCCATCACCGCGGCCCTCGGCGGTCGCCTTCCCCCCGACCAGCTCGCCGCGCGCGTGCACCAGGCCGGCTACGACCGCCCTGTCCTGATCCAGTACTTCGAATACCTCGGCAACATCCTGCGCGGCGATTTCGGCACGACGATCACGGACGGCCAGAAGGTCACCACGGTGCTGCTGACCTACGGATCCGCCACGCTCGAGCTCGCGATCTACGCGCTCATCGTCGCGTTCGCGGTCTCGATCCCGCTCGGCCTCGTCGCCGCGCACCGCCGCGACAAGTGGCAGGACGCGACGCTGCGCATCATGGCGATCCTCGCCTACGCCACGCCTATCTTCTTCGTCGGACTGCTGCTGAAGCTCGTCTTCTCGGTCTGGCTGGGCTGGATGCCGGTCTCCGGGCGCGCGAGCACCCAGACCGAGCTGCTGATGAGCGGTGTCAGCAGCCCCACCGGCATCTACCTGCTCGACGCGATCCGACTCGGAAACGGCCCGGCGATCCTCGATGTGCTGTGGCACGCGATCCTGCCCGCGCTCGCGCTCGGGCTGCTGACCGCCGGCATCTTCCTGCGGCTCATCCGCACGAACGTCATCGGCACGCTCGGCCAGCAGTACGTCACCTCCGGCCGCTCCCGCGGTGTGAGCGAGTACCGCCTCGTGACAAAGCATGCGTTCCGCCCGGCCCTCATCCCGATCATCACGGTCATGGGCCTCCAGATCGCACTGCTGCTCGCGGGAGCCATCCTCACCGAGACGACCTTCGAGTGGAAGGGCATCGGATTCATGCTGAGCGAGTATCTGAAGGCCCGCGACTTCGTGGCCGTGCAGGGCATCGTCGTGATGATCGCGCTGATCGTCGCGGTCACGAACTTCATCGTCGACATCGTCGCGGCCATGATCGACCCTCGGGTGAGGTACTGAGATGACCGTCGACAACACACCTGAACCCGTGATCCACCGCGACCTTCCGACCCCGAAGACCGAGGCGCTCGCCGCACAGGCGCCCCGCAAGCGCCGCTGGAGCGAACGGCTCCCCGTGGTCTCGCAACTGCGCCAGAGTGTGGGCCTGCAGCGCGGCATGCTCGTGACCGGCCTCGCCATCACCGGCGTCTTCGTGCTGGTCGCGATCCTGGCGCCGCTCATCGCTCCGTACTCGTGGGCGCAGCAGTCCGCGAACGGGGTGAAGTTCGGCACGCAGCAGCCGCCGAGCGCCACCAACATCCTCGGCACCACCGTGAGCGGATTCGACGTCTTCTCGCGCGTGATCTGGGGATCCCAGACCGCCCTGCTCGTGATCATCGCCGCGATCGCCTGTTCGATCTTCATCGGCATCGCGCTCGGCCTGGTGTCCGGGTACTTCGGTGGCTGGCTCGACCGCACGCTCGTGGTGATCGCCGATGCGATCTACGCGTTCCCGTCGCTGCTGCTCGCGATCGTCATGTCGATCGTGATCAGCCACGGCCAGTCGAACCTGTGGTCGGGCATCATGGCCACGGCCCTCTCGATCACCGTCGTGTTCGTGCCGCAGTACTTCCGCGTGATCCGCGCCGAGGTGGTGCGCGTGAGGGCCGAACCGTTCGTCGAGTCGGCGAGGGTCATCGGCGTACCGACCGGGCGCATCCTGACTCGTCACGTGCTGCGCAACTCGACGCGCTCGCTGCCGGTCGTGATCACGCTGAACGCCTCCGAGGCGCTGCTGACCCTCGCCGGCCTCGGCTTCCTCGGCTTCGGCATCGAGGCGACCTCGGCCGCGGAATGGGGCTACGACCTGAACCGCGCCATCGCGGACGTCACCAGCGGCATCTGGTGGACGTCCATCTTCCCCGGCCTCGCGATCGTGCTGGTGGTGCTCGGCATCACCCTCGTCGGCGAGAGTCTGAACGACCTGAGCGATCCGCGACTGCGCACCCGCCGTCGCGCGGGAGGTGCGGCATGACCGGCATGATGATCAACAGCGGCCTTCCCGACGTGGCGGACATCCGCGGACTCAAGGTGCGCTTCGCGACCGACGACGAGCCCGTCGACGCCGTCAAGGGCATCGACATCCAGGCGCACGCGGGCGAGGTGCTCGCGATCGTCGGCGAATCCGGATCCGGCAAGACCGTCACCGCCAACGCGCTGCTCGGCCTGCTGCCGGAGACCGCGACCATGTCCGGCGCGGTCATCATCCGCGGCCGCGGCGGTGAGACGGACGTCGTGCACGCGTCGGCCGCGAAGATGCGCGCCATGCGCGGGCGCGACGCGGCGATGGTGTTCCAGGAGCCGTCCACGGCGCTGAACCCCGTCTACACCGTCGGCTGGCAGATCGCCGAAGGACTGCGCGCGCATCACGACGGACGGCTCTCCAAGAAAGAGGCGAGGGTCAAGGCGATCGAGATCCTCCGCAAGGTGGGCATCCCGGATCCGGACAAGCGCGTCGACGAGTTCCCGCACCAGTTCTCCGGCGGGCAGAAGCAGCGCATCGTGATCGCGATGGCGCTCGTGCTGAATGCCGGGCTCATCATCGCCGACGAGCCGACGACCGCTCTCGACGTCACGGTGCAGGCGGAGATCCTCGAGCTGCTGCGCGCCTGCCGCGACGAGTTCGGCGCGACGATCGTGCTCATCACGCACAACATGGGCGTGGTCGCCGACCTCGCCGACCGCGTCGTCGTGATGCTGCGCGGAGACATCGTCGAGCAGGCCCCGGTGCGGGAGCTCTTCGCGAACCCGCAGCAGGAGTACACCCGGGAGCTGCTCGCGGCCGTGCCGCACGTCGGCCAGGGCAAGTCGGCTCTGTCGGTCCCTGAGATCGTCGAAGGGACCCGCACCGGACTGGGCGCTTCGACAGGCTCAGCGCCCGCCGCTGCCGATGAGGCGCCGGAAGGCAGTCTCATCGTGGCGCGGGCGTGCGAGATCGGCTACCCGGGCCGCTTCGGACGCGGCGGCGTCGTCGCCGTCAAGGGCGTCGACTTCCATGTCGGCCCCGGCGAGGTCGTGGGCCTGGTCGGCGAATCCGGATCAGGGAAGACCACGATCGGCCGCGCTGTCGTCGGCCTCACCACGGTCGTCGGCGGTTCGCTGCGCGTGCTCGGCCTGGAGATGAACGGTGTGAAACAGCGCCAGCTCACCCCGCTCCGCCCCGAGATCGGGTTCGTGTTCCAGGACCCCGCGACGAGCTTCAACCCGTTGCTCTCGATCGCCGAGTGCATCGCCGAGCCGCTCGTGGTGCATGGGAAGGCGTCGAGCGTCGCCGCCGCACGCGCCCGCGTGGACCAGTTGCTCGACGCGGTGCGGCTGCCGATGAACTTCGGCGACCGCTTCCCGCACGAGCTCTCCGGCGGACAGCGCCAGCGCGCCTCGCTGGCGCGCGCCCTGGCACTGGATCCGAAGCTGCTCATCGCGGACGAGCCCACCAGTGCGCTGGACGTCTCGGTGCAGGCGAAGGTGCTCGAACTGTTCGTGCAGCTGCAGGCCGAACTCGGCTTCGCGTCGCTGTTCATCAGCCACGACCTCGCCGTGATCGACGCCGTCTCCGACCGCATCATCGTGCTGCAGCACGGCCGGATCCAGGAGCAGGGCACCACCGCGCAGGTGCTGAACGATCCGTCGAACTCCTACACCAGGGAGCTGCTCGCGGCCCTTCCCGTGCCGGATCCGGTGGAGCAGGCCGAGCGCCGCGCCCTCTGGCAGGCGGTGCGGCGCGGGGCCTGAGCCGGGTACGTCGGAGTCAGTGCCCGAGCAGCATCCGGAACGCCAGCCACGCGATCCCGACGCCGGCGAACACCAGCACCGACACCCAGGGGAATGCGCGCTTGAGCCGGCGGCCGCCAGGAGCGACGCCGGGCGGGGGAGACCACGGCTGGGTGGGATCCCCGGGCGTCGGCGCTGCCGGCCCGGCGAAGAGCGCGGCGGCGGATGCCGTTGGCGCCGTGATCTCGGCCGGAGGGGCGTCCGTCTGGCCGGGGGCCGCTGCGCGCAGGCGCTCGTCGCGCCAGCGCGCCCACTGCTGCAGCTTGGTGAGCACCGCGCCCACGGTGCCGAACATCTGGGCCCACGCCGCCGGATCCAGGGTGGTGACCTGCCGGTTCTGGGCGTACAGGAACAGCCAGTCGTCCACGATCTCGACGTCGAAGGACGACGCACTGTCCATGAACCGCGCCATGATGTCGGGCGTGAACAGGTAGAGCGCGTCGCGCTCGTAGCCGGCCGGGCAGTAGAGCGCGAAGTAGCGGTCGAAGTCGCCCTCGAGCGAAAGCCGCTGGTGTGCGTCGTAGCTCGCGGGCAGGTTGGATCCGAAGAACCCGTTGTTGGACTGGGCATCCAGCACGATGTTGGGCAGCGGGACGTCGAGCCTGATCGCGATGTATCCCCAGTCGTGCGTCTGGCTCTCCTTCCCCGAGCCCGTCGTGTACTTGAAGTTGGCGAACTCGACGAACCGCGGAGCGACGCCGCGCACGAGGTCCGTGGCGATGCGGCTGTGCCCGAGATCGAACAGCATCCCGGGCAGCTGCGGATCCTTCAGCTCCGGCAGATAGGTCATCGCGTTCGTGTTCGCGAACCCGGCGAGGCGATAGCCCCGCACGAGCTGCCGATTCCACCAGGCGATACCGCCCCACACGGCGAGGCCGATCACGGCGAGCATCAGCAGCGGCACCACGACGCCGCCGGAGGAGCCGAGCGTAATCGTGAGGAAGACCCCGAACACGCTGAATCCGACGAAGGCGATGAACAGGACGACCGCGAGGAAGAGCACGATCTGCCCCACCCGCGGGCCCTGGCCGCTCGCCCTGGCCTCGCGTGACCACGCGGCGAGCCGGGTGCGATCGACCGGTTCGGTGAGCGCGCGGGCGTCGAACGGGGCGGCGGTGCCCGGCTGCGGAGTTGTCACCCGTCCACGCTAATCCGGGAGCACTGTTTTCGAGAGATGAACGCCGCTCCGGCTCGGGTGTCGACGCGCGGGTATATATTGATCAGGCAGAGAAGATATCCGGAGGTGGAGAGCGTGACGAAGACACTCATCGACATCGATGACGCCCTCCTCGCGAAGGCGATGGAGCTCACCGGGGCCGTCACGAAGAAGGCCGCGGTGAACGATGCCCTCGCGCAAGTCGTGCGACGGGGCGAGGCGCTCGGCTATGTCGATCTGCTCCGGTCCGGGATCGCCGTCGATCTCGACGACGCGCGGGTCATCGACGACGCGCACCGATGAGGCAGATCCTCCTGGTCGACAACTCGGCGCTGCAGCGGTTGCGCCGTTCGTCGCGCGTGGCGTCGGC
Source organism: Microbacterium sp. 05N427 (assembly GCF_056397105.1). Lineage (NCBI taxonomy): Bacteria > Bacillati > Actinomycetota > Actinomycetes > Micrococcales > Microbacteriaceae > Microbacterium > Microbacterium sp. 05N427. Next base: position 206,957 of record NZ_JBFTMT010000001.1, read on the forward strand.
ATTCGTGGAGCTGCTCGAACACGGGGAGCTGGGCGGATGCCTGCCGCAGATCCTGGAGGAGGGGTACTCCGCCCGCAGCGCCGACGATCACCGGGCGCTGGTCGATGCGAGCCGCCGGGCGCGCATCTTCCTCCCGCCGGATGAACGGGTCGCGACTCTCGCGATCGATCTCCAGCGTCGACTGTTCGACGCGGGCATCGGGCGCTCGGTGGGGGTGAGCGATCTGCAGATCGCAGCGACGGCGATCCGCCATTCGCACGCGCAGCAGACGGTCACCGTCGTGCACTACGACGCCGACTTCGAGAACGTGGCGCGGGTCGCGCCGGCGTTCTCGCATCGATGGATCGTCCCTCGGGGAAGCGTGGCCTGAGCGCCGCCGATTCCGGCAGCTCGGCTCAGGAATTCACCTCGTCGGCGTCCCACTGCAGGTTCGCGCCCTCGGCGATCGGGAGGGCTTCGACTCGCTCGTCCGCGCAGAGGGCGGCGATAAGGGCGCGGGATCCGCCGACGACCGTCGAGTCGAAGTCGATCTCGCTGACCAGGATCCAGGCCTGGTCGGCAGGCCAGATCAGGCTCGGATGCTGCGCCCTCGGCGGGAAGCCGCGTTCCTCCGCGATCTTGTCGCTCCACGGGACGAAGGCGACCCAGTCCGGATCCGCGAACGCGCGCGGCGGCGCGGCGAAGAGCACATGGTTGCGCTGGGGGAGCTCGAGGCGTGCGCCTTCGGAGATCTCGCGGGAGAGGATCCCGTCCTGCCACACCGCCTTCTGGTACGGGCTGTTGAACGGGTCGTGGATGCTCTCGGCGAGCATGGCCGCGTGCGCGGCGTCAGGATCATCGGTGAAGGTGAGGAAGGCGCGTCCGGTGGATCCGAAGCTACCCAGCAGGCCGCCATAACCCTCCCAGACGCCCGCGTATCCGTCGTCCGGCGTGGTCGTGTGCGCGATCAGGTGCTCGGCGACGTGCGCCAGGATCCCGGGTGGAAGATCGCCCTCGAACGGCGCGCTGAACTCCCGCCCGTCCGGGGCGTGCCGGCGGCGCCAGTCCTCGCCCTCCGGGGTGCGCACGATCCGGTTCCACTGCGCGAGCGGATGCAGCACCGTTCCGAAGGCCGCAGCCGTGTCGGCCCACGTGGCCTGCTCGTCGCGGAGCCCGGACAGGATCCGCGCCTTCTCGTCCTCGGACATCGTCCGCAGCTCGTGGTTCGTCGGCACGTCGCCGCCGGGCACGCTCCGCACCAGGGCCGGATGGAAGATCCGCGCATACGCCTCGAACCCCCGTGGCACGACCCCGTGCATCGTCGCCAGCCCTGGATCCAGTCGGTCCCTGATCCAGCTGCCGACCTCGACGTCGTCTTCCCACCGCATGCCGCCAGGCTACCCGGCCCGATTGTGCGTGCCTCCGTGGCATGACCTCACCCGATTCGGCGCATCCAGCCGGATCCGCTAAGCTGTTCAGGTTGTCTGGGTACATCTGTGCCCTGACACGTGCACAACACCCTCCTGCTTCCGGGAAAGTCCCGGAAGCCGTTCTAGTCCGAAGGAGGTGGGTAAGTGACGCACCAGTACGAGCTCATGGTCATTCTGACCCCCGAGCTGGACGAGCGCCAGGTTGCTCCCAACCTCGACAAGTTCCTGAAGGTCATCACCAACGATGGTGGCTCGATTGACAAGGTCGACATCTGGGGCAAGCGCCGTTTCGCCTACGAGATCAACAAGAAGACCGAGGGCATCTACGCCGTCGTGAACTTCACCGCGACCAGCGAGGCCACCAAGGAACTCGACCGTCAGCTGAACCTGTCGGAGCTCGTGTTCCGCACCAAGGTGCAGCGCGCGGAAGAGGCTCAGGCCATGGTCGCCGCCGAGGCCAAGCGTGCCGAGGAGAAGGCCGCCCGTAAGCCCAAGGCCGCGAAGGTCTAAGGATCATGGCCGGCGAGACCGTCATCACCGTGGTGGGAAACCTCACTGCCGACCCCGAGCTGCGCTACACGCAGAACGGGCTGCCGGTGGCGAACTTCACCATCGCTTCGACGCCGCGCACCTTCGACCGCCAGGCGAACGAGTGGAAGGACGGCGACGCGCTGTTCCTCCGTGCGTCCGTGTGGCGCGAGTTCGCCGAGCACGTGGCGGGCTCGTTGACGAAGGGCATGCGGGTCATCGCATCCGGACGCCTGCGTCAGCGCTCCTACCAGGACCGCGAGGGCCAGAACCGCACGGCGATCGAGCTGGAGGTCGACGAGATCGGCCCCTCGCTCCGCTACGCGACCGCGCAGGTCACCCGTGCCGCCTCGACCGGCGGCGCGAGCGGCGGCAACTTCCAGGGCGGCCAGGGCGGCGCACGTCCGCAGCAGCAGACCTCGGAAGAGCCGTGGTCGACCCCCGGGTCGTCCGGCGCCTCGAGCGCTGACGCGTGGAGCACGCCGGGCAGCTTCGGCGACGACACGCCTTTCTGATCGTCGTCTTCGAACAGGTCAAGATTCCGGATCCTCACGGATCCGAACACACATTCTCGTAAGGAAAAAACATGGCTGGAAAGTCTAGCGGCGACCGCCGCAAGCCGCGGAAGGGCGCGAAGAACGCGGCCCCCGCGAAGTTCATCCGGGTGGGTGTCATCGACTACAAGGACGTCGCCACCCTCCGCAAGTTCGTCTCGGAGCGCGGCAAGATCCGTGCCCGTCGTATCACCGGTGTCTCGGTGCAGGAGCAGCGTCTGATCGCCAAGGCGATCAAGAACGCGCGCGAAATGGCGCTCCTGCCCTACGCCGGCGCTGGCCGCTAAGGGGTACCGACATGGCAAAGCTGATTCTCACGAATGAGGTCGCCGGGCTCGGTAGCGCCGGTGACGTGGTCGAGGTCAAGAACGGGTACGCCCGCAACTACCTCGTGCCGCAGGGTTTCGCTGTCGCGTGGTCACGCGGTGGCGAGAAGCAGGTCGACCAGATCCGTGCCGCCCGCCAGGCGCGCGCGATCCACGACCGTGACGACGCCGTGGCGCTGAAGAACGCGCTCGAGGCCGCCAAGGTCCGCCTGGCCGTCAAGGCCGGCGCCGAGGGCCGTCTGTTCGGCTCGGTCAAGACCGCCGATGTCGCCACCGCCGTCGAGGCTGCGGGCATCGGTGCGATCGACAAGCGCAAGGTGCACATCACCACGCCGATCAAGTCGGTCGGCGAGCACGAGGCCACGGTTCGTCTGCACGACGACGTGACCGCCGTGATCACGCTGCAGGTCGTCGCCGCCAAGTAATTCATGGCGGCGCTGCAAGCGCCGACACCCTGTCAGGGGCCGTCTCCTTCGGGAGGCGGCCCCTTTCGCATACCCGGGATCCGCGATGCGCGTACGGGGAGCCGATGCCGGCCGCGGGCTTTTCTTAATGACCAGAACCGATTTCGGGGGAGACGTCTCAGTACATTCATCGGGTCCGGCAGCGTTGCCGGCTCCGCACACCGGCGAGGGCGCCGGTGACAGTGAAAGGCATCGTCCGTGAAGATCTCGACATTCGCCAGGGCCGCGGCGGTGGGGACGGTTCTGCTCCTCGCCTTGACCGCGTGCAGCTCCCCGAAGACCGACAAGACCGCCTCCGCCGACTCCGGCGCCACGGCGTTCGCCCCGCTCACCCGCCTCGAGCTCATCGCGCCGGCCGCGCCGGGCAGCGGATGGGACCAGACCGCACGCGCGACCCAGGGCGCGCTGCAGACCGACGAGCTGGCCAAGACCGTGACGGTCAACAACGTGCCAGGAGCCTCGGGCACCGTCGCCCTCGCCCAGGTCGCGCCCAAGAAGGGCCAGAAGGACCTCCTGATCATGTCGGGGCTGGCGATGATGAGCGGCATCGTCACGAACGGCACCTCGGTGTCGCTCGACGACCTCACCCCGATCGCGCGTCTCGTCGGAGAGCACGAGGCGATCGTCGTCCCCAAGGGCTCGCCGTTCGCGAACGCCGATGACCTCTTCGCGGCGATCAAGAAGGATCCCAAGTCCGTCGCGATCGCGGGCGGCTCGGCCGGCTCCGCCGATCACCTCTTCATCGGCCTGCTCGCGCAGCACTACGGCGTGAAGCCCTCCGACGTCAACTACGTGCCGTACTCCGGCGGCGGCGAGGCCACCACCGCGCTGCTCGGCGGCAAGGTGCAGGCGGGCATCGCCGGCACGGGCGAGTTCGCGGCGCAAATCGAGAGCGGCGAGCTCGAGGGTCTGCTGGTGTCATCGCTGAAGAACGACGGCTCCCTCGCCTTCGCCCAGGCGGCCGGCGAGATCGATCCGAAGCTCGAGTTCGCCAACTGGCGCTCGATCATGGCGCCGGGAGGGATCGACGCCAAGCTGCGGGCGCAGTATCTGGCCGCGATCGAGAAGATGCACGCCGGCGACGCGTGGAAGGCCGAGCTGAAGAAGAACGAGTGGCTCGACAACTACATCGCCGGTGACGAGTTCGCGGGCTGGCTGAAGACCGAGAACACCCGGGTGCAGAGCGTCCTCAAGGACCTCGGTCTCGCGAAGTAGCACCGACGCTCGCGGAGGAGGGGATCGTCCTCCTCCGCGAGCCGTCGTGCCCGCGCCGTATCAAGCCGCATGAAGGAGCATCCGATGAGCGACGTCACTTCGCCTCAGGGAACCGCCACGCACGAGGACCCGAGTCAGGAGGAGCTCGGGAACGGACCCGGTCCGACACCGACGAGGGGACTCGGCGAATGGGCCGTCGCTGCGGCGGTGTTCGTGCTGGGCGGGGTCGTCCTCTTCGACGGTCTCGGTCAGCGCCAGTCCACTTCCGCCTCCGGGATCGGTGCCGGATTCATGCCCATCGTGGTGGGGAGCCTGCTGCTCGTGCTTGCCGTGGTGCTGGCCGTGCAGCTCGCCCGAGGTCGCCGCGGTGAGCCGGAACAGGCGGAGGGCGACGTCGACGTCAGCCGCACGCACTGGACGGCGCTCGGCATCGCAGCGGCCGGGCTGCTGTTCTTCCTGTTCACGGTGGAGCCGCTCGGCTTCATCCCGGCGACCACGGTGATGTTCTTCCTGATCTCGCTCGCGATGGGATCCCGCCGGTATCTGACCGCGGGCGTGATCGCTCTGGCGACCGCGTGCGTGATCTTCTTCTCGTTCACCAAACTGCTCTCGATCGATCTGCCCGCGGGCTTCCTGGAAGGGATGATCTGATGCCAGGCCTCGAAGGTCTCATGCACGGGTTCGAGCTGGCGTTCCAGCCGCAGAACCTGCTGTTCGCACTGATCGGCACGATCGTCGGGACGCTCGTGGGCGTGCTGCCGGGGATCGGCCCCGCCCTCACGATCGCCCTGCTGCTCCCGCTCACCTATTCCGTCGACCCGTCGGCCGCGTTCATCATGTTCGCCGGCATCTACTACGGAGCCATGTGCGGCGGTTCGACGACCGCGATCCTGCTGAAGACCCCCGGCGAATCGGGATCCGTCATCACGGCGATCGACGGCAACAGGATGGCGCGCATGGGAAGGGGCGCCACGGCCCTGGCGACCGCGGCGATCGGATCGTTCGTCGCCGGCACGATAGCGACGATGCTGGTGGCCCTGTTCGCGCCGTGGATCGTGGATGTCGCGGTGCAGCTCGGCCCGCAGGACTATCTCGCCCTCATGGTGGTCGCGTTCCTCACCGTGAGCGCGCTGGTCGGCAGCTCGCCGCTGCGCGGACTCATCTCGATGGCGGTGGGTCTCGCGATCTCGCTCGTCGGCATCGACTTCCAGAGCGGCCAGCAGCGCCTGACCTTCGGTCTTCTTCCGCTCCTCGACGGCATCGACACCGTCGTGCTGATCGTGGCGCTGTTCGCGATCGGCGAGCTGTTCTACGTCGTCGCCCACCAATCGACGCTGCTCTTCAAGGTGATGCCTTTCGCGGGGCGCTGGATGAACCGGGAGGACTGGCGGCGGTCCTGGAAGCCGTGGCTGCGCGGCACGGCGATCGGCTTCCCCCTGGGCGTCATCCCCGCGGGAGGATCCGAGATCCCTACGTTCCTGTCGTACACGCTCGAGCGCAAGCTGTCCCGCCGACCGCAGGAGTTCGGCCACGGCGCGATCGAGGGCGTGGCAGGGCCGGAAGCGGCGAACAACGCGAACGCGGCCGGCACCATGGTGCCGCTCCTGACGCTCGGCATCCCCACCTCCGCGACCGCCGCGGTGATCCTCGTCGCGTTCCAGCAGTACGGCATCCAGACCGGGCCCCAGCTGCTGGAGACCAACGGTCCGCTGGTGTGGAGCCTCATCGCGAGCCTCGTGGTCGCCAACGCGATCCTGCTGCTGCTCAACCTTCCCCTCGTGGGGCTGTGGGTCAAGCTGCTGAAGATCCCGAAGCCGTACATGTTCGCCGGCATCGCGACCTTCGCCGTGCTGGGCGCCTACGCCGCCGGCGGTTCCACCTTCGACGTCGGCCTGCTGCTCGTACTGGGCGTGCTCGGCTACGTCATGCGCCGGTTCGGATACCCGGTCTCACCGCTCATCGTCGGGGCGATCCTCGGTCCGATCGCCGAGGTGCAGTTCCGGCGCGCGCTCGACATCGCCGGCGGGGATCCCGCGACGCTGATCTCGACCCCGTTCACCTGGGCGATCTACGGCACGCTCGCCCTTGTCTTCCTCCTCACGTTCGCGCTGCGCCGTCGCCCCTCGAAGCGCGATGTGCTCGTCGAGGTGGGAGGGCTGCCCACCACGCTGACCCCCACGATCGAGGTGCCGGAGCCGGCCGCCGACGAGGCGCCGGATCGGGAGGCGGCGGGCACGCCGAACGATCAGAGGTGAGCATCGCGCAGGGCACGAGCGGCGCCCGCACGGAGGTTCTCGCCTTCGGAGGGCGCCGCGTCGCCCCGTGGGACACTGGTCACGTGCGTCGTTCGATGTCGTTGAGCACGCAGCTGCTGGTGCTGCAGATCGCGATCGTGCTGGTCATCGTCGCGGGAACCGGCGCGGTCGCCGCCGTCCTCGCCGCTCAGGCGAACCGGGATGCCTACCGGGATCGCATGGTCGCGATCGCGCAATCGGTCGCCGGTCTGCCGACCGTGGTGGAGGCTCTGCTGGCGCAGGATCCTCAGGGGCAGATCCAGCCGATCGCGGAGGCCGTGCGGAAGTCGTCCGGCCTCAGCTATGTCGTCGTGACGGATGATCGCGGCATCCGCTACTCGCATCCGAATCCGGACCGGATCGGCGAGAAGGTCTCGACGGATCCCTCCGTGGCCCTGTCCGGAAAGGTGCAGATCGAGACCCAGACGGGCACGCTGGGCGAATCCTGGCGAGTGAAGGTTCCCATCCACGGGCCGGACGACGCGGTGATCGGGATCGTCTCGGTCGGGATCTTCGAGGTCGATCTCCAAGCGCAGTTCGTCGACGATCTCCCCGGCCTGATCATCGCGCCGATCGCCGCCGCCGTGATCGGCGTGATCGGTTCGGTGTGGATCGGCTGGCTGCTGCGTCGCCGCATCTACGGCCTCGAGTCCGAGGAGATCCGCACGATGCTGGACACCCGGGAGGCGATGCTGCACGGCATCCAGGAGGGCTTCATCGCCATCGATGCGGACGGCCGGCTCGTGGTGGTCAACGATGCGGCCGCGAGGCTTCTCGCAGTGGAGTCGGACCAGATCCTCGGGAAGGACGCGGCGGACGTTCTCGACGAGGAGCTGGCACAGTTCCTGCTCTCCGGGGAGACCGCGGAGACCCCTGTGCTTTCGGGCGAGCGCGTCCTCGTCGTGCACGGCGCCGCGGCACGGGTGAAGGGGCGCGACGTCGGCCACATCGCGATGCTCCGCGATCGGACCGAGCTCGAGGAGACGCTGCGCGACCTGAGCGGCGCACGCAGCCTCGCCGATGACCTGAGGGCGCAGTCCCACGAGTTCTTCAACACGCTGCAGGTGCTCAGCGGCCTGCTCGAGACGGACCAGACTGATGCGGCGCTGTCCTTCATCCACCGCGTCGGCGGAGGCGGAGCCCTTCCGACCGGACAGCTGCTGCACGGCATCGACGACATCGAGGTCTCGGCTCTCGTGCTGGCCAAGTCCGCACGGGCGCAGGAACTCGGGATCGACCTGGTCGTGGATCCCGACTCGCATCTGCGCGAGGTCGAGCAGGACGACGACCTGCTGACGATCGTCGGCAACCTGCTCGACAACGCGATCGAGGCCCTCGAATCCCGGGGCGGGCGGGTGGTGCTGCAGATCAGGGACGACGTCGCGCCGGATCGGATCACCGTGAGCGTCGACGACGGCCCGGGGGTGCCGGTGCATCTGCGTGACGCGGTGTTCGAGATCGACGTCTCGGACAAGGGATCCGTGCCGCGCAAGGAGAGGCGCGGGATCGGGCTCACGATCGTCAAGCGCGTGGCGCAGCGGCTGGGCGGCACGGCGATCGCAGAAGCCTCCGCGTCCGGAGGCGCGCGCTTCGTGGTGGACGTGCCGTGGTCGTTCGAGGCACGGGCTCCGCGATGAATCCCGCCAGGGTCGTCATCGTCGAGGACGATCGGCTGCTCGCCGCCCTCAACGCGACACTGGTCGACGATCATCCTGGATTCGAGGTGGTCACGGTCGCGCACACCGCAGCGGCGGGCCTCAGGGAGATCGAGCATCATCACCCCGATCTGCTGCTGCTCGACGTCTATCTCCCCGACCTGAACGGCCTGGAGCTGCTGCGCCGGCTGCGGACCACGCGCACCGATATCGAGGTGATCGCGGTGACCGCCGCCCGTGATCTCGAGACGGTCCGTCGGGCGCGAGTTCTGGGCGTGCGGCACTACCTGGTCAAGCCGTTCACGAAGGCCGATCTGCACCGCCGGCTGAACGAGGTGCAGCGGGCGCTCAGCATGACGACGGGGGACGCAGATCTCGATCAGCGCGCGGTCGATCTGATGCTGGGCGGCGGATCCGATGACGCCGCGGCCGCCCCCAAGAATCTCTCGGCCTCGAGCCTGCAGCGGGTCGCGGCACTCCTCGACGGGGCGGAGGGAGACATGTCCTCGGCGGACATCGCCGACGCGCTTGGAATGTCGCGGGTGAGCGCACGCCGCTACCTCGATCATCTCGCCACGATCGGGCGGGCGGAGGTCGCCCCTCGCTACGGCGCTGTGGGGCGGCCGGAGAACCGCTATCGCGCGATCCGGCGCTGAGGGGATCGATGGCAGTGCAGCCCGAGGCGACGCTCGGATTCCGCGGATTGATTGCCTGAACATCGGAAGACCGGTAGCGTGTGCCGCAAAGGTTGCACGGGCTGGGGCGCGGGCAACTCTCGACGGGGTGGGACCCGACGAACGTGGGGACAGATTCGGGCGTTTCTGCGGGGGCCACTCCGCCGTTCTCCGCGCACCTGGATCGTGTGATCATCACCGATCACCAAGCTGGGGAGCTGGGGAGATGTCTACGAACAACAGGGGCGCTGGGGTGCTCCGCAAGGCCGCTTACGCGGCCGGGGCGATGTCGCTCGCGGTCGCAGGAATTCTGATCACGGTGCCCGGCGCATCAGCGGAAGACGCACCGTGCACGCCGATGCCCGCATCCGACGAGCAGGTGCTCGTCACGCCCGCGGTGCCGGCTACGCCGGGCACGCCCGCCGTCACGCACACCGAGTATCAGCGCTACTCCTGGAAGGGCGGGCCGGACGGGCCGGCGCCCGTCAACATCCCGCCGAGCGACGGGTGGCAGGCGAACACCGAGGCGTACTTCCCTGGCCACTCCGACGACCCGCTGAACTCGATCTTCCAGGCGGGAACTCCAGGCAACGCCGACTACTTCTACTGGGCGACGACCGACGTCGTCGACACTCCGGCCGTTCCCGGGACTCCGGAGATCCCCGCGGTCTACACGACGGTGCACCACGACGCCGTGACCTGCCCGGTCGTGACGCCACCGGTGGTGACCCCGCCGGTGGTGACTCCGCCGGTCGTCGCACCGCCGGTCGTCGCACCGCCGGTGGTCGAGCCCGAGACGCACATCGTCCCGACCACCGTGCAGACCGACGGCGACCAGACCGCGGTGCTGGTCCTCGCGGCCGGTCTGGGCGTTCTCGCAGCCGGTGCACTGACCGGGGCGGGGCTGCTCATCCGCTCGCGTCGCGGCTGAGACGCGCGCGCCGCAGCACATCATGAACGACAGGGCCACCGCGACGCGTCGCCGCCTCGCGGTGGCCCTGGTCGTCGTGGGGCTCCTCGCGGGCGGATCGGCCGTGCTGCTCTGGAGCGCGACGCGATCCGCGCTCGGCGACGTACCGATGTCCACGTCGCCGGCCTCGTCGATGCCGACGGCCGCACCGGCCGCTCCGGCTCCGTTGCCGGGCCCGACAGCGCTCGCCACGCCGACCCCGGCACCGCTGCAGGACATCGAGGGGACGCCCGTGCACGTCACCGTGCTGCAGGCGGGCACTCCGCTGATCGATGCCGATGTGAACAGGATCCAGCTCGACGGCGACGGCTGGCTGAGTCCCGATCAGGGGCTGGCGGGGTGGTACGGACCACCGCAGTGGGACACGGTCCCCGGCAACCTCTCCGCCTATCGCGGCATCATCGTGGGGCACAACGTCACGGGCTACGGCACGAAGGATGTCTTCTACGACCTCGGGCAGGTGCGGGCGGGGGACAGCGTGGTGGTCACGTACGCGCTGCAGGCGGGCGGCTACGCCACCGCGGGGTTCACCGTCACGAAGGATGCGCAATCCGCGCCGAAGCAGGACGTCGTGGCCCAGGCCACGACCACCTATCGATGGGTATGGCAGGCCGATGCGCCCGAGCGCTCGCTCGCTCTGTTCTCGTGCGATCTGGATGCTCCGCACATCGACGGCCACTCGCTCGACAACTGGATCGTGACCGCGGTGCGCGTGTCCTGATCCGTAGCTCGGGGGGCCTCGGGGTGGCCCACGTCACGCGTCGAGTTCCGTGGCGCGGACGATCCACGCCGCGCATCGAGGAGTGGTGCGTGGCGGCACGGAATCCGGGCGCGCGGTGCACACCCTCCGGGATCGCCGAGGCTCCGGCTAGGCTCCGGGCATGAGCCGCTCGATCCGGTCCTGCGTTCTCGCTGTCGCTGTCGTCCTGACGGTGACGGGCTGCACCGCCTTCCCCTACGCCCCTCCGACGTTGTCGGATGAGGTCGTGCTGCGGGTGCCGGCCGGTGAAGCCGGTGCGGTAGCGGAGCAGCTGGGCCACCGACTCGACGTCGCGGAGATCTCTGAGCGCAGCATCACCACCGAAGGCGACACGGTGACGGTCCGCTACAACCCGCCGCGCAAGAGCGGTAAGTCCGCCCCGGTGAAGCCGGAACTCTTCGAGGCCGCGGGGGTTCTGGGGATGAGGCCCGTCGTCGCAACCGCCGCGGGTTCCACGGCTGCGTCGGAGTGCAGCGCCCATGCGGCGGCCTGCACGGCGCAGACGGCCGAGGACGAGAGACTCGAGCTCGGCCGTTCATTCGTCACGAACGAACACCTGCGCACCGCGCGTGCCGTCGACGCTCAGGGGCAGTGGGCGGTGCAGCTCGACTTCACGAAGGATGGCGCCGCCGCGCTGAAGGCGCTGACGGACGCGGTCGCCTGCCAGGACGATCCCGCGCTGAAGCGGTTCGCGATCCTCGTCGACGGGAAGATCCTCACAGCTCCCTCGCTTCAGCTCGAGTGCGGGGCATCGCTCGATGACTCGGCGCAGATCGCCGGCGGCCTCGATCGCGCCCAGGCCTCCCAGATCGCAGCGCTGCTCTCGACGCCCTTGCCTGACGGAGTGAGCGTGGAGTCCTCTACGCCCTGAGGGCCGCAGCGGGCTGAGCGCGCTCGCCGCATCCGCCCGCTCAGATGAGCAGCGCCACACCCGCCGAAAGGCCGACTTGACAAACAGGTGCGTGCGTGGATGTTGTCCCCAAGTTGTACACATCCGACGATCCGTGGCGTGAACCTTAAACACGCGCTTGAAGTAGGTTTCCATCCACAGGCTGGGGAAGAGAGAAAGTGCAGGTCAGCGGCAAATAAATAGTCAGAGATCCCGACCCTCCCCACAGTTATCCCCAGGCGTTCTGCACAGACACTCCAGCGTTTCCCGCAGACTCTCCACAGAGTTATCCACAGGCGCTCTTGCATGCGGAGAAGCGTGCTTCTAGCGTTATCGAGCATCCCGATGTCGGACCTTGGTGGTGTGCTTTGTGCGGCGGGCGATCATCCCGCCCGGAGTGCGGATCCGACGGGGATGCGCTCGGCAATCGAGTCGGTGGAGAAGAAGGGGGCGCGCGTGTCGATCGCGGACATCGGGGAGGAGCGGCTCGGTTCGAGTCGCGGTCCCGAGCGGACTCCGCCGCACGACGTCATGGCCGAGCAGAGCACTCTCGGCGGCATGCTGCTGTCGAAGGACGCGGTCGCCGACGTGATCGAGTCGCTGCGCGGATCCGACTTCTACATCCCCAAGCACGAGCTGATCTTCGACGCGGTGCTCTCGCTGTACTCGCACGGCGAGCCCACCGACGTCATCGCCGTCACCGACGAGCTCATCAAGACCGGCAACCTGTCGCGTGCCGGCGGGGCCGATTACCTGCACTCGCTGACCTCGATCGTGCCGACCGCTGCGAACGCGGGCTTCTACGCCGGCATCGTGTCGGAGCGGGCGATCCTGCGCAAGCTCGTCGACGCGGGCACCCGCATCGCGCAGATGGGCTATGACGGCCAGGGCGATGCGCTCGACCTGGTCAACACCGCCCAGGCCGAGATCTACTCCGTCACCGGCACCGAGCAAGCCGAGGACTACGTGCCGCTCACCATCGCGGTCGATGCCGCCGTTGAGGAGATGGAGGCCGCGAGCGGTCGCGACGGATCCATGACCGGCGTGCCGACAGGGTTCCGCGAGCTCGACGAGCTCACGAACGGCTTGCACGGCGGCCAGATGATCGTCGTCGCCGCGCGGCCCGCGATGGGCAAGTCGACCCTCGCTCTCGATTTTGCCCGGGCGGCCTCGATCGGGCACAACCAGCCGTCCATCTTCTTCTCGCTCGAGATGGGCAAGGCGGAGATCGCCATGCGTCTGCTCAGCGCCGAAGGCGCCGTGCCGCTGCAGAACCTCCGCAAGGGCAAGCTCGACCAGCGCGACTGGACGACCGTCGCCTCGACCCGCGGGCGCATCAACGACGCGCCGCTCTACATCGACGACAGCCCGAACATGACGCTCGTCGAGATCCGGGCGAAGTGCCGCCGGCTCAAGCAACGCGTCGGGCTGAGGATGGTCGTCATCGACTACCTGCAGCTGATGACGAGCGGCAAGAAGGTCGAGTCGCGTCAGCAGGAGGTCTCCGAGTTCTCCCGTGCCCTGAAGCTGCTCGCGAAAGAGCTGCAGGTGCCCGTGATCGCGCTCTCACAGCTGAACCGTGGCTCCGAGCAGCGGCAGGACAAGAAGCCCGCGATCAGCGACCTGCGAGAGTCGGGCTCGATCGAGCAGGACGCCGACATGGTGATCCTGCTGCACCGCGACTCCGTCTACGACAAGGACGTGCGTCCCGGCGAGGCCGACCTCATCGTCGCCAAACACCGTAACGGCCCCACCGCGACGATCCAGGTCGCCTTCCAGGGCCACTTCTCCCGCTTCGCCGACATGGCCAGCGACTTCCAGGGCGGCGGCGGCGACTTCCACTGAGCGCGGAGCTGTCGGGTCAGCTGTCGTGCGGTCGCGGCATGTACCACTCGGTGAACTCTTCGGCACGCCCGTCCTCGTCGAGCTGGACGATCCAGAGGTTCAGGTAGTCGCGCTCCGCGGGGTATTCGGTGCGGCCCTGCACCAGGAACCAGCCGGCCTCCTCCCTCAGGATGCGCCACTCGAACGTCCACGACCCCGGTTCATCGAGGTCTTCCAGCCACCCGGCCACGATTGCGTCTCGCCCGACGCGCGGCGCGGAGTCGGGGCTGGTGAAGTACCGGCCGTTCGGGCTGAAGAGCGCTCCGATCTGCTTCGGATCGTTGGAGCGCCATGCCGCCACGTAGTCGGTTGTCCACGTCTCGCCCGCACTGGTCATGATTCTTGCCTACCGCCGGCAAGCAGTGGGGTCAACGGGGAGATGGCTATCGCGGAGCGGCGCAGCCGCCCGCACGTCCTGGCCGCAGACCACCACGAACCCTACGTCGTCCGCCGAGGATCAGCGACGCCCTTCCATCGCGGTCGGGCCGACGTTCTCGTCGAGCCATTGCACGAGCGGGCGTGCGGCGCGGAGCACGGTGATCACGTGTTCCGCGGCCTCGGGGGAGTGCAGCCAGGGCGTCGTCGGATCCCAGTGCTTCCTGGCGGCGAGGTCCTTGTTCCGGAGCAGCTCGATGCGCGGATGGTCCTTCGCGTATCCGCGGGGAGCGGTGGCGAGGCGATCGTGGGAGGTGACGTCGATGCCCGAAGCCTCGAGATCGCCGATGATGGCCTCGAGCCGGGGGCCCGTCGCATCGTCGGCGACGGCGGCGCGCAGGCGCGTCAGCTGGTCTGAGGCCAGCATGTGGCACCCCGCGCCCGTGCCGAGTCCGCGGGCGGAGAACTCGACGTAGCCCTGGCCGAGCATGGCCCCGATCGACGTCTTGTAGGGCGACTTGTCGGCGCTGAAGCGGATGTCGCGGTTCGGTCGGAAGATCCGTCCCTCGCCGAACTCGGCGGACAGGTCGTCCAGCAGGGCCTGCATCGGCGCGAGGACCTCGGCGTCGTAGACCGCGCGGTTCCGAGTCCAGTAGTCCTTGGTGTTGTCCGCTTCAAGGCCGATGTAGAACGCGCTCGCGCGCTCCGACCACCCGGTGAACGTCGCGCCCATGTCAGGCCTTCTTCCGCGGAGCACGTGTCTTGGGCTGCTTGGCCGGGAGGCGCCCGACCTGCTCGAGCGCGGCGGACACCCATTCCGTGGCACGTTCCGGATCGCCCCGCCATTCGGCGGGCAGCGCGAGATAGCCACCCATCGGCCTCTCCGCCGGGCCGAACGGGCCGGTTCCGGGAACAGCCCGCAGGGCGCTGAGGGAGTCTTCATCGACGAGGCGTACCCCGAGATCGTCGCCGAAGAGTCCGGCGAACATGTTGCCGTTCACGAAGGCGCCCAGGTTGCCGAACATCGGCTTGACCTCGACGCCGGGCGCGTCAGGGATGACAGCGCGGAAGAACTCCTTGGAGTCCTCGGACGGTCGCGGGATCTGCATGGCTCTGTTATCTCATGTTCGGCGGGAGAGCGTAACCCGCCGCCTCGCGCGCAGCGACTTCGCTGACGAGGTGCTGCCCTAGCTCTCGCGCTCCCGGGCGAGCGACAGAGCTCTGTCGAAGGTCGCGACCAGGACCTGGCGGCGGTCGGTGCGGTAGTCCTCATCGGGGTCGAGCTCGTCGATGTACTCGTCCCAGACACGGAGGTAGCGATCGCCCCAGGCTTCGATGGTGACGCTCGGCGGGAACGTCGCCCCCACGCGACCGGCGGATCCGATGTCGGTGAGGATCTCCAGCCAGGCCGGCACCATGGATCCGCCCCACTCGTCGGGCTGCAGCTCGGTGTCGTCGTCTTCGTCCGCGAACGATTCGGCGATCTTCGCGATGAGCTCATCGGTCATCGCGCCCAGTCCGTCCGCCACGGTGTCGTCGTCGAAGTTCCCCGGTCCCCACGTGCCCATGTGTTCCTCCACGATCGTCGGCGGACGGCGTCCCTCCCGAGATGCTAACCGAGCAACGGCCGGTGAGAGGTCCGACCCTCGAGCACCTGATGCCCGCGCGCTCCCGCCCCACCGTGGATCGGGGAACGTAACCCCGGCGATGCCTTCCGTTGAGGGCTTTCCCGGCCTAGACTCCTGCGCGAAACCTCCGCATCGCACCGGAGATCCTCGGCGCCCGGCGGAGCTGAAGGAGAAGACATGCAGACGCTGACGATCGACTTCATCTGCTCCCTCGACGGCTACGGCGCCGCAGAGGGCTGGCCCGGCCTGTGGGGGATGGGCGGTCCCGAGTACTTCGAGTGGCTCGGCTCCACGCCGGACAAGGATTATCCGATCCTCATGGGGGCGACGACGTACCGGCTCATGTCGGCGTTCGCCGCGGGAGGGGAGGAGGGCGTCGGGGTACTCGACGCGATTCCGAAGTACGTGTTCTCCTCGACCCTCGAGGAGCCGCTGACCTGGGCGAACTCGACGCTCGTCCGCGACGACGCCGTCGATTATGTGCGACGGCTGAAGGAGGAGTCGGATCGCCCGTTGCGTACCCTCGGCAGCATCGCGCTCTGCCGCGCCCTTCTGAACGCGGGGCTCGTCGACCGGTACCGCGTCGTGCTCTTCCCTGTGATCACCGGCGCGACAGGCCAGGACCGGATCTTCGACGGCTACCCCGATGTGCGTCTCGACCTCGTCGAGTCCCGCACGTTCGATGGCCGGCTGCAGTTGCTCGAATACGTCCCCACGGTGCTGGACGGGCCGCCCGGAGCCTGACCGCGCCGCTCGGCTTTCAGAGGCGGACGGCGGTCTCTGCCTCGAAAATGACGAGGTCGATCGCCGAGGCGACGCTCCGCGCGGCCTCGCCCGGGTCTATCCGTGCCAGGGCGAATGCAGCGACGACGATGCTCGTGACCGTATCGACCAGGCGGGCGCTGCGTCCGTGCTCGAGGGTCGGCGCGTGCGCCTGCACGCCGCGGGCGAACGCGTCGTGGAGCTCGGCGCGATAGTCCGCGATCACTTGTGCCACTTTCGGATCCTGCGCGATCGGCGCACCGGCGGCGTTCACGAGGAGGCATCCGTGCGTTGCCGGCATCGAGCTCAGATTGCCGAAAGCGTCGTGCAGGCCCCGCAGGTACGCGATGATCGCGCCGGGTTCGACGTTCTCGCCGGACAAGGGCCGCAGCCGCGGGCGGACGACCTCATCGAGATAGCTCCCGACGGCGGCGTCGAAGAGTCCTCGCTTCGAACCGAACGCGTTGTAGATGCTGGACCGGCTGAGCCCCGTCGCGCCCTCGAGCTCCGGGATCGAGGCGCTCTCGAAGCCGACGCTCCAGAACAGCGTGCGCGCGGCGCGCACCACGGTGTCGCGGTCGAAGCTCTGGGTGCGTGCCATGGGTGCTCCTTTTGTGTAACGGTCGGTCTAGTATATATTGGACAGGTCGTTACAGAAAAGGTTACCGCAGAGGAGTCCCACCATGGTGGTCGCAGGTCTGATACTCGCCGGAGCGGCGGCGCTCGTGCACGTCTACATCTTCGTCATGGAGTCGGTGATGTGGACGACCCCGCGCGTGCGCGCGACATTCGGCATGAGTGAGGAGGAAGCACTGGCGACGAAGTCGATGGCGTTCAACCAGGGGTTCTACAACCTGTTCCTCGCGATCGCGGTGTTCGCGGGCCTCATCTTCTTCGCAGTCGGAGCACCGGTGATCGGCGCCACGCTCGCGTTCGTCGGCGCAGGCTCGATGGCCGCTGCCGCGCTCGTGCTGCTGCTGTCCAGCCCTGACAAGCGAGGCGCGGCGCTGAAGCAGGGCGTGATCCCTGCGGTCGCGGTCATCGTCCTGGCGATCGGCCTCGTGCTCTGACCGATCCGGTCGGCAACACTCAATCCCTCACAAAGGAGTTCCATGTCCACTGCCCGAAGCACCCAGATCCAGCTCGCGAAGCGTCCCGTCGGGTGGCCGACGCCTGCCGACTTCCAGACCGCGGAGGTGACGTACGGGGCGCCCGCCGCGGGCGAGGTACGCGTGCGCAACGAGTTCGTCTCCGTCGACCCGTACATGCGCGGCCGCATGAACGACGTGCGCAGCTACGTTCCGCCGTTCGCTCTCGGTGAGACGATCGCAGGCGGTGCGATCGGCCGGGTCGTCGAGTCGAACGCTCCTGAGCTGCCGGTCGGCGCCCTGGTGCTGCACCAGCACGGCTGGGCCGACATCGTTCAGGCCGACGCATCCACTTTCCGCACGATGCCTGAGGCGCAGGGAGTCCCGGCGTCACTGCGCCTGCACATCCTCGGGATGACCGGGCTCACCGCGTACGTCGGGCTCACCGCGATCGCGGGACTGAAGCCGGGCGACACCGTGTTCGTCTCCGGTGCCGCCGGCGCGGTGGGCACAGCCGTCGGACAGATCGCGAAGCTCCTCGGCGCCGGACGCGTCATCGGCTCGGCGGGCACGCCGGAGAAGGTCGCCCTGCTGACGGAGAAGTACGGCTACGACGTCGCCTTCAACTACAAGGATGGCGACGTGCGCGGCCAGCTCGCAGCCGCCGCACCCGAGGGCATCGACGTGTTCTTCGACAACGTGGGCGGGGATCACCTCGAGGCTGCGCTCGACGCGTTCAACGACGGCGGCCGGGCGGCGCTGTGCGGCGCGATCGCCGGCTACAACACCACTGATCGTGCTCCGGGACCGGACAATCTGGCCAACATCATCACCCGGGCCCTGACCCTCAAGGGGTTCACCCTCGCGACCTATCTCGGCCTCGCGCCCGAGTTCCAGGAGAAGATGGCGGCGTGGTTCGCCGCAGGGGAGATCGCCTACGACGAGACGATCGTCGACGGCATCGAGAACACTGTCGACGCCTTCCTCGACATGATGCGCGGGGCGAACACGGGCAAGATGCTCGTGCGCGTCGCAGCGGCGGAGGCCCCGGTGGCCAACGGCTGAGCGCGCCGGACGGAGCGGCGGGGGTCTTAGGACCCCCGCCGCTGCCGCGTCACTCCGCGAAGAACGCGAGGATGTCGTCGTCCAGGGCGACCTGGTAGTCGCCCCAGATCCCGTGGGAGGCGCCGGCGTACACCTTGAGCGTGCCCTGCGAGACCAGCGAGATCGCCTTCTCCGCCGCAGCGGCGATGGGGACGATCTGGTCGTCGTCGCCGTGGGCGAGGAGGATCGGGACGTCGAGAGCCTCGAGATCCTTGGTGAAGTCGGTCTCGGAGAAGACCTTCACGCAGTCGTACGCGGCGTTGAGGCCGGCCATCATGCCCTGGCGCTGGAAGTCGTCGACGAGGCCCTGCGAACGCTTCTCCGGCTGGTGGTTGAAGCCGAAGAAGGACTCGGCGAGGTCCTTGTAGAACTGCGAGCGGTCGTTGAGCACGCCCTCGCGGATGCCGTCGAACACCTCCAGCGGGGTGCCCTCGGGATTCGTCGCGGACTGAAGCATGATCGGCGGGACCGCTCCGGCCGTCGCGACCTTGGACACGCGGCCGGCGCCACGGGTGGCCGCGTAGCGGACGACTTCTCCGCCGCCCGTCGAGTGCCCGACGAGCAGGATGTCCTGCAGATCCAGCTGCTCGGCCAGCGAGGCCAGATCGGCCACGTAGGTGTCCATGTCGTTGCCGCGGTAGGTGCGCGATGAGCGGCCGTGGCCGCGGCGGTCGTGCGCGATGGCGCGGTACCCGGCATCGGCGAAGATCTTCATTTCCTTCTGCCAGGCGTCCGAGTTCAGCGGCCAGCCGTGGCTGAAGATGACGGGACGGCCCTCGCCGAGCTCGGTGTAGTAGATCTCGGTGCCGTCGGGCGTGGTGATGTAGGGCATCGTGTGTCCTTTCCTGGGGGAGGGGCGCGGCTCGGGACGGCGACGAGGTCGCCGCGCGGCCGCGACACACACGCTATGCCGCTCGCGGGCGGGGGAGAGAGGCCCGCGTAGTACTACCCTCCGATGCGCGCCGCGCGCGCCGCCGGGTTCCCGGGCGTCGGATCCGTCGTGAGCGGCACCGCTGCGGCGAGGCCGGCGAAGAGCGTCTCCGCGATCCCTCCGGGAGGCGCGGAGAGCACCGTGAGCTGATAGCCGGGTTGGCTCCGCACGGCGAAGTTGTGCGCGTCGATGGCGACGTCGCCGAAACCCTCGATGGCGATGTGGAAGGTCGTGTCCTCAGGGCCCGAGACGTCGTGCCGCCTCCAGATGCGGGCGAAGTCCGGGTCGGCAGAGAGCAGCTCCACCAGTTCGGCCAGCCGTGGCGAATCCGGATCCGCATCCCGGCGCAGGGTGGCGACGGCGGAGCGGGCCATCGCCTCCCACTCCACGAGGGTGCTCTTCATGCGTGCGTTGAAGAGGGCCACCACCTGGTTGGCTCCGATCGCGAGCCCGCCATGGCCCAGCGCGGCGGCCAGGGCGTTGGTGGCGACGATGTCCCGATGCGGGTCGGAGATGTAGGCCGGCGTGCGGTACCAGCGCGACAACGTGCGGGCGAGCCGTTCGGCGACACCGGGATCGGGGGTGTCCTGGCGGTGGGGCTGGCCTGCGATGAGGCGGTGCATGTGCGCGATCGCGTCGTCGTCGAGGCGGAGCGCGCGGGCGAGTGACGAGAGGACCTGCTCGGACGGGCGGCCGATGCGTCCCTGCTCGATGCGCAGGTAGTACTCGGCGCTGATGCCGGCGAGTTCCGCGACCTCCTGACGGCGGAGCCCGGTGACGCGCCGTCCCTGCTGCCTGATGAGTCCGACGTCCTCGGGGTGGGTGACGTTGCGCCGAGCCCGGATGTACACACCCAGGGTGTTGCGAGAAGAGTTCACGGACTTCCTAGCGACGTAGTTCGAATCCCATTCTCGTACACGGCGGCAGGTATCGGCTCGTCCGAGGACGCGGCGGAGCGCAGGACTCAGTGGGCCTTGTGCTTGCGCACCTCTCGCGGGGACGGCAGGCCCGCCAGGGCGAACGCGCGACGCAGAGCCGCTCCGTCACGGAAGCCTGAATGCGCGGCGATCTCGTCCATGCCGAGACGTGCGCACTCGGGGTTGCCCATCAGCTCACGGGCCAGGTCGACGCGCAGCCCGCGCAACTCTCCGGCCGGGGAGCTTTGCTGGGTTGCGAACAGCCGCTGCAACTGCCGCACCGACACATGCATCTCACGCGCCAGCGCGGCGACATCGAAGTCGCGATCGGAGCGGCGCATGAGCATGAGTGTGCGAGCTCGATCGATTCCCCACTGCTCCTTGCGCTCCGCCTGCATGCGCGGCGCGGCCTCGACGAGGACCCCGAAGACCATCTCCGCGATCAGCCGTTCCAGGACGTGGTCGGTGTACAGCGTCTGTTCGGACGGCGGGGCGAAAAGCGACGACAGGAACGCGCGCATTCCGCGTCCGAGTGCACTCACCCCGATGCGCTCGCCCGGTGCGTGCATGCCGGTTTCGATCTCCTTCAGTGCGCTCCACGGCACCCACGCGCACACGACGATCGACGGGGTCGTGAACGCGATCCGGGTGCTGCGATGCGGATGAAAGAAGTACATCGTCCCGGGGAGGGCCTCGTGCTCGGTGCCGTCGGCGCTCCTGATCAGGAGCGGCGCGACGGGGAGCAGCAACGCCGCCAACTCCTCGCCATCCGCCGGCTGCGGGCTCCAGCACCATTCAGAGCCCGCGGCGACAGCGTGCCGCGTCGCCAGCACGCTGCGACATCGCAGCACGGCGAGGGGATACTCCCCGTCTTTCCCGAACAGGCGCATGACCTCGCCGACGTTGTTGGCAATCCCCATTGCCGACCTCCCCATACACCCTGTCGTCATGCAGGAATGAACTGACTTAGTGTATGGCCAGTTGAATGGGCATGCATGGAGAGGGCGCGCGGCGTGCCGTTCGCCCTGGCCGTCGTCCTCCGTCGCGTTCGCGGACCGGGCCGCCTCTCAGCGGGACAGGGCGCGGCTGAGAAGCGCGGTGAAGTTCTTGAAGTGTGCGGCCATGTCGAAGTCCGGATCGACGAGCCACTGTGTCTCGAGACCCTCGAAGGCGGTGACCACCATCGTGCCGATGTCGTCCGGATTCACATCCGGGCGGATCGTGCCGTTGCTGATGCTGCGACGGACCGAGGCCGCGACGAGCTTCCGCACCCGCTGATGTCTCGTGCGCGCCCAGTCGGCGGCAAGAGTCTCGGATCCGGCGGGATCGAGGGCACTCAGGTGGGTGAGCCTGACGTTATCCGGACCGTCCGCGTTGGCCTGTGCGACCTTCTCGGCGATCTGCAGAGCCGCCGCGAAATCGATGTCCGGGTAGGACGGGGAGTCCGGGTCGATCTCATTGAGATCGTCCGGAAGGGAGACGCCCGGGGGAAGCCAGGCCTGAAGCTGATCGTGACTCTGGCGTTCGAAGACGGCGGCGAGCAGCTGGTGCTTGGAGCCGAAATGATGCAGCAATCCCGGACGGGACACGCCTGCCTCTCGTGCGATCTCCTCGAGAGTCGTCGCGTGTATTCCCCGACGCGCGAACGCCACGCGAGCGGCGCCCACGATGCGGCGGCGCGTCTCCGTGCCTGAGCGTTCTCCCCGTGCGGTTGTTGCCACGATGCCAACGATACCGAGGAGTGGAAGCTTGGCTCGCGAGCTGGCTGACTTTGTGTATGGTTAGCTCATGATGAAGCGAGCGGCGATGGCGGCGATCATGGGTGAGGCTCTCGTCCGAGAAGACTTCGGTGATGCGTTCCGATGGGGTGTGGCGACCGCTGCGTTCCAGATCGAGGGCGGAGTGCGGGACGGCGGGCGCGGCCCGAGCGCGTGGGACGTCTTCAGCCATCAACCGGGGCGGGTCCGCAACGGAGACACGGCTGATGTCGCGTGCGATCACTTCCATCGGTTCCCCGAGGACGTCGCACTGATGCGCGAGCTGGGCGTGACTGACTACCGGCTCTCGTTCGCCTGGTCGAGGATCCAGCCGGACGACTCCGGCGTCGTGAACCGAGCCGGTCTGGACTTCTACGAGAAGCTCGTGGACGGGCTGCTCGAAGCGGGTATCGCGCCGGTGCCGACGCTCTTCCACTGGGATACGCCGCAATGGATCGAGGAGGCCGGAGGGTGGCGGAACCGTGCGATCGCGGACCGTTTCGCCGAGTACGCGGCCGTGATGGCCGAGACGTTCGGGGATCGCATCGATCGCTGGATGACGCTGAACGAGCCCAGCGCGCTGACGTTCCTCGGATACGGCGTCGGCCTGCACGCGCCGGGCCAGCGGATCGGATTGGCCGCCGTCGATGTCGCGGCCAATCAGCTTCTCGCGCACGGTCGCGGCGTACAGGCGCTGCGCGCCGCGCGCGGTGGGCTCGAAGTGGGCATCGCAATGGCTCACTCGCCGATCTGGGCTGCGGCTGACGATGACGCGTCGCGTCGCGGCGCCGCTTACTACGACGCACTGCACAACCGGCTGTTCTCCGATCCGCTCCTGATCGGGAACTGGCCCGAGGAGCTCGGGGATCTTCTTGCGCATCGGGGGGACGACCTCTCCACGATCTTCCAGAAGCTCGACTGGTATGGCGTGAACTACTACCACCCGACGACCGTGGGTGCGCCGGGTCTGTCAGACCGCATCCCCCACGGCGATGCGCCGCTGCCGGAGGGGCTGCCGTTCTCCGTGCTCCCCACGGAAGCGGAGGCGTACAGTGACTTCGGCTGGCCGGTGGTCCCGGAGGGACTCACGCAGCTCCTCACCGATCTCAAGGTTCGCTACGGCGATGCTCTTCCCCCCGTCTACATCACGGAGAACGGGACCTCGTCGGGCGTGGGGCCGTCCGAGAGCGGTGTCGTCGACGATCGCGGACGCGTCGAGTTCTTGAGGTCCCATCTGGCCGCCCTGCGCCAGGCTCAGCGCGAGGGCGTAGACGTGGGCGGCTACTTCCATTGGTCCCTGCTGGACAACTTCGAATGGGCCGAAGGCTATGCGCAGCGGTTCGGACTCGTGCACGTCGACTTCGACACGCTCGTCCGCACACCGAAGAGCAGTTACCGCTGGTATCAGCAGTTCCTGCGATCCGACGCCGTCTGACGCATCAGACACACTCCGATCGCTCACGCAACGAGGAAGTTGCCATGATCTCCACTCCCCGGCCGGGGGCGGATCCGTCCGCTCCTCCCGTCCACCTGGATCTCGACGCGCCGACCGGCGTGGCAGCTGTTCCCGGCGGCGCCGCTGATGGCGCCGCCGGGATCCGCGGTCCCCTGCGACGGCTGCTCGTCTCCCTGCCCACGGCGAACTTCGTCATCAATCTCGTCTGGGGCGCTGTGCCCTCGGTGCTCCTGGCGTTGCAGGTCCAGCGACTGGGGGAGGTCGACAAGGTCGCGCATCTCGCGTTGATCACGACGGTCGGCGGCATGGTATCGCTGCTGTCGCAGCCGATCGCCGGGGTGCTGTCCGACCACACGCGAAGCAGATTCGGGAAGCGCACGCCCTGGATCGTCCTCGGCGCCCTTGTCGGCGGTCTATCTCTGATCGGGATGTCCGCGGCCGACACGCTCGCACAGCTCGCCGTCGGTTGGGTCTGCATCATCATCGGATTCAACTTCGCGCAGGGTCCGCTCAGCGCCGTTCTGCCCGACCGGGTCCCCAGAGCAGTACGAGGGGTGTTCGCGGCCGGCGTCGGGATGGGCATGATGCTCGGGTCCATGGGCGGGCAGATCTTCGGTTCGGCGATGTCCGCGAACATCCCGCTCGCGTACTGGCTCCTCGCGGGCGTCGCGCTGCTCGGGATCGGCGTGTTCGTCGCCGTGAACCGGGAGCAGTCGACCGCGTCCGAGCAACGGCGTCCGCTCGCTCTGCGGAGGTTGCTGGGAACGTTCTGGGTGAACCCGGTCCGGCATCCGGACTTCGCGTGGGCCTTCACGGGTCGCCTGATGATGTACACGGGCTACAACGTCGTGTTCGGCTACAAGCTCTACGTGCTGCAGGACTACATCGGGCTGGGCGCCGACGCCGTGAGAGTCCTCCCGGTCCTGGGAGCTCTGGCCATTGCCGGGCTCCTGTCGACCACGATGATCGCCGGGCGGCTGTCCGACCGGGTCGGGCGGCGGAAGATCTTCGTGATCGTCTCCGGCCTCGTGGTGGCCGGTGCGCTGCTCATCCCGCTGTTCGTGCCCACGACGCTCGGGATGCTCCTCATGGCCGGAATCGGCGGGATGGGCTACGGATGCTTCCAGGCCGTCGACACGGCGTTGATCACCGAGGTGCTGCCCGACAAGGAAAGCTTCGGGAAGGACATCGGTGTCGTCAACATGGCCGCCACTCTCCCTCAGATCCTCGCGCCTTCTCTCGCGGCGATGGTCGTCGTTCTGAGCGGCGGCTACGAGATGCTCTTCCCCCTCGGCGCACTCTGCGCGGCGGCTGCGGTGATCCCCGTTTCGCGCGTCAAGGGGGTCCGCTGATGGACGCGGACGTGATCGTGGTCGGAGCGGGGCTGTCCGGTCTCGTCGTGGCGGATGAACTGGCCCGGGCCCGGAAGCGCGTGATCCTCCTGGACCAGGAGAACCTGAGGAACCTCGGTGGGCAGGCGTTCTGGTCCTTCGGTGGTCTCTTCCTCGTGGACAGCCCTGAGCAACGCCGGCTCGGTATCCGAGACTCCGCGGACCTCGCTTGGCAGGACTGGACGGGAAGCGCCGCCTGGGATCGAGTCGATGGGGATCACGCCCAGGACCGCTGGGCACGCGAATGGGGGCGAGCCTTCGTCGAGTTCGCCGCAGGCGGCATGAGGTCGTTCATCCGCTCTCGTGGGATCTCTCTTACCCCGATGGTCGGATGGGCGGAGAGAGGCAGCCTGAGGGCCGCGGGTCACGGCAACTCCGTGCCCCGCTTCCATGTGCCCTGGGGCACGGGAACCGGCGTGAGCGAGCCCTTCGCCCGCCGCGCCCGGCGGGCGGCGAACCAGGGCCTCCTGACGCTGAAGAATCGTCACCGCGTCGACGAGCTCATCGTCCACGACGGAGCCTGCGTCGGTGTCGCCGGCAGCACTCTGGTGCACGATGCCGCAGCGCGCGGGGCGAGATCCTCCCGCGCCGTCACCGGGACGTTCCGCCTCACCGCTCAAGCCGTGGTGATCGCCACCGGAGGCATCGGCGCCAACCATGATCTCGTCCGCGAGTACTGGCCACCGTCGATGGGAGCCCCGCCCCGGTCGATGATCACAGGGGTGCCCGCGTACGTCGACGGCCGCATGCACTCCATCGCGGAGGAAGCCGGTGCCCGCATCGTCAACAAGGACCGCATGTGGCACTACACCGAGGGCGTGCGCAACTTCGACCCGATCTGGCCCGACCACGGGATCAGAATCCTCCCCGGCCCATCGTCCGTGTGGCTCGACGCCATCGGGCGAAGGCTGCCGAATCCCGCGCTCCCGGGGTACGACACCCTCGCCACGCTCCGTCACCTGCGCACCGAACCGCTGATCGCCGAATACGACCATTCGTGGTTCATCGCCACCAGGCGCATCCTCGCCAAGGAGTTCGCGCTCTCAGGATCCGAGCAGAATCCGGATATCACCTCCCGCAGCCTGCTCCGTCTCGCAGCGAGCCGACTGGGCTCGAGGCCGCCCGGACCGGTCCAGGCGTTCCTGGATCGCGGCGAGGACTTCGTCACGGCGCCGAGCGTCGATGAGCTGGTCGGCCATATGAACAGGCTCACGCGGACGCCGCTGCTGGAATCCTCCGCCGTCGCCGAGGTGATCGCCCAGCGCGACTCCCAGCTGGCCAATCCGTTCTCGAAAGATGCGCAGGTCATGGGGATGCGCAATGCCCGCAAGTACCGGGGCGATCGCCTGACCAGAGTCGCTGCGCCGCACCGGATCCTCGATCCGAAGGCGGGACCTCTCGTCGCAGTCAAACTCCACACGATCACCCGCAAGACGCTCGGGGGACTGCAGACCGATCTGAACGGTCAAGTGCTCGGAAACCACGGGCGTCTGATCGGCGGGCTCTTCGCCGTTGGCGAAGCGGCGGGATTCGGGGGCGGCGGCGCTCACGGCTACAACGCCCTGGAAGGAACTTTCCTTGGAGGCTGCCTGTTCACGGGTCTCACCACCGGTCGACACCTCAGCCGCGCCCTGTGACGCTTCGTGCGATCGACTGCGGGAGCCGAAACAGGCGACCCGCGCTTGATGCGGACTCGTGCCCATGACAGGCTGACCGTGCGCCGCGAACGCGCGCGGAGGGGACAGATCCAGTGGTCACGCAGCAGGTCGTCGCCCCGCCCGCCCGCGCCGCCCTCTTCCTCGTGCTCACGGTGCGCGAAGGCGGCGAGGAAGTGGTCCGTGATCTGCTCGCGGATCTGTCCGGGATCACCCGTTCGGTGTCGTTCCGCACGCCCACTGACCACCTCGACACCGTGCTCGGCATCGGTGCGCTGCTCTGGGACCGGATGTTCGGCTCGCCGCGACCGAAGGCGCTGCATCCGTTCGAGGCGCTGCACGGCCCGCGCCACATCGCTCCCGCAACGCCGGGGGATCTGTTGCTGCACGTGCGCGCGCACCACATGGACGTCTGTTTCGAAGTGTGCCGCCAGGTCGTGGCCCGCCTCCGTGGCCACGCTGACGTCGTCGACGAGACGCACGGGTTCAAGTACTTCGATGAGCGCGATCTGCTCGGTTTCGTCGACGGCACGGAGAATCCGGAGGGATCCGCGGCTGCGGCGGCGGTGCTCGTCGGCGACGAGGATCCGGACTTCGCCGGCGGCAGCTACGTCATCGTGCAGAAGTACACGCACGATCTGTCGTCATGGAGTGAACTCTCCGTGCACGAGCAGGAGCGGGTGATCGGGCGCAGCAAGCTCGAGGACATCGAGATGCCCGATGCCGTGAAGCCGATCGACTCGCACGTGCACCTCAACACGATCGTCGACCCGGACGGCACCGAACGCCAGATCCTGCGCAGCAACATGCCCTTCGGCGAGCTCGGCAGTGATCTGTTCGGCACCTACTTCATCGGCTACGCGGCGGATCCGGATGTGATCGAGCGGATGCTCCGGAACATGTTCCTCGGCGATCCGCCCGGCAACACCGACCGGATCCTGGACTTCTCCACCGCGCGCACCGGATCGCTCTTCTTCGTGCCCACGGTCGACTTCCTCGACGATGTGCCGCCGGGGTCGGCGCCGGCGCCGGGGTCTGCGGCCTCCGGCTGAGCGGGTCCTACTTCCGGATGTCGCCGCTGTCCGGCTCCTCCTGCTGTTCGAGCGCCTCGTCGGGCTCGAACGAGGCGTCATCCGTCTCGCTCTCCTCGACCGCGGCGGCCGCCTGCTCCTTCGCCTCCGCGAGTGCCGCTTCCTCGCGCTTCTCCTCGCGTCGTTTCTCTCCGAACATCGCATCTCCTCTGCGTCCGGTGGCTTGGCTGTCACCCTACGCCCGCGGTCGGGCTACACTGCCCGGAGCGTCGCGTGCCGGTGGCAGACCGTGTCAGGCATGGAGGCGCCGGATTGAAGGAGCGTGACGATGCGCTCGTCCCACTCTTCGCTGTCGCGTGACTGAGCGCGAGACGACCAGGCTGATCGCCTGGAGCAACGAACTTCGCCAGGCGCACGCGCGGCTGCGGGAGGCCCTTCGCGTCGTGCGCGACGGCATGCGTTCAGCGGATCCGCAGACGCCGGGTCGCGACCTGCTCCTGTACTGCCGCGGGTTCTGCACGGCCCTCGACCAGCACCACCGGGGTGAGGACCGTGCCCTCTTCCCGGCGATCGAGGCCGCGCATCCGGGGCTGGCCCCTGTGCTGCGAACGCTCACGGAGGATCACGCGATGATCGACGTGCTGCTCACGGCGCTCGCTGCCGCCGCGGCGAGCGGGGCTCCTCCGGATGATCTCGACCGCCACCTCGACGGCGTCGGAGCGATCATGGAGAACCACTTCGCCTACGAGGAGCGTCAGCTGCTCGAAGTCCTGGAGATGCTTGCACTCGACGCGGATCCGTCGGACGTGCTCGGAAGGCTTTGAGTCACGCGCTCAGCCGAGGGGCGCCTGGAGTGCGCGGATGATCGACCCGAGCTCGCCGGCGGCGAGCAACCCCTGCCCGAGCGGGCCTGCACGGTCCGATCCGACGGGAGGGAGCCGACGCAGAGCCTCGGCGACCTCCTCGGACATTCGGTCGCGCTGCCAGGCGAGCTCCGCCTCGATCGCCGCCGCCCGATCCTCGGCGGCGCCGGCCGCGCCGGCCGCGCGTGCGGCGTAGGCCGCAGCTCCCAGGGCATGCGCTCCCATGTGCGCGACGCCGGCTGCCTGCGCGGCGGCGCGGGCGGCGGAAACCGCCCCGGAGGAGGACGCGGACTGTGCGGCCCGGCCGGCGACGAACCGGCGCCTGATCTCGCCCGCCGCGTCGAGCTCGCCGCGGGAGAAGGCGCGCGCCCGGGCGATCGCGTCGTGAGGGCGAGCGTCGTCCGGCGCCTCCGCCTCGAAGAGCGGCAGCACATGCTCGGCGCAGGTCGCGGCCCACTCCGCGACGAGCCGCCGGTCCTCCTCGGACAACGTCTGCGCGGAGAGCGCCCGGGTCATCGCCCACCCCGATCGCGGCGCTCGGTGCGGGCGCGTGCGGCCTCGTGCGCCTCGCGCAGCAGCGCGAGAACCCGCTCCGCGGTCCGGGATCCTGGGTTCACCACGCTCACCCACCCCGCGTCGCCGTACTGCGGGTGCCGCGCGAGGGCGTCAGCCGCGGCCGGATCCTCTCCGAGCGGAAGCTGCGCGGCCCGCTCCCGGCCGACATGGATGTTGAGCCGGAAGCGATCGGGCGCATCCAGCGCAGAGGCCCGGTCGTCGGGATAATCCTTCGTGACGATCGTGCCGTAGGGCTGGGTGCGCTCCGGCACGGCGCCGTCGGGCGCGTAGTAGAAGAACGCGTCGCCCCACGCGATCTCCGGGAAAGGGCCTCCGGCTTCCGGGGGCGAGGACGAGGACACCGTCGAACGTCCTGACATGATCCACGATCTGCTGCATCTCCATCCCTCCATCGTGAGGTTGACGTGCTTATGTGGACTCATGCGGCTAGAAGAGCTGGAATCATCAGGATTGCGTGCTCCCAACCCTCCAGAGGTCTTGTCCACCGCGGACGTCGCACGGCTTGCCGGCTACTCCGCGCAGCAGGTCCGAGATCTCGAGCGCCTCGGCGTCCTCCCGCCCGCACTACGCGCCGCCAACGGCTATCGCCGCTACGACGCCCGTCACGTGATTGCGGCCCGTGCGTATCGCGCGCTGGCCGCGGCGATCGGTCCGGTCGCGGCGCGGACCGTCCTGCCGGCCCTCACGGCCGGTCCGATCGAGGACGCGGCCTCCCGCATCGACCAGCTGCACGCCGACATCGCCCTCGAGCGACGCAGGGTGCACGACGCGCTCCACGGCCTGGACACCGTGCTGGCCGAGGCAGCGGAGGAGTTCGACGACCGCGACGCCATGACGATCGGCGTGCTCGCGCAGGCCCTCGGCGTGCGGGCCTCCGCGCTCCGGCACTGGGAGCGAGAGGAACTCGTCCGCACGTCCCGATCCGAGGGGTCGGGTGCCCGTATCTACGGCGCGCTCGCCGTGACCGAGGCAAGGACGGCGGCGGCCCTCCGTGCCGGCGGATACGGGATCCCTGCGATCCGGACCATCCTCCAGGAGGTGCGCGCGCACGGCGACCCCGGCGACGCGCAGCGGATCCTGCAGCAGCGGCTCGCGGAGCTCACCCGCCGCAGCATCGCACTCCTCGCCGCATCGGGGCTGCTGCACGATCTCCTGGAATCGATGCCGGCCGAGACGCGCGGGGAGTGATTCTCGCCCTCCCGATCCGCGGCGCCGTGGAGGAGGATGTCGATCGGCGGATCCTTCGATCGTCACCATGATGTCGATACCTAGGAAAGGACGGATCATGCGTTACACGCTTCTACTGCAGTACCCCGAGATGAGCGCCGAGGACCTCGGGCCGGAGGTGCTCGCCGAGGGCATGCGCGCCTTCGACGTCTATGCCAAGGCCCTGGACGAGGCGGGCATCCTGCGCAGCGCCGAAGTGCTGCACCCGTCGACCGCGACCACGACCGTGCGGGTGCGCGAGGGGCAGCCCGTCGTCCAGGACGGGCCCTTCGCCGACACCAAGGAGCAACTCGGCGGCAGCTTCGTGATCGAGGTGGACGACCTCGACGCCGCGATCGCGTGGGCGACGAAGGCGCCGTCGGTGGCGTGGGGCGCGGTGGAGGTGCGTCCCGTCGCCACACGTTTCGCGGACGGCGCGTGGCAGGGTGCCTCGCCGGTCCAGTAGGCGCCTCAGGGCCGCGACGTCCATCGCCGCGCACCCGCGGAAGATCCGCCGGATCCGAGAACGCCAGGAGGCGACATGAGTACGGCTGAGGAGGCGCGGACGGCCGCCGAGCGCGCGGTCCGCACCTCCTACGGCCGGCTCGTGGCGCTCCTCGTGGCCGGAAGCCGGGATCTCGCGCTCGCCGAGGACTGCCTCGCGGACGCCCTCGAGCGCGCCCTGCGCACCTGGCCCGATACCGGCGTGCCGGACAACCCGGAAGGATGGCTGCTCACCGTGGCCCGCAACAGATTGCGCGACGTGTGGGGCTCCGCGGCACGCCGCTCGAGTGCCCCGCTCGACGACGCGCGCGGGGACGAGGCGGATGCCGGCATCGACGTCGCCGCCCTCGTGGAGCGGGGCGAGGCGATCCCGGATCGGCGCTTGGAACTGCTCTTCGCGTGCGCGCACCCGGCGATCGACCAGAGCATCCGCACGCCGCTCATGTTGCAGGCCGTGCTCGGGTTCGACGCCGCCCAGGTGGCGCGCGCCTTCGACGTCGAGCCCTCGGCCATGGCGCAGCGCCTCGTGCGGGCCAAGCGCAAGATCCGCGACGCCGGGATCCCCTTCGCCCTTCCCGGGCGCGCCGATATGCCGGCCCGCACCGCGGCCGTGCTCGAGGCGATCTACGGCGCCTACGCTCTGGACTGGCTGGACCGGCACGACGATGTGCGCACGTCGCTCGCCGATGAGGCGCGCTGGCTCGCCGTGCTCACCGCCACCCTGCTCGACACGGACCCGGAGGCGTGGGGGCTGGCGGCCTTGCTCACGCTCGCCCAGTCCCGGGCGCCCGCTCGCATCGGCGATCCCTGGCCCGCGCTGGACGAACAGGACCCGGCCCTGTGGGACCGCGATCTCATCGCGGAGGGCGAGGCGCTGCTGCACCGGGCGGCGCGGCTGAGCGGCGTCGGCGAGGGACGGGAACCGGGGCGGTTCCAGCTCGAGGCGGCGATCCAATCCGTGCACTGCGACAGGGTCCGCACGGGAGTGACGGACCGGGCCGCCCTGCTGCGGCTCTATCGCGCACTCGTGCGGATCGCCCCGACGCGCGGTGCACGAGACGCGCTCGCGGCGGTCGAGGGGAGCCGGGAAGACTAGAGCGGCCGGTCGGGAGGGGGCGGAGTGCTCGCTCAGCGTCGCTTCGGGTCGATGGCATCGGTGATGCGCGCGACGATGATCCAGGCGAACACCGCGGCTCCGACCACGAGCAGGTCGCCCAGCATGGAACCCGCCAGGGCACCGGTCAGCCCGGGAATCGTCTTCGCCGCCGACGCGACCTGACCTGCGATCCCGGTCACCAGATTGGCCGCAATCCAGAGCGTCCACCAGGTGCCCCTCACCCCGCCGGTCAGCTCCGCACGGCTACTGCGCGCGAGGTCGGAGATGTTCTGGAACGGGAAGAACAAAGACACGACCGGGACGAACCAGGATGAAGCGTGCCAGCCGGGCCGGCGGCGCAGACTGCCCGGCGGGACGGACACGGCGGCTCGGTACTGCCAGATGGCCCAGCAGATCCCGGCCGCGATCAGCACGCCGGCGGAGACGAAGCTGAGAGGAACGGAGATCCCGTCGTACACGTTGAGCGCTTCCGCTCCGACCGATCCGCTGCTGTACGCATCGAGCGTCATGATGCCCCAGCCATCGGTGAGCACGGTCACCAGCGACAGGACCGCATACACCGCGATCAGGATGCGGGTCGCCGCGCCGATGCTGCGCAGCGGGCGGACGGTGGTCGCCGCCGGCATCCAGATTCCCGGTTGCATCACCGGCGCGACGGGATAAGAGACCGGGGCGCCGGGGTGCGCGGCCTGAGCACCCGGGTGCGCGTACCCGTCGGCGCCGTACGGAATCGACGGCGGTGGCGGCGGAAAAGCGGGAGCGCCGTACTGAGGCTCCGGCTGAGGGACGGCGGGAGGCTGGGGGTCGCTCATAGGGTCCTCGCGTTCGACGGCGATCGAGATACTGCCGAACGCTATCAGTCGCCTGCGGTCCCGATGAGGTGGTCAGCGCGTCGTGTCCAAAAGCCCGCGCCGGAACCCCTCGGCCACCGCCGAGGCTCGATCGCCGACGCCGAGCTTGGCGTAGATGCTGAGCAGGTGCGTCTTGACCGTGCCCTCGCTCACGTGCAGGCGGTCTCCGGCGGCGCGATTGGTCGCGCCATCGGCGACGAGGCCCAGGATCTCGAGCTCGCGCGGAGTGAGCAGGCTCGCCTCCGGGGTGCGCACGCGGCCGACAAGACGCGACGCGACTTCGGGCGAGAGCACCGTCTTCCCGGCTGCCGCCCCGCGGATCGCCGCCAGCAGCTCATCGCGGGAGGCGTCCTTGAGCAGATACCCGGTGGCGCCGGCCGCGATCGCAGGGAGCACGTCGGCGTCCGCGTCGAACGTGGTCAGCACCACCACCCGGCTGGCGATGCCGCGGCGGGCGAACTCCCGCAGCGCCGCCACGCCGTCCATCCGCGGCATCCGCAGATCCATGAGCACGACATCGGGCGCGAGCACTTCGGCCAGCGCGATCGCCTCGGCACCGTCCGAGGCCTCGCCGACGACCTCGATGCCCTCTGCGGATCCGACCATGCCGACGATGCCGTCCCGTACGACCGGGTGATCGTCGACGACGAGCAGGGTGAGCGCGCTCATGCCGGCACCTCCGCCCGCACCACGGTGCCGCGCCCTGGGCGGGCCTCGACGATGAGACTGCCGGCGGACGACTCCAGCCGCTCGCGCATCGCGATGAGCCCGTAGCCGCCGGATCCCGCCGCGGTGTTCTGCAGGCGCTCGACGGCGTCGAAGCCGCGCCCGTCGTCCCGCACCTCGAGGTGAACCCCGGCAGGATCCGTCCGAAGCGCGATCGTCACCCTGGTCGCCGCGGCGTGCTTCTCGACGTTGGCGAGCGACTCCTGCACCATGCGCAGCAGCGCGACCTCGGTCTCGGTCGGCAGCGGGCGCGCCGTGCCGGTCACCGTCACGGCCGCGGGGACGCCGGTGCGCTCCGACCACGAGCGCGCGACGCCGGAGAGGGCATCGGCGAGCGAGGTGTGCTCGAGCGCGGTGGGTCGCAGCGCCTGCACCGAACGGCGCGCCTCTGCGAGTCCGTCGCGGGCCAGAGCGAGCGCGGATGCGGTGTGGCGGCGGCGGATCGCCTCATCGGAGGCCTGCTCGGCCGCCTGCAGCTGCGTGATGATGCCCGTGAAGCCCTGGGCGAGCGTGTCGTGGATCTCCCGGGCGAGCCGGGCGCGCTCGTCCTGCACGGCGGTGCGGTGCAGATTCTGCTCGGCCCGATGGAGGCCGAAGGACAGCCCGCACATCACGACGACGTTCAGCAGGATCACCGCGATCGTCCCCGCGACGCCGGCCGGATCCGCACGGAACGCGGAGCTCTGCGCGAGGCCGGCGACGACCGCGGTCCCCGCGACAGGGAGCAGCTCCCACGGCCAGTCCACGAGCGAGTAGGCGAACGAGAACGTCGCGATCGCGAGGAACCCGAACGTGCCCTCGCGGAGCACGAGCAGGAGGTTGAGAGCGATCGCACCGGTCAGGAACACCGCGATCGCGGCGGACCGATCACGCCAGCGGAACGGCAGGGTGCGCATCACGAGGACCCACAGCCCGTAGGCCGAGCAAAGCGCCAGCGTCGGACCCAGCTGGGACCATCGGCCCCACTGCACGGGCACCACGAACGCGACCAGCAGCCCCAGCACGACGTACGGGGTGATCGCGAGCACGCTCCGCCAGCGCGAGTCCATCACGGCCCGACCCTACGCCGTCTTCGGGAAATGAGCGCCCATGCGGGGCAGGTTCACCAGGATCGCGACCGGGAGTACGAGCAGCCCGCAGACCGCCTGTTCGAGGCGCACCCAGTCGGGGAGGAATCCGGGGATGGAGACGATCACGACGACCGCGGCGACGATGATCGGGCTCACGATCCGCAGGCGCACCCAGGCGCCGCGGGATCCACGGGCGGCGGAGACCGCGATCGCCAGCACGACGATCGCGCTTGCGAGCACGAGGGAGCAGCGGATCCAGATCGCGGTGTCGACGTCGACCCGGGCGGCGCTCGCGATGCCGAGGTAGGCGATCATGGCGGCGCTGACGGCGACGAAGGCCGCGCTGAAGAGGACCACGGGACGGAAGGCTGCGCGGCGGGCGGTCTCGAGGGTGCGGCCGGCGGGGAGGGGGAGTGTTTTGTTCATGTCTCCAGCGTCCTCAGGCGCGGTACCCAGGGGATCCACCGATCGGTCAGGGTCGGGCACCGATCGGTGGTGGCCAAGGCATGTCTTCGTCGCGAGAACGGATGGTTCCGCACAGATCGCGAAATCCGCCCGTTGCACACCAAGGGCGTGAATCACGTCCTCACGCGCGCGTCGGTCGCGGACTATGGGCTCATGTCAATGCGCCAGCAGTCGATGTCATCGTTCGCAGCCCGACGTGCGGTATCGAGATGATGGCCAAGGCATTGCCCCGACCTCCGTTACATGTAACGATGGGCGACATGGGCGTCAACGAGCGGGTGGGTGAGTATCGGCGACGAATGCGAGAGCGTGGCTTCCGTCCGATACAGGTGTGGGTGCCCGACGTCCGTAGTGCGTCGTTCGCGACGGAGGCGCGACGCCAAGCCGCGCTGACCGCGAGCGCGGCATCGGCGACGGAGGACCAGGCCTTCATCGAAGCGGTGTCGGTCGACTGGGATGACGAATGATCCGCGGCGAGCTCTGGACGGTCGCCGGCGGTGTGTACGCGTCGAAGCCTCGACCGGCGCTGATCCTCCAAGATGATCTGTTCGCCGGCACGGCGTCCGTGACCGTGCTGCCGTTGACCGGCGCCCTGATCGATGCCCCGCTGCTGAGGGTCCGCATCCGCCCGGGCGAACTCTCCGGCCTGACGAAGGAGAGCGACGTGATGATCGACAAGGCCACAACCGTGCGACGTCAGAATGTCGATGCGCGGATCGGGCGGCTGTCCGCTGATCAGATCACCGAGGTCGAGCGGCTGCTCATGGTGTTCCTCGGGATGGCGCGCTGAGATCCGCGAGCACCGCGAGCAGACTCCGGGCCCTTCGACAGGCTCAGGGACCGGGGCGGGGTCAGGGACGGACGCGCACCGTGCGTCCGTCGTACGTCACGAGATCGCCATGAGCGAGCTGGCGTCCGCGGCGGCGGTCCACCTCGCCGTTCACGCGCACGTACCCGTCGATGATCGCCTCCTTGGCGTCGCCGCCCGAGTCGAGCAGCCCCGCGAACTTCAGGAACTGTCCGAGCCGGATGCTCTCGCCCCCGATGGAGACGTCGTCGCTCACGCTGACCATGGGAACGTCCGCTCCTTGTCGAGTTCGCCATCGCGCCCGATCGCGGCGAGGCTGTCGCCGCCTCCGCGCAGGCACAGCCACTTCAGCGGGCGATCAGCGTCGGCGGCGCTGTGCACGGCCCGCCAGGTCTCGGGTGCGACGCGCACCACGGTGCCGGCCTGCACGTCGACCACGTTGTCGTCGAGCGCCATCTGCCCGCGCCCGTCGAGGAACACGTAGAGCTCCTCGAAACGGTCGTGCCGGTGCCAGAAGGGCGAGCTCGCGCCCGGATCCGTCGCGTTCGCCGACATGCCGAGGTATCGGGCCGCCTCCCCGTCGACGAACCTCTTCCCGGTCCCCTCCGCGACACCCCAGGTGTCGATCCCGCCGATCTCGCTCACGTCGTAGCCACTCATGCCGCCACGCTATCCCAGCGTTCTTCCGCGGGCGAAGCGTACTCGCGGGGAGACCGGTAGGGATCCGGTCGGCCCTGATCTCTGCCGCGCGTCGTCACACAAGGCTCTCTGTGTCGTCACGCGGCGTCGAAAAGCGACACAGAACGGCAGCCGATACCGCGTCCGTGTGAGTGTGGGCACACGCCCGCGGCTGCCCGTTCCGCCGGCGCATTCCGGGCGTCGTACACAGCGCGTCGTCCGGACCGCACCGACCCGCGGTGCGACGACCCGAAGGAGGCCCCCGTGGCAAAGAACACTCGACGCATCGCGCTCGCCGGGCTCATGGCGGCGACCGCAGCTCTCGCGCTCGCCGGATGCAGCCTCTCCGCGTCCGCGAACGGGCCCTCGGGCGGATCCTCGGCCGGCAGCACCGTCTATTTCGGCGTCTCCGCCGCGCAGACCGGCCAGTACGCGCAGTACGGCGAGCAGTTCAAGAAGGCCTTCGACCTCGCCGTCGAGGAGGTCAACAAGGACGGCGGCATCGACGGTCACCCGGTCGCCCTCAAGTACGAGGACTCGCAGTCCGACCCCAAGCAGTCGGTGACCGTCGCGCAGAAGTTCGTGAACGACCCGCAGATCTCACTCGTGTTCGGCGACTACTCCTCTGCGGCGTCGATCCCGGCGTCTCCGATCTACTCCTCGGCGAAGCTGCTGCAGTACGGCTTCAACAACTCCAACCCCGACTTCACGGCGAAGGGCACCGAGTACCAGTGGTCGAGCGCCATCACCACGAGCGCGAGCTACACCTGGACCGCCGACTACATCAAGAAGCAGGGCGTCGACTCGATCGGCGTGACCTACTTGAACACGGCCGACTGGGGTATCCCCGCCTTCCAGGCGTTCAAGGCCGAAGCCGACAAGATCGGCCTGAAGATCACCGACGCCGAGGCGATCGACCCGACCTCCGACGACTACCGCCCGTCGCTGACCAAGGCGGTCGCCGGCAGCCCGAAGGCGTTCGCGCATATCGGTTACGGGCCGGACGCCGCCAAGCTCGTCACGCAGCTGCGTGCGATCGGCTTCACGGGCACGTTCTACGGCGGCCAGGATGAGCAGTCCTTCGACGCCACACCCGATGCGGCGGGCTCGGTGATCGGCACCGAGTTCGTGGCGACCGGCTCCGCGCCGGAGGTGCAGTCGTTCGTGAAGGCCTTCAAGAAGAAGTACCCCGAGGAGAAGGAAGTCACCCTCTTCGAGGCCGGCGCCTACGACGCCCTGCACGTCGCCGTCGCTGCGGCGAAGAAGGGCGGAACCGACCGCGCCGGGATCCTCAAGGGCTTCCAGGAGATCAAGGACGTTCCGAGCGTCGTCTACGGCAAGCTCTCGTTCGATCCGGAGACCCGCCGCCCGGCCTCTCCGCAACTCACCCCCACCGTGCTGAAGGACGGCGCCTGGGTCGCCATCGAAGGCTGACGCCCCTCCATGCTCGACACTCTGATCGCCGGCCTGCTCCGAGGGAACGTCTACGCCCTCGGAGCGGTCGGCATCTCGCTCGTCTTCGGCGTCATGAACGTCGTCAACTTCGCGCAATTCTCGTTCTTCGGACTCGGCGCGATGTTGGCGTGGTTCTTCGTCGTGCAGCTGCAGCAGCCGTTCTGGATCGCGCTCCCGCTCGTGCTCGCCATCTGCGCGGTGCTGGGCCTCGTGATCAATATCGCGGTCGTCCGTCCGCTCGCCAAGTTCCTGCCGCTCGCCGCGATGCTCTCCACCTATGCGGTCGCCCAGATCCTGGACAACGGATCCCAGCTCGCGTTCTCCGCGCAGTTCCGGTCCTTCCCGCAGGTGCTGCCCACCTCGAACCTGCACCTCGGGAACATGCGGTTCGGCACCTCGGATCTGGTGATGCTGGGTGTCACGGCCGTCGTCATGATCGCGATGTCGCTGTTCCTCAAGTACGGCCGCACGGGGCGCGCGATCCGCGCCACCGCGCAGGATCAGGAAGCCGCCCTGCAGATGGGCATTCCGGTGGGCTCGGTGCAGAACATCTCGTTCGTGATCGCATCCGGCCTCGGCGGTCTCGCCGGCATCTTCTTCTCGCTCTACATCGGAGTGGTGAATCCGGTCTCCGGCCTGAACATCGGGATGACGGCGTTCGTCGCGGCCGCGCTCGGCGGGCTCGGTTCGCTGGTCGGGGCGGTCGTCGGCGGATTCCTGCTGGGGATCCTGGAGGCGTTCGGGATCTACTGGCTCGGCGACGCCGCCCGGCAGATCATCGTCTTCGTCGTGCTCCTGGCGGTGCTCATCGTGCGGCCCGGGGGCCTGCTGGGCAAGGTGCCGCTGATCTCCACCGAGCCGCTCACCGGCACGTTCCTCGGCAGGGGGCGTCCGCTGCGCATACCGCGGTGGGTGTGGGCCGCCGCCTTCGTCGTGCTCGGTGTGCTCGTGCCGATCCTCGCCGACACCTACGTACTCACGACGGGCACTCAGGTGCTCGTCTATGCGATCATCGCCGCGGGCTTCACCGTCACCGCAGGGCAGGCGGGCGTGCTGGCGCTCGGTCAGGCAGGGCCCATCGCGATCGGCGCCTACCTGTCGGCACTGCTGAGCGTGCACCTGCACCTGTCCTTCTGGATCGCGCTGCCGATCGCGGGCATCGGCGCCGCCGTGATCGCCTCGATCCTCGCCTCGCCGATCTGGGGGGTGAAGGGGCACTACATCTCGATCGCCACGCTCGGACTCGGCATCGCGATCGTGGCCGTGATCCAGCTGCTCGTGCCGCAGGGCGTGTACGGGATCCCCGTGCCGTCGATCGCCGGCATCGAGCTGAACACTCCGCTCGCCTACTACCTGATCGACTTCGTGGTGCTGGTGCTCACGCTCCTCGTGATGTGGCGGATCCGCGGCTCGCATCTCGGCAAGGTGATCTCCTCCGTCGGATCCGACGAGGTCGCCGCGCTGGCCTCCGGCGTGCGAGTGCGCGACTACAAGGCGCTCGCGTTCGCGATCTCCGCGTTCTTCGCCGGCATCGGCGGTTCCCTGCTCGCGCATCAGTACACCTACATAGACACCACGATGTTCACCATGCTGATGTCGCTGCTCGTGGTCACGATCGTGATCCTCGGCGGTGTCGGCCTGCCCTACGGAGCGGTCGTGGGCTCGATCGTGCTGATCGGCGCGATGGAGCTGCTGCGCTTCACCCCCGAATGGCGGATCATCGTCTACGGCCTCGTGCTCATCCTCGTCGTGCGCTTCCGGCCCGGCGGCGTCCTGGTGAGGAACTCATGACCGCTCTGCTCGCCGTGAAGGACCTGGAGCGCCATTTCGAGGGCGTCCGCGCCGTCGACGGCGTCACGTTCCAGGTGCAGCCGCACGAGGTCGTCTCGATCATCGGACCCAACGGATCGGGCAAGACCACCACGCTCAACCTCGTGACCGGCACGATCCCGACGCACGGAGGGACGATCGTGCTGGATGGCACCCGCATCGACCATGCCGGCACGGTCGACATCGCCGAGCACGGGATCGCGCGCACGTTCCAGAACGGCCGGGTGTTCGCCACGCTCTCGGTCGCCGACAACATCGAGGTCGGGATCCACTCGCAGCTGCATGCGCACCGACCGTTCCGCCGGCTCTCGCACGTGTTCCTGCTGCGCTGGATCCCGCTGCTCGCCGAGCTGTTCGTCGCGATCTTCGGCACCCCCGCCGCGCGCCGGGAGCGCACGGAGATCGACGCGGTCATCGACCTCGAGGTCGACCGGTTCGAGGCGCGGCTCGGGCCGCGGCGCAACGATCCGGCGTACACGCTGAGCTACGCGAACCGGCGGCGCACCGAGATCGCACGCGCGCTCGCACTGCAGCCGAAGCTCCTCGTGCTGGACGAGCCGACCGCGGGCATGAACCAGTCCGAGACCGCCGAGGTGCTCGCCCAGTTGCTCGAGGTGAAGGCCGCGGGGCAGGCGATCCTCCTGGTGGAGCACAAGCTCGACCTCGTGATGACCGTCTCCGACCGGGTGATCGTCATGGACGGCGGCCGGATCATCGCGGAGGGGGATCCGCAGACGGTCCGCAACGACCCCGCCGTGATCGAGGCGTATCTCGGGCGACGGCGGGAGACCGGGTCGACCGGGGCCGACGCCGCGGAGGAGGGATCCGCATGACAGCGCTGCTGACTCTGGACGCGGTGGACGTCTTCTACGGTCCGTTCCACGCCTTGCGCGGGGTGTCGATCGAGGTCGGTGAGGGCGAGATCGTCTCGCTCCTGGGCGGCAACGCCTCGGGCAAGTCGACCACGATGAAGTCGATCCTGGGGTTGAACAGGGTCAAAGCGGGACGTATCGCGTTCGCAGGTGACGACATCACGCACCGCTCCACGGCCCGCCGGGTGCGGGCCGGGATCGCCAGTGTTCCAGAGGCCCGCCGGGTGTTCCCGCAGATGACCGTCGATGAGAACCTCTATGCCGGGGCGTACACGCGCCGAGATCGGGCCGGGATCGCCGAGGATATCGAGCGGATGCGCGAGCACTTCCCGCGCCTCGCCGAGCGTCGGCGGCAGGAGGCCGGCACGCTCTCCGGCGGCGAGCAGCAGATGCTCGCATTCGCCAGGGCGCTGATGAGCCGTCCCCGGCTGATCTGCATGGACGAGCCCACGATGGGGCTCTCGCCCAAGCTCGTCGACCAGGTGCTCGACGAGATCGCGCGGCTCAACCGCGAGCTCGGCGTGGCCGTGCTGCTCGTCGAGCAGCAGGCCGAACTCGCCCTGTCCATCGCCTCCCGCGGCTACGTCCTGGCGACGGGCGAGATCGTCGCCGTCGGGTCGGCGCAGGAGCTTCTGCACGACCCCCGCATTCAAGAGGCCTACCTCGGAAGGAGCGGCTCATGACCGCAGGAAACCCCCGACTCGGATTCTTCACCCGAGTGCTCGACGACGCACCGCCCGCCGAGCGCTACCGACTCGCACTCGAACAGATCCGCACCGCCGAGCGCCTCGGCTTCGACTCCGCCTGGGTGGCGCAGCACCACTTCCACGAGGACGAGGGAGGGCTTCCCTCGCCGCTGGTCTTCCTCGCGCACGCCGCCGCGCAGACCAGTGACATCGTGCTCGGCACGAGCATCGTGACCCTCCCGCTCGAGGAGCCGCTGCGCGTGGCGGAGGACGCCGCGGTGCTGTCGCTGCTGAGCGGAGGCCGCTTCGAGCTGGGTGTCGGCAGCGGTGGCACGCCGAGTTCGTTCCCGCCGTTCGGCCACGACCCCAAAGAGCGCGGCGCGATCTACGCCCG
The DNA here is from genome assembly GCF_056397105.1 of Microbacterium sp. 05N427. Taxonomy (NCBI): domain Bacteria; kingdom Bacillati; phylum Actinomycetota; class Actinomycetes; order Micrococcales; family Microbacteriaceae; genus Microbacterium; species Microbacterium sp. 05N427. Next base: position 248,775 of record NZ_JBFTMT010000001.1, read on the forward strand.
GCACCTGACGAGGCTCCGATCCGCCCTCCGCGGCGACGAGCTCACCGCCGACGGCGGCCGCCTCCACCCGCCGGCTCCGCAGCTGCTCGACACCCTCTGGCAGGCCACGTTCTCGCCCGAGGGCGCCTCTCGGATCGGAGCGGCCGGATCCGGGCTCATGCTGTCCAAGTCGCAGCCGCATACGGCCGGATCCGGTGTCACGGCGCTCGCCGACACGCAGCGCCTCGTCATCGACGCATATGAGGCGGCTCTGCCGGCCGACGTCACGCCGCGCACCTTCGTGTCACGCGGCCTCGTCGTGGTCGACGATGCGGCGGACGCCGCGCGGCTGATCCGGCGCGGCATCGAGCGCTCGCTGCCCTCGGCCCGCGCGCTGGGCATCTCGGTGCCGGAGGGCGCCGGCGACGAGGAACTGCGGATCCTGTTCGACCTGCACGTCGGCACCCCGGAGCAGATCGTCGACGAGCTCTCGCAGGACCACGTGCTCACCTCGGCCACGGACATCGTGTTCCAGACGCATCCCGTCGATCCGCCGCACGACGTGCTGCTGCGCTCGCTCGAACTCATCGCCACGCGGGTCGCCCCGGCGCTCGGCTGGAGCCGGGCCGGATCCGCTCCCTTCGCCCCGCACCTCGCAGAGGAGACCCATGTCTGATCTCATCGACGCTCTCGTCGGCATCGCCCCGGGCAGTGCGCTCGACGCGCTGCGCGCCAAGCGGCCCGTCGCACGCAGCGATGCGCAGGCGACCTACGACGGTCTCATCACGCATCCCACCGACCTCACCCGGGCGACCGCGGTGGAGCGCACCGCCCTCGGGTACTGGGTGGCCGCCCTCAGCCGCGCGGACGGCCTGGCCGGCCACTACCGGGTGCTGCTCGACGCCGCCGATCCCGGTCTGCGCGCGGCGATCGACGCGGCGCTGTCCGGCGCGCTGACCACCGGTCCGTACGGGGCGTATCCGGAGGGGCCGTTGAGCGCAGAGGACGAGGACGGTCCGCACTGGACCGCGCCGGACGCCCTGCGCGGCGCCGCGGGGGAGCGGCTCGCCGCGGCCCTCGAGCACGCGCATCTGCTGACCTACCGCCCGCGCGATGCGAGCCCGGACGCGCTGCAGGCACTGCTCGACGCCGGCTGGAGCACGGACGGCGTCGTCACGGTGTCGCAGCTCGTCTCGTTCACCCAGTTCCAGCTCCGCGTGATCGCGGGACTCGGCGTCCTCAAGGAGGCGATCTGACCATGTCCGAGCAGGTACTGCGTCACCCCGAGCTGACACCGCCGCACGTCTTCACGCAGGACGAGCTCGGCTGGGTGCCGTGGCTCGAGCCGAAGCCCGAGAACGAGCTCACCGAGGACGACTACACCGCCCTGGTCGAGCGCTCCCGCGCCGCGAGCCCGTACTTCCGCCTGCTCGTGCGCGATCCCGTCGTGCTGGGAGCGCGCACTCGTGCCGACAACGACATCTTCTACAACACCGACGCTGGTCTCGGCCGGGCCGAGCGGGAGATCTCCGCGGCCGCGGCCTCGCGCACGAACGGCTGCCTCTTCTGCGCCTCGGTGCACTCCCGGTTCGCGACGATCCAGGCGCCGTCCCGTCGAGACGACGTGCAGCGCCTGCTGGACGAGGGCATCGACGGCGAACAGGACGAACGCTGGACCGCGATCATCGAGGCGGCCGCAGCGCTGACGGCGACCCCGTCCCGCTTCGGCGTGGCGCACGTGGAGGCGCTGCGCGCCGCCGGCCTGGACGATCAGGCCGTGGTCGACGTCGTGCAGAGCGCGGCGTTCTTCAACTGGGCCAACCGGCTCATGCTGTCCCTCGGCGAGCCGACGCCCCCGGCGGGGCGCTGATTCCGCCGGCGCCTGGCGTCGACGCCCCCTCGCAGCATCCGCGCCCCCCTGTGGTCGCGGTCGTGCGAGGGGGCGCCGATGCTCAGAGGGGGCGTCGACGGAGAGCCGGGTCCGAACCGCGTCGGCGACTACTTCTTCTGCGGGGCGAACGGGGTGCCCAGCTCCTTCGCGAGGGACTGGAAGATCCGGGTCGCGGGGGAGCTGCAGGGCAGATCCGTCGGGTTGTCGGTCAGGGTCCTCGCATCGCTGGGGCAATCGCCGGAGGGGATGTCGCTGTTGACCATCGTGATGATCGTGGTGTCGTCCTTGGTGCTGTAGAACATCGCGGTGTTGTAGCCGGGCAGCTCCCCGGTGTGGCCGACCCAGCCGTTCTGGCAGCCCCAGCCGATGCCGTACCCGCCGTTGCCGGGCCCATTGAACTCGCGGAACGACGTGAGGCGTTCGATCTGGTACTTGGCCGGCACGAGACCTGCACCCGTCGCCTCGGCCCGCCCGAATTTCAGCAGGTCCTGCGGGCTCGAGATCAACTCACCGGCGGTCCAGCCCCAGGAAGGGTTCCAGTTCGTCGTGTTCGCCGGGTCCTCCGGGGTGCCGTGCCCGCCCTGCAGGGTGAATCCCTGCGCGTGCGGATCCGGGAACGCAGCGGATCCGGCCGGGAAGATCGTGTGCGTGAGGCCGAGCGGAGTGAGGATCTTCTCCGCCAGTACGTCCTGATAGCTCTTGCCCGTCACCTTCTCGATCACGAAGCCCAGCAGGATCGTGTTGGTGTTCGAGTAGTCGAACGCGGTTCCGGGCGCGAAGTCCTGCGGCTTCAGGCTCAGGCCTGCCTTGAGCAGCTCCTCCGGCTTCCACACCCGGTCGGGCTCGGAGAAGAAGGTCTTCTGCCAGGCCTCGTCCTTCGTGTAGCTCGTCACAGAGCTGCTCATGTCCGCGAGCATGCGGATCGTGACCTCGTCGCCGCGCGGCACGCCGTCCACGTACTTCGAGATCTTGTCGTCGAGGCTCAGCTTGCCCTCGGCCGCGAGCTGCAGGGTCAGGGTCCCGGTGAACGGCTTCGTGATGGATCCGACGCGCTGGTAGATGTCGGTCGTCATCGGGGCGCCGGTGGCAGGATCCGCCACACCGTAGGCCTTGAGGAACAGCCCCTTCGGCGACTGCACGGCCACGACCGCGCCCTTCGCCGAGGTCTGGGCGAACGCGGCCTGTGCGGCCTTGTCGATCGTCGCGGTCAGGTCGTCGGGAAGCGCCGTGGTCGGCAGATCGGCGGTGCGCGCCACGACCGCCGAGGGGTCGGCGACACAGGTCGAGACCGTGGGCACCGTCGATGAGGGGGTGCCGGCGCCCGTCGAGGTGGGACCGGTCGAGGGCTGCGCGGAACAGCCGGCGAGCACGAGCAGGGCGGCCGCGAGCGCGATCGGCCTCGCGAGACGAGCGGTGACCATGGCGGAGCTCCTTCAGGCGGATCGATCCTCTCCCATAGGAGACTCTGGCACCCGCCGGGCCCGCGAGGAATAGACGTAGGCGCATTCCGGCCGGAGCCCTACCCCGCGAGCTGCCACTTTCGCGAGGCGTTTGCCCCGTCGGCGCCCCCTCCCAGCATCGGCGCCCCCTCGCAGAGGCGTCCGCCGGAGGGGGCGTGGACCGTATGAGGGGGGCGTCGGTGGGCATGGCCGGATCCCCCGGAGGGCAGGCGCGGAGCGGGGCTGCGGAGTAGGTTCGGGGCATGACCGCGGATGTCGAGCACCGGGTCCTCGCCGAGGATCTGCGGGCCGCCGTTTCGGGCGGCGTCGACGCCCACGCGACGACCGGCGCCATGAGCATCGGGGCCGGCGGCGATGCCGCAGTGGCGGAGCCGTATGCGGAGCTCGCCCGGACGACCGGGGAGGCCTCGTATCGCGTGACCGACGAGCAGGTAGAGGCCGCGCAACGGCAGGCCGGATCCGATAGAGGAGCATTCGAGGTCGTGATGGCGGCCGGCGTCGGTGCTGGACTGCGGCGCTGGGATGCCGCGATCCGGGCGATCGAGGAGGCCGCGGATGAGACTCGCTGAGGTCGAGCACGGCGACAGCGTGGCCCACCGCCTGCTGATCCGCGCGATCTCCCGCATGGCGGGCTACCGGCTGCCCGATGCCGCCAGGGTCGCGTTCTACGACCGCGGCTTCGCGGGACCGGCGCTGGGACGGTGGACGCAGAAGGCGATGCGCGCGCCGAGCACATGGACCGTTTCGGAGCGAGAGCTGATGGCGGCGATGGTCGCGAGCTGGAACGCCTGTCCGTTCTGCGTCGGCGCGCACAGGGCGATCTCGGTGCGCGGCATGGATCCCGCCGTGGCCGACGCGGCCCTCGCCGACTTCCGCACGGCTCCCATCGACGAGCGGCTCCGCGCCGCCCTCGTCTTCCTGGAGCGGATGACGAAGGATCCGGATGCGCTCTCGCCGGCAGATGCCCGCGCCGCCTTCGATGCCGGGGTCACGGCGGCCGAGCTCGAGGACGCGGCAGCCGTCGCCGCAGTCTTCGCCGTGATCACCCGCAACGCGAACGCCCTCGACTTCGAGATCCCGACGGCGGAGGAGTTCGATCGCGCCGCGGGGATGCTGCTGCGCCGCGGCTACTCCTGAGCGTTGCCGGGCCGGGGCGGGGGGAGGGGCTTCGGTCGCGTGGGGTCTGCCACGTCGGCGCCCCCTCGCAGCATCGGCGCGCCCTCGCAGGGGCGTCCGCCAGAGGGGGCGCGGACCGCCAGAGGGGGCGCCGACAGCCAGGGGACCCCCGGATGCAGCCGAAGCAGCCGACGCAGCGGATCCCCGCGCTCAGGCGAAGCGTACGGTCTGCTGGATCCGGGTGCGCACGTCGAACAGCTCGGTGCCGCCGAGCGTTCGGGATCCGGGCACGCCGGATCGCAACAGCGTGCGGAGGGTGCTGCGGCGCGCGACCACCACGGTCGTGCCGCGGATCGCGCCGAGCGGCGTGGTCGCCTGGGCGAGGTCGTCGTCGGGGAGCACCAGGATCGCCCCGCCGAAGCGCACCCGCGCGGACCGTGCGACCGTGCGGACCTGCGTCACCAGCGCGGTGATCGGGGCGCGGGCTCCGGCGCCGGAGCCGATGACCTCGCCGCCGCGGAAGCGCGCGATCTCGCCGAGATCGGCGGACATCAGGCCGTACAGTCCCGACGGTCCGAGCACGATGTGGTCAAGCGTGTCGGCGGACGCCGAGGCGCCCCCACCGGCCGCGCCCCCACCAGCGCTGGGCACCGCCACGTCGTGCCAGGCGGTGAAGCCCATGCCCAGGTCGGCCACGGAGCGGGCGGTGTGCTCCTCGGCGAGGGCGTTGGCGAGGATCCGGCGCAGCTCGCGGGGGATCGTGCGCACGAACGCGGGGTCGTACGGATCCGGCACCTCGGATCCGGCCCACGCGCGCACCTGCGCGACGTAGTGACGGCGCCGGCTTGCGCCCGCCTCGCCGTAGGCCTTCGCGCGAGGGCGGGTGTCTGTGCGCGCCGTCTGCGCGCGCCAGCCATCCCACGCAGCCTCGTCTTCGGAGAATCCGTGCCCGCGGTCGTACGCGGCGCGGAGGCCGGGTGTGCCGACGAGCTCCCAGGCGCGCTGCACCTGGACGAACACCGTCGCATCGCCCCCGGTGTCGGGGTGCGTGCGGCGCAGCTGCAGCCGGTAGGCGCGGCGCAGCTCCTCGTCGTCGACCGTGGCGACGACGCCGAGCACCTCGTACGCGGACGCGGAGAGCGGGCTGTCGAACATCGCCCTCCTCGGGTGGTCTGCGGCGGCGGAACAGCGCAGTACAGGCTATCCGGTCCGATGTCGGAGGCCGCCTCTAGGCTCGCGATGACGACGAGAGGATCCCCCATGGCGATGATCGACCCCGCTACTCCGACCGGTTACACCAGTGTCGCGCCCTGGGTGGTGACCGACGACACGGGTGCGCTGCTCGACTTCATCGCGGGTGCATTCGAAGGGGAGGAGCTCGCTCGGGTGCAGACCGCGGACGGCTCGATCGGCCATGGTGAGATTCGCATCGGGGACACCGTGGTGCTGGCGTTCGACCGGCGCCAGGATTGGCCGGTGATGCCGAGCCTGCTGCGCGTCTGGGTGGCCGACGCGGACGCGGCGTTCGCGCGGGCGGTGGACCGCGGCGCGACGGTCGTGACCGAGCTCGGCGACAACGCCTTCGGGCAGCGCGGCGGGCGCGTGAAGGATCCGTTCGGCAACATCTGGTGGATCACCGCCCAGGTCGAGGACGTGCCGGAGGATGTGATGTGGCAGCGCCTGCAGGAGCCGCGCTATGCCGAGAACATGCGGTACGCGCAGGAATCCCTCGACGCGGCGCTGACCGGCTCGGCGTCGAGTTGGAGCAGCGCGCCGCTGCGTTCCGACAACGCCCGCTGAGCGAGGGTGGGCGGGCCCGGCCGGGTAGCATTCCCGGGTGAGATCCCCGATGAGCCCCGACCATCCGCTGCAGCAGGACTACGAGGTGCGCTTCGACTGGGCGCGCGAGGGCTTGCGCTCGATCGCGCAGGGTGCGGGCGTCATCGTCGTGATCGACGCGATCTCGTTCACGACGACCGTGGAGCGGGCCGTGACCGAGGGGCTCGAGGTGCAGCCGTTCCCCGGCAAGCGTGCCGAGGCCGAGCGGATCGCTGCCGAGCACGGCTTCGGCGATGCCCGCCTTGCCGGACCGCGCGGCGGACCGGGCGTGACGCTGTCGCCGTCGAGCCTGACGGCCGAGAACGTCGCGACGTTCGGCGCGACCCGGGCCGTGGTGCCCTCGTTCAACGGCTCCCGACTGTCGGCGGCCGCCGCGTCGTTCGGCGTCCCCGTGCTCGCCGCCTCGCTGCGCAACCGCTCCGCTGTCGCGCAGTGGATCCTCGACCACCAGCACGCCCTCGGCCGCCGGGTGAAGGTCGCCGTGGTCGCGGGCGGCGAGGTGCGTGACGACGAGACCGTGCGCTTCTCCGTCGAGGACCTGCTCGCCGCGGGCGCCGTCATCGATGCGCTCGGCGCGCTCGGCATCGACGCGTGCTCGCCCGAAGCCGCCGCGGCCTGCGCCGCCTACACCGGCCTTGCCCGGGCGACCCGGCACCTGTTCACGGCATCGTCGAGTGGCGTCGAACTGCGGGGCGACGGACAGGGTGCGGACGTCGAGCTCGCCGCCCAGACCGACGTGTCCTCGACCGTGCCGGTGCTCGTGGACGGCGTGTTCCGTGTGGCGGATCCGGGCATCCTCGCCTGATCGGTGCTCGCGGCCCGGACCACGGGCCCCGCCCGAGACGAATTCTGAAGGACGTTTGCCACTCCGCAGGAAGATCCGGGCGGATCCGTCCTTCATACATGGATCCGTCCTGCAGAACTGACAGCAGCACTAACAGCAGAACCGCCCGCAGACCTGACTCGTCATCGCCGCCGACCTGCACCGCCCCGGCCACGGGACGATACTGGAGGCACCCCGATCCGCCGAGGAGTTCCGCATGCCCGCCACCCTGACTTCGCCACTGGACGAGGCCGCCCTCGGTCCCGATGTCCGGGTCGCCTCGCGCACGATCGACCGCTTCGCCCGAGCGCACGATGCCTCGCACTATCTGCTCGTGCCGGATGCGGTGCTCGTTCCCCAGGACGCGGCGGCCGTCGCGCGGGTGTTCGGTGCCGTGCGTGCGGCGGGTCGCACCCTGACGTTCCGCTCGGGCGGCACCAGCCTCAGCGGGCAGGGTGTGACCGGGGACGTCATGGTCGACACGCGCTCGGCGTTCCGCGGCATCAGCGTGAGCGCCGACGGGAGCTCCGTCACCGCGCAGCCCGGTGCCACCGTGCGCCAGGTGAACACCCGGCTGGCCCGTTTCGGACGCAAGCTCGGTCCGGATCCGGCGAGTGAGATCGCCTGCACGATCGGCGGCGTGGTCGCCGACAATTCGAGCGGCATGGCGTGCGGGATCGTGGAGAACTCCTACCGCACGATCGAGTCGATGCTGCTGGTGCTGCCCAGCGGCACGATCCTCGACACCGCGGCGCCCGACGCGCTGGCTCGGCTGCGGGATCGGGAGCCCGAGATCGCCCAGGGCCTGCAGCATCTGCGCGATCGTTTGCGCGGCGACCCCGGTCTGAGCGCCGAGGTCGCACGCCAGTTCTCGATGAAGAACACGATGGGATACGGCCTCAACTCCCTCCTCGACTTCGACGATCCGGTGCGGATCCTGGAGCACCTCGTGATCGGATCCGAGGGGACGCTCGCGTTCGTCGCGGAGGCGCGGTTCCGCACGATCCCGATCCAGCCCGCGATCTCGACCGGGCTGCTCGTCTTCGACACGCTCTCCGACGCGATGGCGGCGCTACCGGGCCTGACCGCGCTCGGACTCGCCACGATCGAGCTCATGGACGCGGCCTCGCTGCGGGTCGCGCAGGGACTCAGTACGGTGCCGGAGGCGATCGCCGGGATCGACGTGCAGGGGCACGCGGCTCTGCTCGTCGAGGTGCACGCTGCAGACGCGGATGCGCTCGCCGAGGGCAAGGGGGTCGCGCTCGCGCACGTCGCGTCCCTGCCGCTCACGACGCCGGCGCGCATGACCGAGGATCCGGCCGAGCGCGGCGAACTCTGGACCGTTCGCAAGGGGCTGTACACCGCGGTCGCGGGAGCCCGCCCCTCGGGCACGACGGCCCTGCTCGAGGACATCGCGGTGCCGGTCGAGCGGCTGCTCGGCGTGTGCGAGGGGCTCACGGCGCTGTTCGAGAAGCATCACTACGAGGGCTGCGTGATCTTCGGGCACGCCAAGGACGGCAACGTGCACTTCCTCGTCAACGAGCGCTTCGACGATCCCGAGGCGCTGCGCCGCTACGAGGCCTTCACCGAGGATCTCGTCGAGCTGGTGCTCGCGCAGGGCGGGACGCTCAAGGCCGAACACGGCACCGGGCGCATCATGGCCCCGTTCGTGCGGCGGCAGTACGGCGACGTGCTGACCGACATGATGTGGGAGATCAAGGGGCTCATCGACCCGGACGGGATCCTCAACCCCGGCGTCGTGCTGTCGGACGATGCGAGCTCGTACCTCGCCGACCTCAAGATCGTGCCGACGGTCGAGGGCGAGGTCGACCGCTGCGTCGAGTGCGGCTACTGCGAGCCGACCTGCCCCAGCAAGGACGTCACGCTCACCCCGCGGCAGCGCATCGTGCTGCGCCGCGACATGACGGCCGCTCTGCACAGAGGCGAGGTCGAGGTGGCCGCGGAGATCGCGCGGGACTACGACTACGACGCCGTGCAGACCTGCGCCGTCGACGGCATGTGCGGAGCCGCGTGCCCGGTCGACATCAACACCGGCGACCTCGTGCGCCGCCTGCGCGCCGAGGAGGCCGGCCGGATCGAGCAGGGCGTGTGGAACGTCGCGGCGAAGGGGTGGGGAGCGATCACCCGCGGTGGCGGCCTGGCATTGAACCTCGCCCAGGCGCTGCCGGCGCCCCTCGTGACCGGCCTGACCAAGGCCGCTCGCGCCGTGCTCGGCGCCGACACCGTGCCGCTGTACGACGCGCGCCTCCCCGGCGGAGGCTCGCCCGCGCCGCAGCCCCAGAGCCCCGTCGATGCGCAGGCCGTGCTGTTCGGATCCTGCATAGGGACGATGTTCGGCGCGGAGCAGGACGCCGACGGCGTGCACGGAGAGGGCTCCCGGGAGGCCGTACGGCTGCTGCTGGAGCGGGCCGGGATCTCCTACAGCGTGCCGCCGGACGCCGGCGGGCTCTGCTGCGGCACGCCCTGGAAGTCCAAGGGCCAGCTCGACGGCTACGCCACGATGACCGAACGCGTCCTGCCTGCGCTGTGGCGGGCGAGCCAGGAGGGCGCGCTGCCCGTGGTCTGCGATGCCGCATCGTGCACCGAGGGGCTGCACGTCATGCTCGCGAAGGCCGCCGCAGAGCGCCCCGAGTACGCCGCACTGCGGATCGAGGACGCGACGACCTTCCTCGCCCGGGAAGCCCTGCCGAAGCTGACCGTGCGGGAGCGCATCCGGTCCGTTGCGGTGCACCCGACGTGCTCGACCACGCAGCTCGGCGCGAACGACGCCCTGCGCGCACTCGCCACGGCTGTCGCCGATGACGTGTACGTGCCCGAGGGCTGGGGCTGCTGCGCCTTCGCGGGCGACCGTGGAATGCTGCATCCGGAGCTGACCGCGAGCGCCACCGCCGTGGAGGCGGCCGAGGTCGCGACCGCCGCCGTCGACCGCGGTGGCTTCGACGCCTACGTCTCGGCGAACCGCACGTGCGAGCTCGGCATGAGCCGCGCGACCGGCCAGCCGTACCGTCACGTCGTCGAGGTGCTCGAGGAGCTCACCCGGCCGTAGTCCCCGGCAGGCGAGAGTCGGCTCGGCGCCCTGCCGCGGAGGCTCTCAGACCCCCGCGGCTAACGGCCGATGCGCCGCCCCGTCTGCTCGGCGAGACGGGTGAAGTACTCCCGGAACACGCCCTCCGCCGCCTGCGGCAGCACGGGGGAGGGCGTGTGGGTAAACACGAACGGAACCGGCTGGGTCCCGAAGAGCGGCGCGTCGCTCGACTCCACGAAGCCGAACCTCAGCCGGCCCTTGTCTGCACGGCGCGCGTCGAACTGGACGGCGAGCCAGCGCACCGGTGTCCGGAATCGGAAATCGGTCGTCGGCGGGAACTCGAAGAGCTCGAAGACGCCGCGGTCGAAGCGCAGGTAGAGCTTCTCGTGCTCGAGTTCGAGGGGGTCGAACGAGGTGGTGCTCATGTGGTCTCCGGTTCACCGTCGATCGGATCGGGTCATACCCCGAGCTGCGCTGCGTTGCAGTCGAGCCCACGATAGACGCGGGGCGCGCCGTCTAGCGTGAGTGCCACGGTGCCTGACGCGACCGCGACCGGCGTCTCCTGTCCGATGCAGTCGATCTGCGTGACGCCGGCACCCGTGGCCGGGACCACCAGCGTCGTCTTGGTCTGCCAGGGATCGAGCCAGAGCTCCGGCGCGGGGAAGGTACTCACCGCCGGGTCGTGGTCGGCGTTCAGGATGTAGCCGTCCGCGCGGTTCCAGAGCACCGCGAATTCGCCGTCCGGGGCGTCGAAGAGCAGGCCCTTGTTGTCGTCGTCGGCGAAGGTGAGCCAACGGACGAACGTCGCGCGGTCGAGCAGTCGGGCCGCGTTCGCGTAGGCGAGCAGGGACGGCTTCGCGCTGGTGTCGCGGTTCATCAGGCCGTAGTGGTACTCGGCGTCCGCGGGATTCGCGACCTGAGGATTGCCGAGCACGCTGTCATGGAACTGGTACCAGCACACGCAGCGGACGCCTTCGGCCTTCGCGAGCGCAAGGCTCAGGAACACGTTCTCCGCAGCGTGCCGGTAGGTGTCGTACCACCACGCGTTGGGCTTGGTGCAGGCGTACGCCTCGGTCATCCAGATCTCCTTCGACCCGTACTGCGCGACGAGCTCCTTGAGCCGTCGGAGGCCGCCGAGGAAGTTCCAGTACGTGCCGTTCGCACCCGCGTCCACGGGATCCTGCGGGATGTAGTCGGGCGTGAAGTTGCCTCGACCAGGGTGGAAGGCGATGCCGTCGATGAGGTCCCATCCGCCGGCGGCGTGGAAGTTCTGCACCCACGGCTCATCCATGCCCGCGAGCCCGTTGTTCAGGAGCTTGAGCGACGCCCCCGTCGCCACCACGCGGTCGTGGACGGGGCGCAGTGCCTTGTCCACGTAGGCCTGTGCGGCGGTGCCGGTGTTGAAGGGCCGGTTCAGCTCGTTGCCGACCTCGAAGTACTCGGCGCCCGCGCCGACCGCGGTGGTGGTGTTGGCGGCAGCCCAGGCCGTGGCTTCGGCGGCGGTCGCGGTCAGCGAGGGCTGCAGCTCGATGTTGTGCGTCATACCGCGCGCATCGAACGCGGAGGGCGGCAGACCGGGCCCGCCGTCGTATGCGATCCGAACCCTGTCGACGCCGATCTTCTGCCAGAGATCGAGCACGGCGGTCGCCGAGGGGACCTGCAGCCAGGGGTAGTTCGCCATGCCGAACATGCTGTCCGCGCTCGCCGGATGATCGCGGGGCGGGATCGCGGCCAGATTGGTGCGGGCGAAGGCTTCCATCCCACCGGAGACCGCGGCGACTTCGGTGACGATGAAGCCGGATCCGGGCGCGGTCAGGGTGAAGCTCTGATCGAGCGTTCCCGAGGCGGGGACGACGACGGAGACCGTCTGGCTCGCCAGCACGGTCCCGTTGAAGTCGCGCGCCCACCACGCCACCTCGACCGCGCGATCCGCCGCGGCGCCGTTCGCGAGCTGGGCGGAGATCGTGATCTGCTGTCCCGCGGATTCCCACAGTCCGAACGGGCGATCCGTCCAGACCTCGATGCCGAGATCCTGCGCCGTCCCGATCGAGGCGACCGCCGAGGGGCGCTTGTCGCTGAAGAAGAAATCGGCCCGGCTCACGACGCTGCCGTCGGGCTGGAGCACCCCGGGCGCGTGCACCCAGGTGGCGTTGGTCCAGGACTGGCGGGATCGATCGAGGATGAGCAGGCCGTGCAGGGCGCCCCAGGCCGAGGTGTGCGCGACACCCACGGCGTCCTCGAAGGGTATTCCTCCGCCGGAATCCCGCTTCCACTCGGTGAGGGCGACATAGCCGTCCGGCTCGGTCGCGGAGAGGACAGCGCGACTGAACAGGAATCCGTCCGGGATGAAGACCCCGGATCCCGAGGCGTGCCATTCGAGGCGCACGTGCCGCGTGCTGATCGAGAAGAGCCCGTAGACCGCGATCGCTCCCGCCGCGCTCGGCATCACGTAGTCCATCCGGATCCCCGGGGTGCCGTCGGCCAGCGTCACGAGCGTCGGGGTGCCTCCCGTGGACACCTGGATGCCGGTCGCGGTGTCCTTGGTCTGGAACTTGGATCCCTGCATGCGGATGACGCCGGAGCCGTCCCTGATCGCGACGCGACCGCCGGGACTCGCGACGATGCTCACCCCGTCCGCGCTGAGGGTTACATCGCCCGCCGCCGCATTCGCGCGGATCGGGCTCTGCGCCGCGACCAGCAGCGCGCCCGCCGCGAAGGTCGCGCCGAGGAATCCTCGGCGGGTGAACCCTGCGGCGCTATCGTTCCCGTTCGTCATCGGATCTCCTTTGATCTTGATAATGCGCATTAGCGTCAGAACGGTCCTCAGTCTGATCCCGCGTCCACGTCGAAGTCAAGAAGGGTTGCGCTTCCTGAAGATACGTATTAGCGTCATGCTCACGCCTTGGTGATAGGCATTATCAGACGCGGAGGGACCGACATGTCGGGGAAGACGGGCAAGACGACGCAGAAGGAGATCGCAAGGATCGCCGGCGTCAGCCAGACGACGGTGTCACTCGTGCTCAACGATAGGGACGGCACGAACGTCCGGATCCCGGAGGCGACCAGAGAGCGGGTGCGGCGCGCGATCGAGCAGACGACGTATGTGGCGGATCCCGCTGCGCGGAGGCTGGCCGGCCTGGACAACAAGATCCTCGGCGTCTTCACCTACGAGTCCGCGCTGACCGCGGAGAGCATGGACTTCTACGGACCGCTGCTCAACGGCATCGAACGGGCGGCCGAGCAGCACGACTGCGATCTCCTGTTCTTCACGAGTTCCCCCGTCGAGAACGGCTCACGCCGACTCTTCCACCGCAACACCCGGCTGCGTCTCGCCGACGGCTGCATCCTGCTCGGCCAGCACATGGACGGCGAGGAGCTGGCCCGGCTGGTCAGCGAAGGCTTCCCCTTCGTCGCCGTCGGCCGACGTGACGAGGCCGAGGGCGTGCCCTACGTCGGGATCGACTACCGCTCCCTCACCCGCGAGCTGATCGCGAGGGCTGCCGAGCTGGGACACACGGATGCGGTCTACGTGCACGGCAACCGCGACACCCCCTCATCCCGCGACCGGCTCGCCGAGATCGAGGCGGCGGGCGCGAGCGGATCCCTGTCCTTCCGCTCGCTGCCGGACGTCGGCGGCGACCTCGCCGCGACCGCGCGCGCGATCGTCGAGAGCGGGGCCACGTTCGTCGTCGCCGAGGACGCGTTCGCCGCGGAAGACCTCGCGCTCGCCCTGGACCGCATCGGCGTCCCGCTGCCCGGTCGCATCTCCCTCGCCGCGCTCGGCGAGGTGCAGAGCCACACGGTCAAGGGGCTGCGCCTCTCGGGATTCCACACTCCGCGCCAGCGGATCGCCTTCGAGGCGTTGAGCCTGCTCCGAGAGCTGATCACCGCCGCGCCAGAGGAGGCCGGGGCCATCGACCGGCAGCGCCTCCTGAACGGCTCCCTCGAGCTCGGCGAGACGCTGGTCGCGCGGCGGGTGGACGCATGAGGACCCTTCACGCGGACGTCGCCGTCATCGGAGGCGGACTCGGAGGAGTCGCCGCCGCCCTGGCCGCACTCGGTCGCGGAAAGCGCGTGGTCCTGTCCGAGGAGCATGCCTGGCTGGGCGGCCAGCTCACCTCGCAGGCGGTTCCGCCCGATGAGCACATCTGGGTCGAGCAGTTCGGCGTCACGGCGCGATATCGCGCACTGCGCGACGGGATCCGCGCGCACTACCGCTCCTTCTATCCGCTCACCGACGCCGCCCGGCGCGACCTCCGGCTCAATCCGGGGCTCGGGCGCGTGAGCAGGCTCTGCCATGAGCCCCGGGTCGCCGTCGCGGTGATCGCGCAGCAACTGGCTCCCTACCTGTCCAGCGGCCGGCTCACCGTCCTGCAGCCCTACACGCCGACGTCGGCCGCGGTGGCCGAGCACGTCGTGTCGTCGGTGGTGCTGCGCCATGCCGAGGACGGCGCGGAGGTGCGGGTCACGGCGCCGTTCATCCTCGATGCAACCGAGACGGGAGAGCTCCTCCCGCTCACCGGCACCGACTTCGTCGTGGGCACGGAGTCCCGCGTCGAGACGGGTGAGCCGAGTGCCCCGGAACGGGCGGATCCGGGGAACGTGCAGTCGATCTCCTGGTGCTTCGTCTTCGACCACGTCGAGGGCGCCGACTTCACGATCCAGCGGCCCGCGACCTACGACTACTGGCGCGAGTACGCCCCGACGTTCTGGGGCGACCGCCTGCTCTCGTTCACCGCACCGCAACCGCGCACGCTCGAGCCCGAATCCCGCACGTTCCACGTGAACCCGCCGTACGGCGCGGGGGCGGCGGAGGACCCTCGGCATGATCCGGGTGACCTCGACCTCTGGGAGTTCCGCCGGATCATCGCCCGTCAGAACTTCGAGCCCGGTGCCTACGAGAGCGACATCGTGGTGGCGAACTGGCCGATGCTGGACTACCTGGACGGGTCGATCATCGACGATCCGGACAGCGACGCCCATCTCGCGGCGGCGAAGGAGCTGTCCCGCTCCTACCTGTACTGGCTGCAGACCGAGGCTCCCCGCCCTGACGGGGGCACGGGCTGGCCGGGGCTCCGTCCCCGCGGCGATCAGACCGGCACGGCCGACGGCTTCGCACAGGCGCCGTACATCCGTGAATCTCGGCGGATCAGGGCCGTCACCACCGTGGTCGAGCAGGACATCTCGGTCGCCCACCGCGGGCATGCCGGGCCGGCGACGTTCCCCGATTCCGTCGGGGTCGGCATGTACCGGATCGACCTGCACCCCTCGACCGGTGGCGACAACTACATCGACGTCGAGTGCGCACCGTTCGAGATCCCGCTCGGAGCGCTCGTGCCGGTCGCCACACGCAACCTGATCCCCGCGGCGAAGAACATCGGCACGACCCACATCACCAACGGGGCGTACCGGCTCCATCCCGTCGAATGGAACATCGGGGAGTCCGCGGGCGAGCTCGCGAGCTTCTGCATCGACGAATCCACGCTTCCGAGACACGTGCTCTCGGACCAGGGACTGCGACAGCGGTTCCAGAACCGGCTCGTCGAGTCGGGTATCGAACTCCATTGGCCGGAGATCCTCGGCTACTGAGAAGCCCCCCTCCTATCAAGAAAGCCCCCCATGAACACAGCAAAGAAGCTGGCCGGTGCTGCTGCCCTGGCGACGGCCGCGGTCATCGCGATCAGCGGATGCAGCGCCACTCCCGGCCCCGCGGCTCCCACCACTGCCGCCCCGAAGAGCGTGGCGCTGCGGATGACCGTATGGACCTCGAACGAGGCGCAGCTCGCGCTGTTCGCCTCGATCGCCGACTCCTACAAGGCGACGCATCCCGAGATCAAATCCATCACCTTCGACAGCCTTCCCTTCGCGGACTACAACACGACGCTCACGACGCAGATCGCGGGCGGCAACGCGCCAGATCTCGCCTGGATGGGCGACCTCTCCAAGGATCTGATCGCCTCGGACGCGCTCCTTCCGCTCACTCCGGTGCTGAAGGACACGAAGGGGTGGGGGTACGACGACCTTCTCCCCAGCGCGACCTCGGAGTTCACGAAGGACGGGCAGCTCTACGCCTACCCGTTCTCGAACTCGCCGTACGCGCTCTATGTCAACAAGGATCTCCTCGCCGCCGCCGGTCAGTCCCTGCCTGCTACGGGCCTGACCTGGGACGAGGTGTCCAAGGCGGGAGCGGCCGTGAACGCCGCGACGGGGAAGGCGGGGTTCGTCATCCGCGACTTCGACTTCTCCGCCTGGAACACCCTGGCCACGGTCTGGACCGGATGGGGGGCGAGCGCGTGGAACGCCGACGGCACGAAGTGCACCTTCGACGACAGCAAAATGGTCGACGCCTTCACCTTCCTGCACGACGCCGTCTACAAGGACTCCGCCATGCCCGGCCCCGGAACCAAGGCCGACTTCTTCGCCGGTGACTCCGCCTTCACGGTCGCGCAGGTCTCCCGGGCATCGCTGCTCACCGGCGACTTCGGGTACGACGTCCTTCCGCTGCCCGCCGGCCCCGCCGGATCCTATTCGGTGATCGGGCAGGCGGGTGTGGGCGTCCTGCGCACGAGCACGCATCCCCAGGAGGCGAGCTCGTTCCTCGCCTACCTCACCGGGCCGGAGAACAGCGCCAAACTCTCGCAGTTCTTCCCCTCCGCGCGGCAGTCGCTGCTGACCGGCGAGAAGCTCGCGGCGAACAACAAGAAGCTGTCCGCGGATCAGCTGCAGACCGTGGTCGTCGATCAGCTGGCCGGGGCCGTCACCCTGCCCAACCACACGAGCCCCGCCGAGATCGCGCAGAAGGGCAAGACCGCCCTTGACGCGATGTGGACGCCCGACGCGAATGTGAAGAAGGTGCTGACGTCGGTCTGCACCGCGATCGACCCGCTCCTCGCGGGGGGACGATGACCGCCATGGGCACCGCGGCCAGGGAGGCGCGCCCCGGCGCCTCCCTGGACCCGTCCGGACCGCGTCCTGCCGCCGCGCGCCGGAGGACGTTCTGGACGATGAGACGCCGGGACGCGGCTGCCGGTTACCTCTTCATCGCGCCGCAGCTGATCGGCGTCGTGCTGTTCGTGCTCATCCCCGTGGGCCTCGCGATCGTCTACAGCCTGAACAAGTGGAACATCTTCACCGGCCAGCTGAGCTTCGTCGGCGGGGCGAACTACGCCGCGCTCGCCGCGGATCCGCAGCTGCCGAGCGTGCTGGGCGCCACAGCGGTGTTCTCCCTCGGCGTTGTCGTGCTCAACATCGCCCTGGGACTGGGCCTGGCCGTGATGCTCAACCGCCGGTTCCGCGGGGTCACGTTCTTCCGCACCCTGTTCTTCTCCCCGGTCGTGATCTCGGTCGTGGCGTGGACCCTGGTCTGGGGCTTCCTGCTCCAGGACAACGGCGGGATCAACGCACTGCTCGCGCAGATCGGGATCCACGGACCGAACTGGCTGCAGGAAGGGCCCACGGCGATGGCCGCCGTCATCGTGACGCAGGTCATCCGCAGCGTCGGCGTGAACATGGTCCTGTTCCTGTCCGCGCTGCAGGGCGTGCCGGGCGAGCTCTACGAGGCCGCGCGCATCGACGGCGCGGGCAGCCGCACGATCTTCACCCGCATCACGCTGCCCCTGATCTCCCCGACGCTGATGCTCACGAGCATCATCACGATCGTCGGCGCGCTGCAGGCGTTCGCGCAGATCGCCGTGCTCACCGAGGGCGGTCCCGGGCTCTCGACGACGGTGCTCGTCTACTACGTCTTCCAGCAGGCGTTCACGTTCAACAACATCGGCTACGGCTCGACCCTCGCACTCATGCTGCTCACGTTCGTGATGCTGCTCACGGTGCTGCAGTGGCAGCTCCGAAGGAAGTGGGTCTTCTATGAGCACTGAGACGCTCATCGACGTGGAGCCGGGGATCCGGATACCGACCTCGCCGAGCGCGAGATCCCGGCCCTCCAGGGGCCGGATCCTCCGCCGGATCGTCCTCTACGTCGCCCTCGCACTGATGGCGCTGCCGTTCATCGTGCCGACGATCTGGATGGTCGCCTCCTCCTTCAAGCCGCTCAACCAGATCTTCGCCTCTCCGCCGTCGATCTTCACCGCATCGCCGACCTGGGACGCGTACGTGCAGGCGTTCGGCTTCCAGCCCTTCGCGCGCCAGTACGCCAACAGCGTGTACATCGCCGTGGTGGTGACTCTCATCGCGCTGCTGGTGTCGAGCCTCGCCGGCTACGCCTTCGCGCGCCTGCGCTTCCCCGGGCAGAACGTGCTCTTCCTGATCGTGCTGATCGGGCTGCTGGTGCCAGGCGAGGTGACGATCGTCCCGCTCTTCCAGATGTTCAAGAGCGTGGGACTGATCAACACCCATTGGCCGCTGATCCTCGTGACGGCGCTGGCCGCCCCGTGCGTACTCGCGACGTTCATCATGCGGCAGTTCTTCATCGCCCTGCCGGTGGAGCTGGAGGAGGCTGCGCGGCTCGACGGACTCGGCCGGCTGGCGATCTGGTGGCGGATCTGCCTGCCGCTCGCGAAGCCGGCGCTCTCGGCCGTCGCGATCCTCACGTTCCTCGCGTCCTGGAACCTCTATCTGGAACCGACGGTCTACCTGACCTCACCGGATCTGTTCACGCTGCCCCAGGCCCTCACGCGCTACACCGATGCGTACGGCGGCGAGATGTGGAACACCCAGCTGGCCGCGGCGACCATGACCGTGGTGCCGGTGCTCGTCGTCTTCCTGATCGCTCAGCGGCAGTTCGTCGAGGGGCTGGCCCACTCCGGGCTGAAGGGCTGAGCGCGCTCGCGGGCTGGCCTGGGCGCGCGCTTCCGAAGGACGTTTGCAACTCTGCAGGATGATTCCGCCCGGAATCTCCTGCGGAAGCGGATCCGTCCTGCGGAAGCGCGGCACCGGGAGTGCGCGCGGCCGCTCGGCGTCAGTCGCCGTGGCGTGCGACCTCGAAGTACAGGTCGGCGTGCAGCGCGCAGCGCGGGTTGAACGCGGCGGCGCACCGCGGGCAGGCGGCGGCTCCGAGGTACTCGCGGATCTCAAGTTCGTGACCGCAGACGCCGCACAGCACGGCCTTCGCGTCGTGCTCGGCGGACGGCCATGGCCGGGACGGATGCCCGGCGGTCTCCTCATGGCAGAGGTGGCACGGGTAGTACTCGCCGCAGCACGCGAATCGGATGGCGACGACGTCGAGCTCAGTGCGATAGTGCACGCAGCGGGTCTGCCCGTCGACCGGGCGCCCCTTGATCTCGACGTCCTCGGTGCCCATGCCACGATCCTAGGTGGGGCGTGCCCTCAGCCCCGGTGCACGTCCACGGGCACGATCATCGGCGTGCCGGCGACCGGATCCGGGATCACGACGGCCTCGAGGTCGAACACCTCGCGGAGCAGCTCGACCGTGACGACGTCGCCGGGGGCGCCCTCGGCGACGATGCGGCCGTCGCGCATCGCGACGAGATGATCGGCGTAGCGCGTCGCGAGATTGAGCTCGTGCATCACGACGACGACCTGAGTGCCCCGCTCGCGTGAGAGCCGTACGAGCAGCTGCAGCAGCTCGACCTGGTGCGCGAGATCGAGATAGGTGGTCGGCTCGTCGAGCAGCAGGATGTCGGGCTCCTGCGCGAGAGCCATCGCGACCCACGCGCGCTGCCGCTGTCCGCCCGAGAGTTCGTCGATCGAGCGCTCGGCGAACTCCGCCATTCCGGTCAGCTGCAGGGCGTCGGCGACCACCTCGTCGTCGCGATGGTCGCGTCCGCCCAGCCATCCCCGGTGCGGGGTGCGGCCGCGGTCGACGAGGTCGGCGACGCTGATCCCGTCGGGGGCGACCGGAGCCTGCGGCAGGAGGCCGACGATGCGCGCGACCTCTTTCGTCGGCAGGTGCGCGATCGCGGATCCGTCCAGCAGCACGGATCCGCGGCGCGGCTTCAGCAGCCGCGCGAGCGTGCGCAGCAGGGTCGACTTGCCGCAGCCGTTGCCGCCGACGATCATCGTGATCCCGGATCCGGGCAGGGCCAGGTCGAGCCCTTCGATCACGGGATCGCCGTCGTAGCCGACGGTCAGGTGGGTCGCTTCGAGGGTGTGCGAGCTCATGCGCGCGTGCGTCCTCTCATCAGGAGCCAGAGCAGGAACGGCGCGCCGATCGCGCCGGTGATCACGCCGACCGGCAGCGTGATCGGGAAAAGGTGCTGCCCGACCGCATCGCCGGCGAGCACGATGATCGCCCCGAGGAGTGCGGAGACCAGGGGCAGAGCGCCGTCGCGCCGGACCAGCCGCAGAGCGATGGGGCCGGCCAGGAACGCAACGAACGAGATCGGCCCGGTCAGCGAGGTCGCCACCGCGATGAGCAGCACCGCGCACACGATCAGCAGGATCCGGGAGCGCTGCGGACGTGCGCCGAGCGCCGTCGCGGAGTCGTCGCCGAGACGCAGCACCGGCAACGTGCGCGCCGCCAGCAGCGTTATCACCAGTAGCACGACGAGCACGGGGGCGGTCGGCGCGAGCTGGTCCCAGAGGCTGCGGCTGAGGGATCCGGCCATCCACACGGTCGCCTGCTCTGCAGCCTTGACGTCGGAGCGGGTGAGGACGTAGCTGATCACGGCCTGCAGTGCCGCGGCGACGCCGATCCCGACCAGCACGAAGCGCAGGCCGGAGAGCCCCCGTCGGTAGGCGAGCACCCAGATCAGGAGAGCGGTCACGAGCCCCCCGGCGATGGCCGCCCCCGAGACCACGAGCCCGGAGGCGCCGAAGAACGCGATGGCCGTGATCGCCGCGGCGCTGGATCCCGTGCTGATGCCGATCACGTCGGGGCTCGCGAGCACGTTGCGCAGCAGGGTCTGGAACAGCATGCCGCCGAGGCCGAATGCGGCGCCCGCCCACAGTGCGCCGACGGCGCGGGGCAGACGCAGCTCGACCACGGCGAAGCTCACGCCCGGCACGGTCTGGCCGGCGAGCGCGCGCAGCACGTCGGGAAGGGCGAGGGTCTTCGCGCCGAACACCAGAGTGCCGCCGAACAGCGCCAGGGTGACCACGGCAAGGCCCGCGATGAGCATCGTGTCGCGCGCCGCACGTCGACGGCGGGCGGCGCGGAGCTGATCTGCGGGCGCCGCCGCGGCGGCGGAGGGCGCGGTGTCGAGAGCGGTCATAGCCCGATCGCCTTCCGACGGCGCAGCAACGCGATGAAGACCGGGGCTCCGATGATGCCCGTGACGATCCCGACCTCGAGCACGCCGGGGCGCGCCAGGATCCGGCCGATCACGTCGCAGATGAGGAGGAACGTGGCTCCGGCCACGGCGGACAGCCCCACGATCCAGCGGTAGTCCGCGCCGACGAGGAAGCGCACCGCGTGCGGCACCGCGAGCCCGACGAAGCCGATCGGTCCCGCGAGCGCCGTGGCGGTGCCGCACAGCAGCACGACGGCGAGCACCGCGGTGAGACGGGAGGCGCCGACGCGCACGCCCAGCCCGCGGGCGACGTCGTCCCCGAGGGCGAGCGCATTGAGCCGGCCGGAGCACGCGACCGCGAGCACGGCGCCGAGGGCGAGGAACCCGCCCAGCTGAGCGAGCGTGGAGAACGATGCCGCGGTCAGGGATCCGACCTGCCAGAAGCGGAAGCTCTCCAGCGTCGATTCGTCGGTGATGAGGATCCCCGTGATGACGGCCGTCGCGATCGCCGCGACAGCCGCACCTGCGAGGGCGAGGGTCACCGGAGTCGCGCCTCCGGGACTGGCCGCGGCGGCGCCGTAGCCGACCACGACCGCCACGGCGGCGCCGGCCAGGGCGCACCACACGATCACGAGGGGCGCCTGCCACCCGAACAGCGTCATGCCCAGCACCACGAACAGCGAGGCACCGGCGTTCACGCCGAGGAGCCCGGGGTCCGCGAGGGGGTTGCGGGCCATGCCCTGCATGACGGCACCGCCCATGCCGAGCGCCGCGCCCACGAGCAGCCCGGTGATCGTGGTGGGCACCCGCGAGAGCACCGCCGCCTGATCCGTGGATCCGTCGGGGCGCAGGAACGCGTCCCACACCGCGTCGAGAGGCACGATCCGCGCGCCGAGGGCGAGGGAGAGCGAGGCCGCGACGAGCATCGCACCCAGGCACACGGCGATCGCCCACCCCGGGCTCAGACGCACGCGACGGCGTGCACCGGAGCCCGACGCGGGCGTCGTCGGCGTGGAGGCGAGGGTCATCAGGCCTTGGCGGCGGCCTCGCCGAGCATCTTCGCGTAGGTCGGCAGCGCCCACGGGATCGACAGCACGGTGGGCGCGGAGACGGCCATCAGCAGCTCCTCATCGTTCAGGAGGATGGCGGATCCCTTCTTCACGGCGGGGATCCGGCTGAGCAGCGGGTCGTTCTGCAGGGTCGACAGGTCGCCGCCCTGCACGTAGACGACCGCGACGTCCGCGTCGAGCTTGTCGGCCTGCTCTGCCGAGATCGTGGCGACGAAGCCCTTCTCGTTCTTGGCCAGCTCGGTGAGGGAAGGGGGCGTGGCGAAGCCCAGGTCGTTCAGGTACCGCACGCGGGTGTCGTCCGGCGTGTAGTACTGCACCTTGCCGAGATCCTTCGCGTCGACCCACATGACCATGCCGGTCTTGCCCTTGGCGGCCGGGTACTTGGCCATCTCGGTCTCCATGGCCTTCTCGGTGTCGGCGATCAGTGCCTTCGCCTCGGTGGATCTGCCGAGGGCGGCGCCGACCGTCGTGGTCGAGTCGCGCCACGAGGTGCTCCACGGGGCGCCGGGGTAGGCGACGGTGGGCGCGATCTTGGTGAGCGTGTCGTACTCCTGCTTCGTGAGGCCGGAGTTCGCGCCCAGGATCAGATCCGGGGCGGTGTCGGCGATCTTCTCGTACGGGGTGCCGTCCGTCTCGTCGTGCAGGGGCGGAAGCTTCGCCTTGTCGGCGACGATCGCGTCCTTGGTCCACTCCAGGTAGCCGTCGCTGTCCGCGTCGCCGAAGCTCGAGGTCGGAATCGTGACGGGGATGGATCCAAGGGCGATCGCCGCGTCGAAGCTGCCCCAGCCGATCGTCGCCACCTTCTTGGGTGCCGAATCGATCACGGTCTTGCCGTAGACGTGCTCGATGGTCGCGGGGAACGCGCCGGACGAGGATCCGGCTCCGGTCGCGCTGGGCGCGGATCCGGTCGAGCATGCGGAGAGCGCGAGAGCGCCGGCGGTCAGGAGGCTGAGAACGGCCGCGCCGCGGCGCAGGCGGAGGGAGGGCATGGGTCTCCTCGGAGAAGGGTGCAGGGTAGGTAGGTAAGCCTAACCTATGTAATCCATTCTGCCCGAAGAGGCCGCGCCGTCCTGCGGCGTCGTGTCCTGCCGCGTCGTGCGTCAGAGCCCGTTCAACATCCCCAGGCACGGCCCGATCACGACGATCCATGCGGCGGCCGAGATGATGAGCACGCCGACGCCGATTCCCCTGGTCTTGCGCCAGAAGAGCAGCACTGCGCCGAGAATCAGCGGCAGCACGAACGCGCCGATCGAGAACGCCGTGCCGAGGTTGGCCAGGCCGAAGAACAGCATCAGCGCGAGGAGCAGGGATCCGCAGCCCACCGCGGTCCCGATGCCGATGCCGGCGCCGAAGCCCAGCCCGGAGCGGGGCGTCGGTGCACCGGTCGGCCCGACGTACGCGGCGTAGCCTCCCGGTGCTCCCGGTGTCCCGGGGGGTGCCGGGTAGGTCCCGGAGGGTGTCGGGTAGGTTCCGGCTGCCGGATCGCCCGGGGGAGGACCGGCGGGCGCCACCGGACCCGGCGGCGGAACCGGCGCAGGAGGCGGAGGCGGGGTGAGCGGCGGCGCCAGAGGCACCGGCGGCAGGGGCGGCAGCGGAGGGAGCGGCGGCTCGGGCGGAGTCGGCGTTCCCGGATGCGGCGGCGGATCGGCGGGCGCGGCAGGATCCGGCGGCCTCGGAGGCTGGTTCGGATCCGGTTCGGACGGGAGGTCAGGCGTGCTGTTCACTCGGAGTCCTTCCAGGGGTGAGGGGGAAGGCGCCGCGTCGCGCCTTCCAGACGATGCGGGCGAGCAGGAGTGGGATCGTGACGATCAGGAAGAGCTGCGGTCGGGTCACACCGAGCCAGGCGACGTCGTTGCCGCGCACGAACTCGACGAAGAACCGGAAGATGCCGTAGGCCGCGATGTACAGGGTGAGGGTCTCCCCGGCGGCGATGTCGCGGTGTCTCAGCCAGAACCAGAGCAGGCAGAACGCGGCCGCGTGGAACGCGATCTCGTACACGAAGCTCGGATGCAGAGGCACGCCAGCCGCGGATCCGACCCGTGCGGCGGCGGCCGGATCCAGGACGATGCCCCAGTTCGTGCCGGTGGGGGTTCCCGGACGCTCCGTGAAGAGGCAGCCGAACCGGCCGATCGCCATCGCGATCGCCACGGCGGGCGCGAACAGGTCGCCGCTGCGGTCCCGGTATCCGACGATCTTCTTCGCGACGTGCACGCCGAGCCAGGCGCCGACCAGGGCGCTCAGGATCGAGGCGTTGCCGTGCGTGAGCTGCGAGACGAGGTCGCGGTTCTTCGTGAGATCGATGTGCTGCGCCCAGGTGCCCAGGCGGCTGAGGATCGCCGCGCCGAGGAGGGCTCCGAGCACAAGATACGCGACCCGCGGATCCGTGACGCCCCGCCGACGGCGTTCGATGAGGAACACGATCCCCGCCGCGCCCAGGCCCAGCGCGACGAAGAAGCCGTGCGTCTCGAGCGGCGGGGCCCACGGCCCGAGCAGATCCTGCAGTGTCGGGAACATCAGAACCGCCCGATCCAGAACATCACCCAGAACGGGGTCGCGACGGCGGCGAGCACCGCGAGCACGGAGAGGTATGCGAGCACGAGACGGGTGTCGCCGAGCTTGCACTTCGACCGCAGCAGCCCCTGGCGGCGCGCGCGGGAGTAGCCGGCGATGGCGATGAGTGCGAAGCCCAGCACCGCGATCGGGCCGAGCAGGCACGCGATGAGAGCGACCGTCGTGAACACGCACAGCCGCAGCGGATCGAACGGCGGCGCGGGGGATCCGACCGCCTCGTCGTAGCGGTTCAGGCCGGACAGGTCGAGCGGGGCGGGGCCGGCGGGGCCGGCGGGGCCGGAGTCGATCGCGGGGCTGGCGGGGTTGGCGGGGGAGTCAGCCGCGTCGACCGTGCCGAACTCAGTCGATTCGGGTGCTGCGGCGGCGGAACGCGCCGGAATCGCCGACTCCGACTGAGTTCGGAACGCATCGCGCCGTGCATCGCCCCCCGACGACATGGCTCAGTGCCCCACCGACAGGGGCAGGCGAGTGCGTTCGCCGGCGTCGACACCGGTCTCGGAGGCGACCCCGGCGGCTGCCCCGCCCGCGCGGGCGCCTGCGGATCCCGTCGCCGTCGAGATGCGCGTACGGGAGAGCGGCGCCCACGCCTGCACGGCGCAGAACGGTGCGCACTGATGCGCCGACGTCTCGGCGTTGACGGTCGCGACGTGCACGCAGCACTGCGTGAGGCGCTCCTCGATCATCGTGTTGATGTCCATGAAGGGCTTGACCGTGATGCGCTTGACCCGCTGGCCGAGGAACTGGCGCAGCCGCTTGTGCTGACCGGGCAGCGCCGCGGTCGCGAGCTTCGTGAGCGTGCCGATGCCGAGGTCGCAGCCCGTGCAGATGTCCTTCCAGAGGGATCCGATCGACGGGTGCGACAGCGACGACTGTTCGCTGAGCAGGTCCAGCAGCGACTGCTTGACCGAGTCCTTGAGCTTCTGATTGATGCCGCTGTCGGCGATCCGGTTCGCGATCAGATCGGGGTTCAGGTCGAGGAAATCCTTCAGCTTGTCGTGGCCGACGAGCTTGGTGAGCGAGTTCCAGGATCCGGAGTCGTCCTTGAGCAGGTAGCCGACCGAGCAGCAGTGCGGATGGCTGCAGGGCAGCGCGGTGAGGTCCTTCCAGGTGACCTCGCCGTCGGTCTGCGGCGCCAGCCGTGCCAGCACGCCGGTGTGCGTGAGGCGATCGTGCGGGTCGATGCCCGCCGACCGGCCGGATCCGAACACGGGCTGGATCGTGACGCCGCCCACATAGGGCGTCTCCATGGCGCGGCGGATCACGGCGCCGATCTCACCGTCGTTGACGCCCAGGGCTGCGGTCATCGTGAGGGTCGTGAACACCCCCGCCTCGCTGAGCCGCGCGAGCGCGCGCTCCTTGAACCGGCGGATGTCCGCGCCGCGGTGATACGCGGAGGCCTCGGCGCTCTCGCCGTCGTACTGCAGGTACACCTCGACCCGCTCGCGGTGCTTCTTGAGCGTCGCGACGAGCGCGTCGTCCTGCGCGATGCGCAGACCGTTCGAGTTCAGCAGGATGCGCACCACGGGTCGCGCCACGAGGTGCTCCAGCAGCTGCTCGAGCCACGGGTACAGCGTGGGCTCGCCGCCTGAGAGCATGAGCACGTCGATGCGGTTGTTCTCCCGCGCCAGCCGCGCATCGACCGAGGCGAGCACCTCGGCGAGCGGGGCGATCGCGCTCGCCGCAGGGCTGGACTCCGCGAAGCACGTGGGACAGCGCAGGTTGCAGTGGTCGGTGAGGTCCTCCAGCAGGATGCAGGTGTGCTGCGTCTGCATCTCGGGCAGGCCGTCTTCGTAGGCCGAGGGAACGGGTTTGAAGTTGCCGGCGAGGTCGGGCTCGTGCACCTTCGTCGGCGCGGTCCACTGCTCGAGGTAGGTGAGGATCTCGGCGGACTCGTCGTACATCGTGCGCTGCAGCCCGTGCTCGGGACACCCGCGCTCCAGCCAGACCCGCTCGCCGCGCACGGCCAGCCAGCCGCTCAGCCGACGGACGTCGGAGAGCGGGAGATCCGGATCCTCTTCGTGGCACGTCGGGCAGAACGCGTTGACGTAGCGATGCACGCGGTAGTCGCGCAGGGGCTGGCCGGATCCGGCGGTCTTCGCGCGGGCGGGGGCTCCCGCCGCACCGGGGCCGAGGCCTGCCGGAGTCTCCACGGTGGGGGTCATGCGCTCACCCTAGCGGTCGGGCGGTTGCGTGACGGAGGTGCGAACCGGGCGTGTGGGCAACCGGATCCCGCGCTCGCGCCCCGCCCCGGACAGCACGGAGCGGAGGGTCGCCCTCCGAGGAAGGCGGCCCTCCGTCCTGTGTTTCAGCGACCCTCCCCGTCGCGTCATCGGGCGGGCCCGCTTCGCTCGGACGGGGCCCAGGCGCCCCGCACTGACGTAGCGTTGAGGTGTGAGTTCTCCCGCCCTCGATGTGGCCGCCGTCCGCGCCGACTTCCCCCTGCTCGCCGAATCCGTGAACGGGGCCCCGCTGGCGTACCTCGACTCCGCCGCGACGAGCCAGAAGCCTCGCGTCGTGCTGGACGCCGAGCGCGACTTCCTGGAGCGCTCGAACGCCGCCGTGCACCGCGGTGCGCACACGCTCGCGGCCGAGGCGACCGAGCTCTACGAGGATGCCAGGGCCGCCGTCGCCGGGTTCGTGGGCGCCGCCGCCGACGACCTGGTCTGGACGCACGGGGCCACCGAGGGCCTGAACCTCGTCGCCTACGCGATCGGAAACGCCACGGCCGGACGCGGCTTGCCGGAGAGCGCCCGCTTCGCCTTGCGGCCGGGGGACGAGCTCGTCGTCACCGAGGCCGAGCACCACGCCAACATCGTCCCCTGGCAGGAGCTCGCGGCCCGCACGGGCGCCGTCCTGCGCGTGATCCGGATCCGCGATGACGGATCCCTCGACCTCGACCACGCCGCCGAGGTCATCGGATCCCGCACGCGCGTGGTGGCCTTCACACACGTCTCCAATGTGCTCGGTATCGTCAACCCGGTGGCGGAGATCGTCGCCCTCGCCCAGAGCGTCGGCGCGCTCACGGTGCTCGACGCGTGCCAGTCCGCGCCGCACCTTCCGCTCGACCTGCCCGGCCTCGGCGTCGATCTCGCGGTGTTCTCCGGCCACAAGATGCAGGGTCCCTACGGGATCGGCGGCCTGTACGGACGCCGCGAGGTGCTGCAGGC
The DNA here is from genome assembly GCF_056397105.1 of Microbacterium sp. 05N427. Taxonomy (NCBI): domain Bacteria; kingdom Bacillati; phylum Actinomycetota; class Actinomycetes; order Micrococcales; family Microbacteriaceae; genus Microbacterium; species Microbacterium sp. 05N427. The sequence goes on from NZ_JBFTMT010000001.1 coordinate 276,887, forward strand.
ACTGCCCCCGTTCCTCATGGGCGGCTCGATGATCACCCGCGTCACGTTCGAGCGCACCGAGTTCCTGCCGCCGCCGCAGCGCTTCGAGGCCGGCACGCAGCCGGTGTCGCAGGCGATCGCGCTCGCCGCCGCCGTGCGGTACCTCGACGGCCTCGGCATGGACGCGGTGCACGCGCACGAGAAGGAGCTCGAGCAGCGTCTGCGCACCGGCCTCGCCGCGATCGACGGCGTTCGCCTGCTCGGCGCCGCGGACGGTGCGGAGCGGGTGGCCCTGCAGTCCTTCGTGGTCGACGGGGTGCACGCGCACGATGTCGGCCAGTTCCTCGATTCCCGCGGCATCGCCGCGCGCGTCGGGCACCACTGCGCCGCGCCCGTCCACGCCCGCCTCGGCGTGACCGCGTCGGTGCGGGCCTCGGCCGCGCTCTACAACACGGCGGACGAGGTGGACCGGATGCTCGACGCCGTCTCCGGCGTGCGCACGTTCTTCGGCGTCTCCGGATCCGCCGAGGAGCAGGAGGTGGTTGCGTGAGCGGCCTCGAGGACCTGTACCAGGAGCTCATCCTGGACCACTCCAAGCGCCCGCACGGCAAAGGGCTGCTCGGGGCCGGGGACGACCCGCACACGGCAGAGTCGCACCAGCGCAACCCGATCTGCGGAGACGAGATCACCCTGCGCGCCCGCGTCTCCGACGACGGCGACCGCATCACCGAGGTGAGCTGGGAGGGATCCGGCTGCTCGATCTCGCAGGCGTCCGCGTCGATGCTCACCGAGCTCGTGGTCGGCCACTCGCGCGCCGAGGCGGCGGAGCTCATCGACGGATTCCGTGAGGCGCTGCGCTCCCGCGGCGCGATCGAGCTCGACGAGGACGTGTACGGCGACGCGGCCGCCTTGACCGGCGTCTCCCGCTACGTCGCCCGCGTCAAGTGCGCGATGCTCGGCTGGGTGGCCCTGGAGGACGCGCTGCTCCGCGCCTAGACCCCGAACTTCTCCACGGCGAAGTCGAGGAGGGCCGAGGCGCGCGGGGTGAGATTCATGTCAGCGGGCCAGATCCCCACCACGTGGGAGCGCGTCACGGGCGGGTCGAGGGGCCGGATGACGACAGGGCGGCCCTCGGCACTCATCGGGATGACGTTCGGCCGGGACATGAGCAGTCCGTAGCCCAGTCCGCGGCCCACGAGCGCCTCGACGAGACTGATCTGCGTGACCCGGGCCTCGATGCGGGGCTCGAGCCCGCGGGCCGTGAAGGCATCCGTCACGTTGCGGATGCTCGGGGCTGCGTCATAGAGGATGCAGGGCTGGTCGGCGAGATCCGCAAGGTCCACCGCGTCGGCCTTCGTCAGCGGGTGGTCGGGATGCAGATGGACCTCGAGCTCGGTCGCGTAGATCCGGCGGCGGCGATAACCGACCGGCAGGGACACGTCGAAGACGAGGGCGACGTCGAGGCGCCCGGCCTCGAGCGCTGAGAGCAGTTCTTCGTTGGTTCCCACCATGATCTCGAGACGCACGCCGGGGTGCCTCTTCGGGAAGCCCTCGAGAAGCTCGGGGACCACGTTCGTGGCGAAGCTCGCATAGCAGCCGAGCTTCACCGGGCCCCGCAGCTCCTCGCCCCGGCCGGCGCGCAGGACGAGCTCCTGAGTATCGGCGATGATCCGGCGCGCGTGCTCGGCGAACTCCTGACCTGTCGGAGTCAGTGTCAGTCCGCGCGCCTTGCGACGAACGCACAACTGTTCTCCGACGGCCTTCTCAAGACTCGTGATGGCCTGCGACAGCGCAGACTCCGAGATATGCAGATGGGCTGCCGCAGCGCTGAGCGTGGTGAAGTTCGGCAAGGCGGCGAACAGCTGGAGCTGCCTCAGGCTCACATCGACCACGGTCGCCCTCCTCCTCGGATTCTTCGGTTCATTCGAACTATATCCGCGTATAACTGTGATTTACACGCAGACATGGCTGGCCCACGATGAGAGGACCCGCTTCCCGAACCCTCCTCGGCGGAGGGACAACAATGACGTTAGGGACAACCATGACCTCCACCCTTGCCCCCGGCGATCGCGCCTCTCAGCGACGGATCGCCTTCGCCACCATCATCGGCACCACCATCGAGTGGTACGACTTCTTCATCTACGCTACGAGCGCGGGGCTCGTGTTCGCGCAGCTCTTCTTCCAGCCCGCGGGCAAGGAGATCGCGCTCCTGCTGTCCTTCGCCACGGTCGGCATCTCCTTCCTCTTCCGCCCGCTCGGCGCGTTCCTCGCCGGTCATTTCGGCGATGTCATCGGACGGCGGGCGATGCTCGTCGTCACGCTCGTCCTCATGGGCGCGGCTACCACGCTCATCGGCGCGCTGCCGACGTTCGCTCAGATCGGCATCGCGGCGCCGATCTGCCTGCTTCTGCTCCGCATCCTGCAGGGTCTGTCCGCCGGTGGCGAGTGGGGTGGCGCGGTCCTGATGGCTGTCGAGCACGCCCCTGCGGATCGTCGTGGTCGCGCAGGCTCCTGGCCGCAGCTCGGCGTTCCTCTCGGGTTCCTGCTCGCTTCGGGCATGACCGCGCTCATGACCGGCGTCGTGTCTCCGGGCGAGGCGTATCTGCAGTGGGGCTGGCGGGTGCCGTTCCTGGCGAGCGTGATCCTCATCGCGGTCGGCTTCGTGATCCGCCGTTCGGTCGAAGAGAGCCCCGTGTTCGCGGAGATCGCCAAGCGCGGTAAGCAGGCGGGTCTCCCGATCGTGACGCTGTTCAAGCGCTACTGGCACCTGGTGATCCTCGCTGCCCTCGTGTTCGTGGGCAACGGCGCCCTCGGCTACATGACCACAGGCGGATTCCTCAACAGCTACGCGATCAACGTGCAGAGCCTCGACACCACGGCGGTCCTCATCGCCGCGGTCTTCGCGGCCGTCGTGTGGTTCTTCTCCACACTCTTCGCGGGCTACTTGGCCGACGCGATCGGCCGGCGCAACACGTTCCTCATCGGATTCGCCCTGCAGGCGGTGGTGGTCTTCCCCATCTTCTGGCTCGTCGACGCCGGGGGGCTGCCGGGCCTCTACGTCGCTCTGCTGCTGATCTCGACCGGTCTCGGTCTCACCTACGGGCCGCTGGCGGCCTGGTATGCGGAGATCTTCCCGGCTTCGATCCGCTTCTCCGGGGTGTCGATCGCCTACGCGGTGGGAGCGGTTCTGGGAGGGGCGTTCGCCCCGATGATCGCACAGATGCTGCTGGGCGCCACGGGCACCACGTCCGCCGTCTCGGCCTACCTGCTCTTCGCCACCCTTCTGGGGGCGGCGGCGACGCTGTGCCTGCGCGACCGCAGCGGCATCCCCCTCGGCCCGGACCATGAGGCCGAACAGGCGAGCGGCGCCACGATGTTCGCCCGAGGCGAGGCCCCGGGGGCGCCCGTCGGCGAGCTCGCAGGGAAGCGCTGACGCCAGGCACGTACTGCGCACGTCAACTCAAGGAGAAGAAATGGTCAATCATGCCACCAGGATCGGGATCATCGGCGGGGGGATGGGCGGCCTCACGGCGGCGATCGCTCTGACGCGGATCGCCGGAGTCGAGGTCACCGTGTTCGAGCAGGCCAGCGCCCTGGGCGAGGTGGGAGCGGGCGTCACGGTGGCACCGAACGCCTCGCGCGTCCTCGACAAGCTCGGTGTGCTCGATCGGATCAGGAGCGCAGGAGCGGTGCCGGACGGGCACGGCGTCTACCAGGACGCGATGGGCGGCGTCGTCACCGACGCGGCGTGGGAGGACTCGACCAAGCGGTATCAGAACATCGGGATGTACCGCCCGGACCTCATCGACGCCCTCGCGCAGGAGATCGATCCGGACACCATCCGTCTCGGCCATCGCCTGAGTGCGGTGGAGACGGTGGACTCGGGCGTCCGCGTGACGTTCGAGAACGGCGCGGAGGACGTCTTCGACGCCGTCGTCGGGGCGGACGGCATCCACTCCGTGGTGCGCAAGGCCGTCGGACAGTTCCCCGAGCCGGTCTACTCCGGGTACCTCGTCTATCGCGGCGTCGTCGACGCATCCCGCCTGCCCGCGGACTGGCCGATGATCAGCCAGGTCTGGATGGGCGACAGCCGGCATTTCATGAGCTATCCGCTGCAGCAGCGGAAGCTGATCAACTTCGTCGCAGGGATCCCGAGCGACCGGCCCCTGCACGGACCGTGGTCGGGGCCCGCTGAGGTCGGAGAGCTCGCGGCGGAGTTCGCGGGCGACGGATGGGATCCGAAGCTCCAGCAGTTCATCGGTCTCATCGATCGGACGTTCTGGTGGGGTCTCTTCGACCATGAACCCCTCACGAACTGGTCCCGGGGGGCCATCACGCTGCTCGGCGATGCGGCGCACACGATGCTGCCCCACCAGGGGCAGGGCGTGAGCCAGGCGATCGAGGACAGCATGGCGCTCGCGACGTTCCTCGCCGCCGCGGAGGAGGTCTCCGACATCCCGGAGGCGTTCCGCCGCTACACCGCGGTCCGCATGCAGCGCACGGCGATCCTGCAGAGCGGGTCGCGCAGGGCCGGCGCCATGTTCGATGCGCAGCACGAGTTCGCGGATCTCGCGAAGCGCGACGCCGACATCCGCGTCGGCCGGGACTTCCGCCGGAGCGCGGTGTTCGACTACGACGCGCACAAGGTGGCAGAACAAGCACTCAGCCGATTCCGGAAGGTCCAGTTCGCATGACTTCGATCAGCATCATCGGCAGCGGGAAGATGGGCGCGGCGATCGCGGAGGTCGCCTCCCGTGCCGGCGCGGACATCCAGATCCTCAAGCGCAGCGCGACGAGCACATCCGCCGCGCGTCCCGGCTTCGAGTACGGCGTCATCGGCGACGAGCTCACTGGGGACCTCGTCGTGCTCGCCGTCCCTTCCGGGGCGTACCCGAGCATCATCGAGCACTACCGGGACCGGCTCGGCGGCAGGGTCGTCATCGACATCAGCAACCCGATCGACTTCTCCACGTATGACGCGCTGACGTCTCCGCCGGACTCCTCGACCGCGGCCGAGCTCGCCGGGGCGCTCCCCGAAGGCGTTGCCGTCGTCAAGGCGTTCAACGTCAATCTCGGCGACACCCTCACCTCGGGCACGAACGGCACCACGCGCACGACGGTCCTGTACGCGGGCGATTATGCGGACGCGAAGATCGCCGTCGCGGCGCTGATCGAGGCGGCCGGGATGCGTGCGGTCGACGTGGGTCCACTCACCCGGGCGAGGGAGCTCGAGGCGATGGGGTTCCTCCAGATCATCATGGCGGCGCTCGGCAAGACCCGCTACGAGTCAGGTTTCACTCTGCTGGAGTGAAACCTGCAGCCAGGGGTGTTAGGTTGACAGCGTGGCCCTGACCTGTCGTTGTTGTCTCTGAGCGCGATCCGCGCTCCTTCGACGACCACAGACAGCCCGCGCCCCACGCGCGACGACCGTTCAGGACACCTCCCGTGCGCTACGCCAGCCACGTCGCCGATCTCGTCGGCGCAACGCCCCTCATCCGTCTCTCCTCCGTCGTCGGCGGGGCCGCCGGCCGCGGGCCGATCCGTGCGACCGTGCTCGCCAAGGTCGAGTACTTCAACCCCGGCGGATCCGCGAAGGACCGCATCGCCCGGTCCATCGTCGATGCCGCCGAACGCGACGGGCTGCTCCGGCCCGGCGGCACGATCGTCGAGGCCACGAGCGGCAACACCGGGGTCGGCCTGGCGCTGATCGCGCTGCAGCGCGGGTACCGCATGGTGTTCGTCGTGCCGGACAAGTTCGACGGGCCCAAGGTCGCAACCCTCCGCGCCTACGGTGCCGAGGTCGTCGTGACGCCGACCTCGGTGCCGCCAGAACACCCCGAGTCGTACTACTCGGTCGCCGCACGGCTCGCTCGGGATATCCCAGGAGCCTTCAACCCGAACCAGTTCGCCAACCAGAACGGTCCGCGCGGGCACTACGAGTCCACCGGCCCCGAGATCTGGGCCGACACCGACGGCCGGGTCACGCACTTCGTCGCGGGCATCGGAACGGGCGGCACGATCAGCGGCACCGGGCGCTACCTCAAGGAGGTCAGCGAGGGCCGGGTACGGGTGATCGGCGCGGATCCGGAGGGATCCATCTACTCCGGCGGCGAGATCCACTCCTACCTCGTCGAGGGAGTGGGCGAGGATTTCCTGCCGTCCACGTTCGATCCCGCCGTGGTCGATGACTATGAGCGGATCTCCGATGCGGAGTCGTTCGCGATGACCCGTCGTCTCGCCCGCGAGGAGGGACTGCTCGTCGGCGGCTCCAGCGGTATGGCCGTGGTGGCCGCGCTGCGCGTCGCGGAGCGGCTGGGGGAGAACGACGTGGTCGTCGTGCTGCTGCCCGACCACGGCCGCGGCTATCTCGACAAGCTCTACGACGACGGCTGGATGACCGCGCACGGCTTCGACGTGCCGGACGCCCCATCCGCAACGACCGACCAGACCGGCCCCGCGGCCGGCGCGAACGACTGACCAGGAGGATCCGACCATGACCATCGAGACCGACAAGACCGCCACCGCTGCGATCCACGCGGGCCAGGCCGCCGACCCGTACACGGGGGCGGTGATCCCGCCGCTGCACCTGTCCACGACCTTCGTGCAGGACGGGATCGGGGGGCTCCGCCAGGGCTACGAGTACGGCCGCAGCGGTAACCCGACCCGGGATGCCCTGCAGGCGCAGCTCGCCGCGCTCGAGGGCGGCACACACGCCTACTCCTTCGCCTCGGGCCTCGCCGCGGAGGACACCCTGCTGCGCGCGATCCTGCAGCCGGGCGACCACGTGCTGCTCGGCAACGACGTCTACGGCGGCACGTTCCGGCTCATCTCCCGGGTGCTCGGCGCCTGGGGCGTGACCGTGCAGGTGGTCGACATGAGCGACACCGACGCGGTGCGGACCGCCGTGGCCGCCCGGGCCCCGCGCGTGCTGTGGGTCGAGACGCCGTCGAACCCGCTGCTGCGCATCTCGGACATCGCCGCGCTCGCCGCGATCGGGCACGAGGCCGGATCCGTCGTCGTGGTCGACAACACCTTCGCAACGCCCGCGCTCCAGCGTCCGCTCGAACTCGGCGCCGACGTGGTCGTGCACTCCACCACGAAGTACCTGGGCGGGCACTCCGACGTCGTCGGCGGGGCGGTCGTGCTGCGTGACGACGCCCTCGCGGAGAAGGTCCGCTTCCTGCAGTTCTCCGTGGGCGCCGTGTCCGGCCCCTTCGACGCCTGGCTCACCACGCGCGGCATCAAGACGCTGCCGGTGCGGATGCGCCAGCACAACGAGAACGCGCAGGCCGTGGCCGAGTTCCTGGACGGGCATCCCGGCGTCGCCCGCGTCTACTACCCGGGGCTGCCGTCGCACCAGGGGCACGAGCTCGCGGCGCGGCAGATGTCGGGCTTCGGGGGCATCGTCTCGGTCGCGCTGGAGTCGGGTGAGGCCGCACGTCGTTTCGCCGAGTCGACGCACGTGTTCCAGCTCGCCGAGTCGCTCGGTGGCGTGGAGTCCCTCGTCAACTACCCCGACGCGATGACGCACGCCTCCGTGCGGGGCACCGAGGCCGCCGTCCCCGTCGAGGTCGTGCGCCTCTCGGTCGGCCTGGAGGACACCGCGGACCTGCTCGCCGATCTGGAGCAGGCCCTGCAGTCCTGACGCCACCCCGGATCCCCCCTTCCCCCCCCCGCCCCCCTTCCCCCCGCTCCCTCAGGTCGCGATCCAGTGGTTCAGGTCGCAGGATCGGCTCCTCCCGACGCGGGGAGCAGCGGATCCTGCGACCTGAGCCTGAGCCAGCGCGGTCGGCGGCGGTGGTCGTAGCCTGAGGTCATGACGGACATCGCCTGGTCGGACGGACGCTGGACCCACCCTCCCGCGGGGGTCGTCGAAGAGCGGGGCGACCTCGTCGTCGCGGCTGTCGAGGGCAGCGACGCCTGGCGGATCACGTCGTACGGCTTCGTGCACGACAGCGAGCACGCGCTCCTCGCGCCCTTCGATGTGGACACGGCCGTGGAGGTGGAGTTCACCGCGGCGTTCTCGGAGCAGTTCGACCAGGCGGGTGTCTTCGTGCGCGTCTCGGACGAGCGCTGGATCAAGGCGGGCGTCGAGTTCGCAGACGGACGGCCGCAGGTCGGCGCCGTCGTTACCGACGGGATGTCGGACTGGTCGCTCGCCCCGGTGCCGGAGTGGGCGGACCGCCGCGTTCTGGTGCGGGTGAGCCGTGGGGCGGATGCGCTCACGGTGCGCGCCGGACTCGTCGGCGCGCCGCTCCAGCTCGTGCGCGTGCTGCCGCTCCCGGCCGGGGTCTCCGCCGAGGCGGGGCCTTTCGTGTGCGCACCGACCCGGTCCGGCCTCGCCGTGCGACTGCACGCGTGGCGCGTGGTCGACGCAGACGGCGCGCTGCACTGATCGCACGCCGGTGCGACGCACTGGCGTGACCTCCTCGTCCGCGGTTCCGCCGCCACGGAACTTCTTCGACGCGTGCGGAATACCCCCAGGGGGTATATGGTTGTCGATATCGGATACCCGGACGGGGTATCGATCGAAGGAGACGACATGACCACGACCGAGTACCAGGTGACCGGGATGACCTGCGGGCATTGCGAGATGTCGGTGCGTCGCGAGGTCGGCAAGATCGCCGGCGTCGACGCCGTCGAGGTGAGCGCGGCCGACGGTTCGCTCACGATCACGGCGAGCGCACCTCTCGACGACGCCAGCGTGTTCGCGGCCGTCGACGAGGCCGGGTACCGAGCGGTCAGGGCCTGATGAACACCACGGGACGACGAGGCCTCCACGGCGCCGGCAAGACCCCGCACGATCACTGACCGCCCCGAACGCGACCGACCCGGAAGGAGATGCACCCATGAGTGCGAACAGCGTGGAGCTCGAGATCGGTGGGATGACGTGCGCCTCGTGCGCGAACCGCATCGAGAAGACCCTCAACAGGATCGACGGCGTCACGGCCACCGTGAACTACGCGACCGAGAAGGCCAAGGTCGACCTGCCGGACGGCTTGGACCCCGCGCTGCTCATCGCACAGGTCGAGGACATTGGCTACTCCGCGGCGCTTCCCGCGCCGCCGGTCGCCGAAGCGCTCTCGGACGGATCGGGTGCGCCGGCGACGGAATCCGTCGACCCGGAGCTGATCTCCCTGCGCACCAGGCTCGTCATCAGCACGGTGCTGGCCGTGCCCGTCATCGCGATGGCGATGATCCCCGCGCTGCAGTTCCCGAACTGGCAGTGGGCCTCGCTCGCGCTCGCCGCGCCCGTGATCGTATGGGGCGCCTGGCCGTTCCACCGCGCTGCGTGGCTGAACCTGCGCCACGGCGCAGCGACCATGGACACGCTCATCTCGATGGGTACGCTCGCCGCGTTCGGCTGGTCGCTGTACGCCCTGTTCTTCGGCACCGCCGGCATGTCCGGCATGAGGCACGAGTTCTCGTTCGTGCTGCAGGCCGGTGACGGCAGCAGCAACATCTACCTCGAGGTGGGCGCGGGCGTGACCGTGTTCATCCTGGCGGGTCGGTACTTCGAGAAGCGCTCCAAGCGGCGTGCGGGGGCGGCGCTGCGAGCGCTGCTCGAGCTCGGCGCCAAGGACGTGGCGGTCCTCCGCCCTTCGACGGGCTCAGGGACCGTCGCCGGCTCAGGGGCCGAGGCCGGTTCGCGGACCGAAGAGGTGCGGATCCCGATCGCGCAGCTCGTCGTCGGCGACGAGTTCGTGGTGAGGCCGGGCGAGAAGATCGCCACCGACGGCATCGTCGTCGCCGGGACCTCGGCCGTCGACGCCTCGATGCTCACCGGCGAATCCGTGCCGGTCGAGGTCGGCGCGGGCGACGTCGTGGCCGGAGCGACGGTCAACGCGGGCGGACGCCTCGTGGTGCGTGCGACGCGGATCGGATCCGACACGCAGCTCGCGCAGATGGCGCGCCTCGTCGAGGACGCGCAGACCGGCAAGGCCGAGGTGCAGCGCCTCGCCGACCGGATCAGCGGAGTGTTCGTGCCGATCGTGATCGCGATCGCCGTGGTGACCCTCGGGGCCTGGCTCGTCGCAGGATTCCCTGCGACGGCGGCCTTCACCGCCGCGGTCGCCGTGCTCGTGATCGCGTGCCCGTGCGCGCTCGGCCTCGCCACCCCGACGGCGCTGCTCGTGGGCACCGGCCGCGGGGCGCAGCTCGGGATCCTGATCAAGGGGCCTGAGGTGCTGGAGTCCACCCGCAAGGTCGACACGATCGTGCTCGACAAGACCGGCACGGTGACGAGCGGCCGCATGGAGGTCACCGACGTCATCGCCGAGGACGGCACGGATCCCGCCGAGCTGCTGCGCCTCGCCGGCGCCATCGAGAGCGCGTCCGAGCACCCGATCGCGCAGGCTGTTGCGCGCGCGGCGGCCGCTGCTCCGGTCCCTGAGCGAGCGGAGCGAGACGAAGGGCCGTTGTCTCCGGTCCCTGAGCGAGCGGAGCGAGACGAAGGGCTGTTGTCTCCGGTCCCTGAGCGAGCGGAGCGAGACGAAGGGCCGACCGTCGAGTCCTTCCAGAGCATCCCGGGCCGTGGCGTGCAGGGCGTCGTCGACGGCCGTGCCGTGCTCGTGGGTCGAGAGGCCCTGCTCGCGGACTGGTCGCAGCACCTGAGCCCGCGGGTCGCGGCGGCGAAGGCCGAGGCCGAGGCCGGCGGCAAGACCGTCATCGCGGTCGGGTGGGACGGATCCGCCCGCGGCGTCGTCGTGATCGCCGACACCGTGAAGCCCACGAGCGCCGAAGCCGTCGCCGCGCTCAAGCGCCTCGGCCTCACCCCGATCCTGCTCACCGGAGACAACGAGGCGGTCGCCCGCCGGATCGCCGCGGAGGTGGGCATCGACGACGTCATCGCCGAGGTGCTCCCCGAGGGCAAGGTCGACGTGGTCGCTCGGCTGCAGGCGGAGGGGCGCGTCGTGGCGATGGTGGGTGACGGCGTGAACGACGCCCCGGCGCTCGCGACGGCCGATCTCGGCATGGCGATGGGCACGGGCACCGACGTCGCGATCGAGGCGAGCGACATCACGCTCGTGCGTGGCGACCTTCGTACCGCGGCCGACGCGATCCGACTCTCCCGCCGCACGCTCGGGACGATCAAGACGAACCTGTTCTGGGCCTTCGCGTACAACGTGGCGGCGGTCCCGATCGCCGCGCTGGGCCTGCTGAATCCCATGCTGGCCGGCGCCGCGATGGCGTTCTCGAGTGTGTTCGTGGTGGGCAACAGCCTGCGCCTGCGCCGCTTCCGCTGACCCCGCGGGCCGCTGACCCCGCGGGCGGCCGACCCCGCGACGACTTACCGTGTCCCACTTCTAGCTGCACCATGTCCCACTTCTGGCTCAGAAAACCCGGAATCAGCAGCCGAAAAGGGGACATGGTGGGTCGCAGACGGGGCCGCCAAGGGCGGGGCGGGGTGCGCCGATCAGGCGCCGTGCCAGAAGATCGCGATGCCGGCGTTCAGCACTGCAAGCGCCCCGATCGTCCAGAAGGCTCCCGCGGTCGGTCGGCCGGCGCGCTCCCGCGTGATGACGACGCCGAAGGCACCGCCGATCGCCAGGGCGACGACGAGCTTCACGCCGAGCTTGACGTAGTCCAGGTGGACCCCGGCGGGGAAGGGGATGGCGAGGAGAAGGCCCGACGCGATCATGACCCCCAGTCCGGCGCGGAACAGGGTGGTGGTGACGTAGCGGCGGCGCACGGCCTGGGCCGCCCAGCCGCCGAGCAGCAGCGCGAAGCCCACGAGGTGCACGAGCACGAGGAATTCGCGCAGCAGGGACAGGGGATCCATGAGTGTTCTCCATTCGGATCGGATCAAGCAGGGGGGATCGGCGCGCCGAGGAGACCCGCTGCGCCGGGGTGATGAGTGGTGGGCCCGTCGCGGGAGGTCAGGCTGCGGCGGTCTTCCCGCCGTCGACGGGCAGGACCACGCCGGTGACGAACGAGGCGGCCGGTGACGCGAGCCAGGCGATCGCCTCCGCGACCTCCTCGGGGCGACCCATCCGCTGCATCGGGACGAACCGGCCGATGCGCTCCCGCACGTCGGCCGGCTGGGTGAGCACGTGCCCGGAGGCGATCGGACCGGGGGCGACCGCGTTGACCCGCACGCCACGGGCGGCCTCGTCGAGGGCCGTCGTGCGCGTGAGACCGACCGCCCCGTGCTTGGCGGCGGCATAAGCAGACATTCCAGGGGCCCCGCCGATGCCCGCGGTGGAGGACACGTTCACGATGGCCCCGCCGTCGCTGATCGCGGCGAGTTCGGCGCGCAGGCACCGCGCCAGCCCCAGGAGATCCACCGTGAGCACCCGCGCAAGCTCCGCATCGTCGATCGCGCTGAGGGGGCGCGGCAGGTGCGCGATGCCGAGATTGTTGACGGCGACCTGGATCCCGTCAGCAGCCTCTCGGGCGAGGAACTCCTCGAGTGCGCCCTCCTCCGAGGCATCGAACGCACCTACCGTCACGTCGCTCCCCGCCGTCCGCAGCTGCGCGGCGAGAGCGTCGAGTGGCTCCTGCCGACGTGCCACGAGGAGCAACCGGCGCCCTTCGACGACGAGCCGCCGAGCGACCGCCTCTCCGATCGCGCCGTTCGCGCCGACCAGGACCGCGCAGCTCATGATCGCTCCTCTGTCGCGACGAGGCGCGGATCACGGCGCGGGCGATCCCGGGGGAGGAGGAACGCGGCGGCGATGAGCCAGGCGCCGCCGCCGAAGCGGACGACCGGCAACAGGGCCTGCAGCGGATCGAGCACGAGGGAGAGGAACGACACCTCGCCTGCGGCGGCGATGACGAGTCCCAGGAGCGCGAGCCATCGCGGCATCAGCCGCAGGATGTACGCGGGGACCGCGACGCCCGCGATCAGCAGGCCCATGCCTACCGCGTAGCCGACGCCGCCGAGGCCGAAGGCGAGGCGGCCGAGCGCCGCGGTTGCGCCCGGATCGGCCGGGTCTGTTCCGGAGGCGATCGACCAGGTGACCAGGGCGGAGAGGAGCAGCAGAAGCGAGGCGGCGATGCCGCCGTACAGTCCGATCACCGGCCCCGGCACCCGCACGCCGAGCCGGAGCTGCCGTGCGTAGACGGACGCGGCGAGGATACCCAGCGGCACGGCCGCGCCGAGCTGCAGGGTCGCCGAGATGCGGATCGGCAGGGCATGCGCCGCGTACCAGGCCGCGACATCCGCGGCGGGAGCGAACGGCGCTGGAGCGGATTCCGCCCCCGCGAGGAGGGTGACGACGCCGGCGATCGTGAGCGCGAAGGTCACGATCGCGAGCGGGCCCAAGGGAGGACCGCCGGGACGGCGGGAGCGCTGTGAAAATTCGGTCATGTAGAAAACGATGCATGCTATGAATCATTCTGTCAAGGGACTATGCTGTGGTGATGGACACCCCCCGCCGACCCGAGCGCACGGGCTTCCTCCTCTCCCAGCTCGGATCGTTCGCGGCCGCACGCTTCGCCGAACTCGTCAAGCCGGCCGGTCTCACGCCGGCGACCGCCGGTGCGCTGCGCATCCTGGCGCGCAATCCCGGACTCAGTCAGCGTGCGCTCGCCGACCGGCTCGGTGCGGTGCCCAGCCGCGTCGTGGTGCTCGTCGACGCGCTCGAGAACGCGGGATTCGTCTCCCGCACCCGCGACCCCGACGACCGCCGGCATCACCGGCTCGATCTCACCGACGCCGGCCGGGCTGCGCTCCAAGGGCTGCGCGCGGCGGCCGAGCAGCAGAACGCCGACGTCCTCGGGCCGCTCGATCCGGCGGAGCGCGAGGCGTTCGCCGCCCTGGTCTCCCGCCTGGCCGCAGCGCACGGCATCGACCCCGACGTGCACCGCGGCTTCAGCGACCGCCCGAACGCGCGCTGAAGCTCCCTCGGGTGCGCCCAGGTCCGACCGCGGACCGCCGACCGCGGACCGTGCAGCGCTGCCCACCGTGTCCCACTTCTGGCTGCACCATGTCCCACTTCTGGCTGCACCATGTCCCACTTCTGGCTCGGAAAACCGGGATTCGGCAGCCGAAAAGGGGACATGGTGCGTCGCAGTACGGGCCCCGGGGGCGGTTCCCCCGGAGTCAGTGCCCTGCGCGGAGCCTCTCCTCCTCGTCGGTCGCTGCCCAGCTGGCGAGCATTCGCAACGCGTCTGCGGATCCGGATCCGGGCTCGGCGGTGTAGACGGCCATCATCACGCCCGGGTCGGCGGACAGGTCGAGGCCCTCGAACGTGAGGTCCAGATCGCCGACGACAGGGTGGTGCAGGCGCTTGACCCCGGTGCGGTGGAACCGCACGTTGTGCGCCGCCCAGAGGGTGCGGAATTCTTCGGAGCAGCCCGAGAGCTCGGTGACGATCGAGGCGAGCGCCGGATCCCCGGGATGCCTGCCGACCTCGGCATGCAGGGTGGCGACGAGGTCCTGCACCACCTGATCCCACTCCCGGTAGAACGTGCGTGCCGCAGGATCGAGGAACGCGAAACGCAGGCTGTTCGGTGCGGCGTGCGCGAACAGCGGCGCGTACAGCGCGCGTCCCAGCCGGTTGGCGCCGAGGTAGTCGAAGCCGCCGCCGCGCACGATCGCCGGTGCGTCGACGATCGCGTCGAGCAATCGCAGCACGCTGGGCCGGAGTGCTGCGGCGCGCGGCCGCAGGGCAGGTGCCGTGCGGGCCGCGCGATCCGCGCCTCGGGCGAGGTCGAACAGGTGCGCGGTCTCGGCCTCGTCCAGTTGCAGAGCCATCGCGATCGCGCCCAGCACGGCGTCCGAGGCGCGGGCGAGGTCGCCGCGCTCGATGCGGATGTAGTAGTCGACGCTCACCCCGGCCAGCAGCGCGACCTCCTCGCGGCGCAGGCCAGGGACCCGCCGGAACCGGCCAAAGGCGGGGAGGCCCGCGTCTTCGGGGGAGAGGCGTGCGCGACGCGAGGTGAGGAAGTCCTGCACCTCGGCCCTGGCGTCCCTCGCGCGCTCGTCCATGCCTCGACCGTACGCCGCCGCGACCCCGCGGTGCCAGGCACTGGCAGTACCCGGAACATCCGGGTCTGGTGCCGGCGGCGAATCAGGAGTCGACTGGAGCAGTCCCGGAAGCACCGGGGCGCAGGACGCACCGGCTGCGATCGCGCGGACCGGATCCGCGACGGAAGGAGACGCGCATGCACACGCGCACACTCGGACACGGCATCGACGGCACAGGCCTCGCGGTCTCGGCGATCGGCCTCGGGGCGATGGGGATGTCGCAGAGCTATGGACCGAACCCGGGCAGCCGGGACGACATGATCGGCGTGCTGCGCTCGGCGCTCGAGCAGGGCGTGACGTTCATCGACACCGCAGAGGTCTACGGCCCTTACGTCAACGAGGAGCTCGTCGGCGAAGCGCTCGAGCCCGTCAGGGACGAGGTCGTGATCGCCACGAAGTTCGGCTGGCACATCGAGGAGGACGGTCGCTACACGGGGGTGGACAGCCGCCCGGAGCAGATCCGCCGTGTCGCGGAGGCCTCGCTCCGACGGCTGCGCACGGATGTCATCGACCTCTTCTACCAGCACAGGGTGGATCCGTCGGTGCCGATCGAAGACGTCGCAGGGACGGTGGGCGAGCTCGTGCGCGAGGGCAAGGTGCGCCACTTCGGCATGTCGGAGGCGTCCGCCGCGACCATCCGTCGTGCGCACGCCGTGTTCCCGGTGACCGCCGTGCAGAGCGAATACTCGCTGTGGACGCGGGATCCGGAGGCGGAGGTACTGCCCGCGCTTGCCGAACTCGGGATCGGCTTCGTGCCGTTCAGTCCCCTCGGCAAGGGTTTCCTGACCGGGACGGTCACGGCGGAGACGTCGTTCGCCGACGGCGACATCCGTGCGACGATCCCGCGGTACACCGCCGACAACCGCGGCGAGAACCAGCGTCTCGTCGACCACGTCGCCGCGCTCGCCGCCGCGAGGGGCGCGACGCCCGGGCAGATCGCGCTGGCATGGCTGCTCGCTCAGGAACCGTGGATCGTGCCGATTCCCGGCACCCGGCGCACGGCCCGCATCGCCGAGAACGCCGGATCCACCGCCGTGGCGCTGTCCGCCGACGAGCGCGCGGATCTCGACTCCCTGGCCTCGCGTCTCGGCGTGGCCGGCGATCGCTACAACCCGGACCAGATCTCCTACGTGGGGCGCTGACGGCTGGCTCAGGCAGAGGACGGCCGATGCGAATCGGTCGTCCTCTGCACTCGGGTGCGGCAGAAAGATCCGATGATTGGATCGACATGCTCGAATCGATTCGATAGGATTGCTCGGTTCCGCTCACCTCCGTCCCCCGAAGAGCACTCATGGCCACGCCCCTCACCACCGGACGCCCCTGGCGCGTCATCCTTGCCTTTGCCGTCCCCCTGCTGATCGGCAACGTCGTCCAGCAGCTCTATCAGTTCGCCGATGCGATCGTCGTCGGCCGCCACCTCGGCGTCGATTCGCTCGCGGCCGTCGGCGCCACGGGCAGCCTGATCTTCCTGCTGATCGGCTTCGCGTGGGGGCTCAGCAGCGGCTTCGCGATCCCGACCGCGCAGGCGTTCGGCGCGGGCGACCACGCGGCCGTGCGCCGGTCCGTCGCCACGGGCACGCTGCTGACCGCCGCCACGAGCGTCATCATCTCGGTCGGCGCCCCGCTCGTGACCGCGCGGCTGCTCGCCCTGCTGCGGACGCCCGAGGTGCTCATGCCGGAGGCGACGGTGTTCACGCAGGTCACCTTCATCGGCGGCAGCACCGTGATGTTCTTCAACTACCTCTCCGCGGTGATCCGATCGATCGGCGACTCCCGCACCCCGCTCGTGTTCCTCACCGTCTCGTGCGCGCTCAACATCGTGCTCGTGATCCTCATGGTCGGCACCTTCGAGTGGGGTGTCGCGGGAGCGGCCTGGGCGACCGTCGTCGCGCAGGGCGTCTCTGTCGTGCTGTGCCTCGTATACGTCTGGCGCAAACTCCCGGTGCTGCACGTGCACCGTGCGGACTGGAGGGTCACCCGCGACGACATCGTCCAGCACCTGCGCCTCGGTCTTCCGATGGGCTTCCAGGCCTCGATCATCGCGATCGGCACGATCACGGTGCAGGTCGCGCTGAACGTGCTCGGCCCGAATGCGGTCGCCGCCTACACGACCGCCTCCCGCGTGGACAGCATCGCGGTCGCGTTCCTCTCCTCGATCGGCCTCGCCGCCTCGATGTACGCCGCGCAGAACCTGGGCGGACGCCGGCCTGACCGCATCCGCCGAGGCGTCACGCAGGCGATCTGGATGGCCGTCGTCACCGCGGTCGTGCTCGGCGCCCTGCTGGTGCTGTTCGGATCCTCGATGGTGCGCGTGTTCATCGGCGACGGATCCGACGAGGTCGTGCGGCTCGCCGCGCTCATGCTGCTGATCAACGGACTCAGCTACACCGCGCTCGGCGTGCTGTTCGTGCTGCGCGGGGTGCTGCAGGGGCTCGGGCACACGCTGATCCCGACGGTCACCGGCGTGATCGAGCTGGTGATGCGCGTGGCCGCGGCGGTCGTGCTGGGCGCCCTCATCGGCTACCCCGGCGTCGCGCTGAGCAACCCGCTCGCGTGGCTGGGCGCCGCGGCGCTCCTCATCCCCGCATACGTGAAGGCGCACCGCGCGCTGGCACGGATGCCCGTGGATCCGATCGAGGTCACTCCGACGACGGCGATCGCCGTGGTCGGCCCCACCGACGGTTCCATGGTCGTCGACGCGGTCATCACCGCGCCGGTGCCGGTGATCAAGGCGAGGTCGCGCCTCAAGGTCGGGCGCCGCTGATGCCGCGCTGCTGATGCCGCGCTGCTGATGCCGCGCCGCTGACGGCCACGTCGCGGTGCGGATCCGGCGGAGACCGCCGCAGTGGGTCGCGTCAAGGCGGCATCATGCGACGGATCTCCTCCGTGCGCTTGCGGTGAGAGCGCGCGGTCGCGCACTCTGGAGTTCCTGGGGGGACCATCGGCGCGCGAGGAGCTTCCCCACATGACTCAGCGGATCATCCCCAACGTCTGGTGCGACCAGGCTGCCGAGGAGGCGGGGGTCTTCTACGCCTCGGTGTTCGACCGCACCACTTCGCGGGTCGTCGCGCGCTATCCCACCGACGGGCTGCCGGAGTTCCAGCGCTCGTTCGCCGGGCAGCCGCTCACCGTGGACGTGTCGATCGACGGCTACCGGATCACTCTCATCAATGCAGGGTCGGAGTTCGTGCCGAACCCGGCGACCTCCTTCCTGGTGAGTGTGGATCCGCACCGCTTCAGCGACGAGGATGCCGCGCGCGCCTGGATCAACCGCACCTGGACCAGGCTCGGCGAGGACGGCCTCGTGCTGATGGACATCGGGGAGTACATGTTCAGCGGCCTGTACGGCTGGGTCGAGGATCGCTACGGCGTGAGCTGGCAGCTGAAGCTGATGGACCGCGACGCGGAGCCCGCGCCGCTGATCACCCCGATGCTCGTGTTCGGCGGGCCCGTGCGGAACAAGTCGCAAGAGGCGATCGCGCTGTACGGCGAGCTGCTGCCGCCGTCGGGGATCACCCGACAGGTCGAGTACACGGTGACGGAGCCCTCGCACGTCGACGAGCCGATCCGGTACTCCGAGTTCCTGCTCGCCGGTCAGCGCTTCGCCGCCTTCGATTCTCCCGTCGACAGGGATTTCACGTTCACCCCGGGGTTGTCCCTGCAGATCGACTGCGACGGGCAGGAGGAGATCGACCGGATCTGGGACGCCCTCAGCGTCGTGCCCGACGCCGAGCAGTGCGGGTGGCTCGTGGACCGCTTCGGGCTGAGCTGGCAGATCGTCCCGGCGAACATGGCCGAGCTGATGCAGCGCCCGGACGCCTACGAGCACCTGATGCAGATGGGCCGGATCGTCATCGCCGACTTCTGACCGGCTTTCGGGCGTTCAGGTCGCAAGAACTGCTGTTCCGGCGGCCGGGAACAGCAGATAATGCGACCCGAACCGGATCCGGCCCCGCTGCCGCCGGGGTCAGCGAACGGCGAGGAAGCCCAGCACCGCGCTCGCCACGGCCAGCGCGGCGAGGACGACGGCCGGGGCGGCCGGCTCCTTGCGGCGCAGGTGCACGACGACAGCGCCGAGCATGATGACGGCGAGACCTGTGCCGGCGAGGGGAGTGAGGATCGGGGCGATCCCGGTCGCGAGCGGCAGGATCAGGCCGACGGCGCCGACGACCTCGAGCGCGGCGATCGCCTTGATCGAGCCTGCGGAGAAGTCGTCCGTCCACGCCATCCCGCGCTCGGCGAGCACCGGCTTCGGGGTGATCAGCTTCATGCCGCCGCCGCCCAGCATGGCGAGGGTGAGCAGCGCGTTGACGATCCAGAGGGCGATCAGCATGACGTTCCTTATTGTTATCGATCGTCACCTTGTTACGATCAGTAAGTAAAGAATGGGGCATGGTGGAGACGCGCGCAAAAGGAACACCGGTGTCACCGGCGCACAGCGGGAGAACCGTGACCGGGCCCGCGGGGTCAGCGCCCGCTCCCGCTTCCGGGGTCGCCGCTTCGGCGCCCGCTCCCTCCGGCCTCGCCGAGTACGAGCGCTCCTGCGAGGGGCGTCCGGGTGGTCCGGAGGCGGGCCGCCTGATCCGCGAGGTGCTCGACCGTGTGGGCGACAAATGGTCGGTGCTCGTGGTCGCGACGCTCGGCGACGATGTCTTGCGGTTCAGCGACCTGCTCCGTCACATCCCGGGGATCTCGCAGCGCATGCTCACGCTGACGCTGCGCCAGCTCGAGCGCGACGGACTCGTGATCCGCACCGCGTACGCCCAGGTCCCGCCGCGCGTCGAGTACCGGCTCACGGCCCTCGGCGCCACGTTCGTCGAGATCGCGCACACGATCGCGCAGTGGGCGATCGCGAACCACTCCACGATCGAGCAGTCCCGCGCCGAGTACGACGCGCGCTGACCGCTGCCCTCTCCTCTGTTCCTTCGGGCGTTCAGGTCGCGAAATCTGCCGCTCCGGACCCCCGGGAACGGCAGAAATCGCGACCTGGGGAGCGCGGAGCGGCCCGAACAAACGCCGAGCGCCGGGCAGCCGGGAGCGAGTCAGCGGTGGTCGCGGTCGTGGTGCTGGCCCGACTCGTCGCCGCTCGAGACGCGCTCGGCCTCGCGAGCCCGCAGATCCACCCGGCGGATCTTGCCCGAGATGGTCTTCGGCAGCTCCGGCACGAATTCGATGATCCGCACCCACAGGTGCGGGGAGAGCTGGCTGCGCGCGTGGGCGAAGATCGAGCCTGCGGTCGCGCTGAGGTCCTCGTGCGCCGACGCGGTCAGCAGCACATACGCCTTCGGCACAGCGAGGCGGGTGGGATCTGGGCTGGGCACGACGGCCGCCTCCATGACGTCCGGGTGCTCCAGGAGCACCGACTCGAGCTCGAACGGCGAGATCTTGTAGTCGGAGGCCTTGAACACGTCGTCCGCGCGGCCGACATAGGTCAGGTACCCCTCGGAATCGCGGGTCGCGATGTCGCCCGTGTGGTGGAAGCCGCCCTCGCGCGATCGCGCGGTGGCCTCCGGATCCGCGTAGTACCCGGCCATCAGCCCGAGCGGACTCGCTGCGAGGTCGAGGCAGATCTCGCCCTCGGCGCCTCCCTCGGCGTCACCGTCGATGCGTGCGCCGGTGACCGGATCCACGAGCACCACCGGATAGCCCGGCAGCGGACGGCCCATGGATCCGTCCTTCACGACCTGTCCCGGCGAGTTGCCCACGCACGCGGTCATCTCGGTCTGCCCGAAGCCGTCGCGGATCGTGCCGCCCCACGCCTGGCGCACCCGGCCGATGACCTCCGGATTGAGCGGCTCGCCGGCGCCGACGAGTTCGCGCGGCGGGTGCGGCAGCCGGCCCAGATCGGCCTGGATCAGCATGCGCCACACGGTCGGCGGGGCGCAGAAGGTGGTCACGCGGTGCGTATCCATGACCTCCATGAGGGTGTTCGCGTCGAAGCGGTCGTAGTTGTAGACGAACACGGTGGCCTCGGCGAGGAACGGCGAGTAGAAGCTCGACCAGGCGTGCTTCGCCCAGCCCGGCGAGGAGATGTTCAGGTGCACATCGTCCTCTCGCACGCCCAGCCACCACATGGTCGACAGGTGCCCGACCGGATACGACACGTGCGTGTGCTGCACGAGCTTGGGCCGGCTGGTCGTGCCGGAGGTGAAGTACAGCAGGCTGGTGTCGCCGGCCGGAGTCGGGCCGTCGGGCTCGAACTCGTCCGGGGCCTCGTTCGATCCCGCGAAGTCGTGCCAGCCCTCCGGGGCTGCGGCGCCCGCACTCTCGGGCACGGCGATCCGCAGGATCGAGGCCGGCAGCTCCGCCACGCGGTCGGCGAGCGCACCGAGCGTCACGACCGCGCGCGCCTCGCCCTTCTCCGCGCGATAGGCGAGGTCGGCGGGGGAGAGCAGCGTCGAGGTGGGGATCGCGACCGCTCCCACCTTGGCGAGGCCGAGCATCGTCTCCCACAGATCGATCGTGTTGCCGAGCATCACGATCACGTGGTCGCCGCGGCGGATCCCGAGTGCGTGCAGCCAGTTCGCGACCTGGTTCGAGCGCCGTGCGAGTTCGCCGTACGACCAGCTGCGGCTGGAGAGGTCGGCGGAGACGATCTGCACCGCCGGCCGGTTCGGCGTCTCGCCCGCCACCACGTCGAACCACTCCAGCGCGAAGTTGAACTCGCCCAGCTCGGGCCAGCGGAACGAGTTGCGGGCACCGGCGTAGTCGGTCGCGTGCGCGAGCAGCAGGTCGCGGGCGGCACGGATCGCGGAGGTCGCCGCGGTCGCGGCACGGGGCTGGCTCATGGAGCCATCTTCGTCGGTCCCGGCGCATTCGGGGAGTGCCGGATCCGGATCCGGAGCGCGGATCCGTGGTGCGGATCCGTGAGAAACCACTTCCAGCATGAGACACCACGTCTGCGGGTAGGTCTCATGCTGGATCTGGTTTCTCGCGCGGGGGGAGGGGTGGACACGGCGCGGCGGGCGACGCGGGCGGGCGTGCGGGGCGGCCGGGCGCCCTCGCTACGCTGGCAGGATGAGCGCACCCTCCCGACCGCTTTTCGTCCCCATCGGCAACGAGCCGCGCGACTACGCCTGGGGTCGCGTCGACGGCGTCGCCGGCGTGCTCGGCACGGCGGGCAGCGGCGGTCCCGAGGCCGAGCTGTGGCTGGGCGCGCACCCCGGATCCCCGGCCCGGACGACGGACGGCGCCCCCTGGCCTACGCTCCTCGACTGGGAGCGGCAGAGCGGGGCGAAGCTGCCGTTCCTGCTCAAGATCCTCGTGTCGGGTGGCCCGCTCTCGCTGCAGGCGCACCCGACGCCGGCGCAGGCCGAGGCCGGGTTCGCCGACGAGAACCTGCGTGGCGTGCCGCTCACCGCCGCGCACCGCAACTACAAGGATCCCTATGCCAAGCCCGAGCTGATCGTCGCCCTCGAGGACGGCTTCGAAGCGCTGTGCGGCTTCCGGCCCCTCGCCGAGGTCCTCGCCGACGTCGATGCCCTGGCCGCACGCTCCGGATCCGACGCCCTCGCTCCCTGGCGCGAAGAGCTGAGCGCGCAGGACGGGCTGCGCGCCGGGTTCTCCTGGCTGCTGGCCGGCGGCGCGGGCGTGGACCTCGCCGTCGCCGCGCTCGTGGCCGCGGCCTCCGGCGACGACCGCTTCGAGCTGATCACGCGCCTCGCCGAAACGTATCCGGGCGACCCCGGCATCGCGGTCGCGCTCATGCTTCGCCACGTCGTGCTCGCCGATGGGGAGTCGCTCTGGCTGCCCGCAGGCAACATCCACGCCTACCTGCGCGGAGCCGGCGTCGAGCTCATGGGCCCGAGCGACAACGTGCTGCGCGGCGGGCTCACCCCCAAGCACGTCGACACCGCCGAGCTCGAGCGGGTGCTGACGTTCACGGCGTCGGAGGACGACCACCTGGTGCCCGTCGAGGTCGCCGAGAACGTGCGCAGCTACCGCCCGCGCATCCACGCCTCGGGTGCCGACGTGCCGTTCGAGCTGCTCGCGATCACCGGCGACGCCGCGATCTCGCTCGCCGGTCCGTCGATCGCGATCACCACGGACGGATCCTTCACGCTGTCCGCCGATGGCACGACCGCCGATGGCGTGACCGCCGATCGCGCGACCGCCGATGGCGCGACCGCCGACGTCCCGCGCGGCGCCGCGGTGTTCGCCACCCGTGCTGCCGACGTGCAGGTCACCGGATCCGGCCGCCTCTGGATCGCGACCGCCGCCTGAGTGCTGCCCGGCCCCGTGTGCTGCCCGCGAGACCGAACCTCCGTCCCGAGACC